>NZ_JAMYQN010000014.1:0-189612 GCF_040320905.1 Mesorhizobium sp. M0590
TAAAGCAGGAGTTGAAGACGTAGGCAATCGCCGAACGTCGTGTCCCATCAGGGAAGGAAAGGCTTATGCAGATCATCCAGAACCGCCGCCGTTTCCTCACAGGCCTGTCCGCGCTCGCAGGTGTGGGTCTTGCAAAGGGCCGCAACGCGGCCGCCGCCGAAGCGGCACCTGAAACCACAATCGCCCGCTTTGCGGCGGCGCCCGGTATCTGCATTGCTCCGCAGTACGTCGCCGAGGATCTGATCCGAGCAGAGGGGTTCTCAGATTTCGGCTTCGTGGCCGCCGAAGCTGGTATCGCCCAGACCGAGATGCTGGCGCGCGGCGACATCGACTTCGGCATTGACTTTGCCACGGCCCTAATCATTCCAGTCGACACTGGCGCCCCGATCAAGGTGATCTCCGGAGTGCATGTCGGCTGCTACGAGTTGTTCGGACGCGAGGACATCAAGAGCATCGCGGATCTCAAGGGCCGCAAAGTCGGCGTCGGCGGCAATCTATCGTCGGATCCGCATATCTTCGTCAGTGCCATGGCGACCTATGTCGGCCTCGATCCGCAACGCGACATCGAATGGATCGTCGGCGAGGCAAAGCCGGCGGAGCTCTTCGCCGAGGGCAAGGTCGACGCCTTCCTGGCTTTTCCGCCTGAGGCTCAAGACCTCCGCGCCCGCAAAGTCGGCCACGTCATCCTCGACAGTTCCAAGGACCGGCCGTGGTCGCAATATTACTGCTGCATGCTGGCGGTCAACGCTGCGTATGCCGAGAAAAATCCAGCTGCCACCAAGCGCGTCATCCGGGCCATCATCAAATCGGCCGACATCTGCGCGGCCGAACCGGAACGGGTGGCACGCCTCCTGGTGGATGGCGGACACACCGAACAATACGACTACGCCGTGCAGTCGCTCCGCGAGCTCCCATACTCTAATTGGCGCGACTTCGATCCCGAGGACACGATGAGGTTCTTCTCGCTGCGGCTGCATGAAGCCGGGATTGTCAAGTCGAACCCAAACGAGATCATCGCGAACGGCACGGATTGGCGCTTTTTCAAGGAGGTCAAGCGCGAGATGAAAACATGAGCGAGTGGGCGGCGCGCATCTTGGTGCTGGCGCTGATGGCCGGGCCGGCACACGCGCACGACGCGCCGCACGACGAGCGCCTGCCGACGATCGGACAGGCGCCGGACTTTACCTTGGTATCGCAGGACGGTGTGCGTGTGTCGCTGCACGACTTTCGCGGCAAGGTGGTCTCCGTATCATTCATCTATACGTACTGTACCGACGTCTGCCCCATGCTGACCGCCCATATGGCCAGCGTGCAGGAAAAGTTGGGTAGTGCATTCGGACCGAAAATCGCCTTCGTTTCGATCACCGTCGACCCGGAGCGCGACACGCCCGATGTTTTGAAGGAATATGCGCAGAATTTTGGCGCCGATCTGAAGGGCTGGTCGTTTCTTACCGGTGATCCGGCGATTGTCCATGAGGTTGGACGGAAATACGGGGTCATCGCGAAGAAAGCGGCGAACGGAGATGTCGACCATACCTTGTTGACGTCGCTCGTGGACCCCGGTGGCATCTTGCGAGTACAGTATCTTGGTGTCCGGTTCGACCTGGAGGAGTTCCGGGATGACCTTCTCAGCCTCTTGGACGAATCCAAATAGCATAACGAACCGGCTCGTTGGCTGGGTTGCCCGGCTGCCGGCGCGCGTCCAGACCAAGCTCTTGATCGCGTTCCTGTCGATTGTCGGCCTGCTGATCGTGCTCGGGGCCGTCGGGTTGCAGGTGCTGAGTGGGGTCAATGATCAAACAAACGAGCTGATCAAGTTGCAGCGCCGGATAGCAGCCTATCGCCAGGTCCAGCACGATACGACCACCCAGCTCTACGGCATCTCCACCGCCCTTTTGCTTCAGGACGACCGGATGCTGGATGCGGCGCTGCGCCAGCTCAACCAGTTCGGCTACGACCTCGACCGCATGGAGTTCGTCGCCAAAGCCGAGGTGGAAGTGCTTGGCCAGGTCAGGGAAGAGTACGAACGGCTGACGGCCGGGGTGACGCACGTGGCAGAGCTCGTCCGCGCCGGCCGCACTGAGGAGGCGCGCAAGGTTCAGCTTGATGAAATCATACCGTCGGCTGATAGCCTCGAGCGGCTGACAAACCAGCTGGTCAACATGGCCGAGGCCGACATGGTAGTGGCCATCGAAACGACCGAGGGTGCGTACGGCACGTCCAGACTGATCGTGGTCTCGTTTGCTGTGGGCAGTATCCTGCTGGCGTTGGGGCTCGGCTACATCATCTCCTGGTCGTTGATCGAACCGGTCAAGAAGATCGAGACGCGCCTCAGCCAGATAGCGGCCGGCGACTTCGCCCAACAGGTTGCCGTCGCCAATCGCGACGAACTTGGAGTGCTCGCCGCTAACGTCAACCAGACCTCCGACCAGCTGGGGCGCCTGTATCAGGAGATTGAGACACGCACCCAGCAGCTCGACGAAGCCCTTCAGCAGCAGACCGCCACTGCAGACGTTCTGAAGGTCATCAGCCGCTCTACCTTCGATCTGCAGGTCGTGCTCGATACGTTGGTGGAATCGGCTGTCAGGCTCTGCCGTGCCGACAAGGGTGGTATCGTGCAGTTGCTGGATGGCGTATTCCGCTATGTGTCGACGCATGGCTACCCGCCCAGTTTCCGTGCTTATGTCGACGCCAATCCACTTCCAGCGCTTGCCGCAGGCCGAGGCTCCGCCGTAGGGCGCGTAATCGAAGATCGGCGGATCGTGCAAATCGAAGACGTGACCGCTGATCCGGACTACCGCGTCGCCTTGATCGCTGAGGCAGGCGGATTCCGCACCGTCCTCGCTGCCCCGCTGTTGCGGGAAGGTGATCTCGTTGGCGTATTCGTCATGACGAGGGTTGAGCCGCAACCTTTCAATCCCAAGGAGATCGCGCTCGTCGAGACATTCGCCGACCAGGCGGTGATCGCCATCGAGAATGCGCGGCTTTTCGAGGCGGTGCAGTCACGGACGCGCGAGCTTGCCGCGTCTGTTGGTGAGCTCGAGGCGCTTGGTGAGGTGAGCAAGGCGGTCAATTCGACGCTGGATCTCGACACGGTGCTGAAAACGATCGTCGCGAAAGCGGTCCAGTTGTCGGAGACGGATGCTGGCACCATCTACGTGTTCAGCAGCACGCGGCAGCAATTCCGTCCGCGCGCAAACTTCGGTATGAGCGATGAGCTTATCGCCGCAGTCTCACACCAGACGATCGGGCTGGCCGACATGGGGATCGGCGACGCACCCGGGCGCTGCATGCCGGTGCAGTTTCCCGACCTCAGCGAGGAGGCCTCATCCTTCCTTGTAAGAAAGACGATCCTCGAAGCCGGATATCGCGGTATCCTGATCGTTCCGCTGCTGAGGCCCAACAAGATCGTCGGTGCACTGGTCGTCAGGCGCTACAAGCCAGGTGCCTTCCATGAGCAAGTTGTCCACCTGCTGGAGACCTTCGCAGCCCAATCGGTGCTCGCGATCCAGAATGCCAAGCTGTTCCGGGAGATCGAGGAGAAAGGCCGGGAGTTGGAGGCTGCTAGCCGCCACAAGTCGCAGTTCCTAGCGAACATGAGTCACGAGCTCAGGACACCGCTCAATTCGGTCTTAGGCTTCACAGAACTGCTGGTCGACGGCATCTACGGCGAACTCCCGGACAAGGCAAAGACGACCGTCGCGCGCGTGCAGGCAAACGGCCGTCACCTCCTCGGGCTCATCAACGACGTACTCGACCTTTCCAAGATCGAAGCCGGCCAGCTCACGCTGGCGATCGAGGACTACTCCGTCGCGCAGATTGTTCGTTCGGCCGTTACGGCTGTCGAGCCGCTGGCACGAGCGAAGGGTCTCGAGCTTTCAACGACTGTTGCCGAGAAACTTCCAATCGGCCGCGGGGACGAACGCCGTTTGACGCAGGTCCTGCTCAATCTTGCAGGCAATGCCGTCAAGTTCACCGAAACGGGTGCGGTCGACATTCTTGCCGATGCGGTCGACGGGCACTTCGAGATCACCGTCCGAGACACCGGTCCCGGCATCGCGTCCAAGGACCAGGCTCTCATCTTCGAAGAATTCCAGCAGGTCGACAACAGCAGCACCAGGCAGAAGGGTGGCACAGGTCTTGGCCTGGCGATCTCGAAGCGCATCGTTGAAATGCATGGCGGAACCATAGACGTCGAGTCCGTGATCGGGTCAGGGTCGACATTCCGTCTCAAGGTACCAATCCGGGTGAATGAGGACGTGAGGGCCGCATGAGCAAACGAATCCTGATGGTGGAAGACACCGAGGACAACCGCCAGATCATCCGCGATCTCATTGCCACCACCGAATACGAACTGATCGAGGCAGCGGACGGCGCCGCCGGCATCGCTGCAGCCGGAGCGCACAGGCCAGACCTGATCCTTATGGACATTCAGCTAGTGTGGTACGCATGCTCAAGCATGATCAATCGCTGCGGTCGATCCCCGTTATTCTGGTCACTGCGAAAGCCGACACGCGCGACGTGGTCGATGGGCTGGACGCCGGTGGCGACGACTATCTGACAAAGCCCTTCGAGCACAGGGCGCTGTTAGCGCGGGTGCGCTCGATGCTGCGTCAGAAGGCGCTTCACGACACTGTCGCGAGCCAAGCCAAACGCCTTGAGGACCAAGCCGCGCAACTTTCCGACTGGAATCGCTCGCTCGAGCAAACCGTGGCCGATCAGGTGACGGAGCTCGAGCGAATGGCGCGGCTCAGGCGGTTCCTGCCCGAACAGGTCGCCGACCTCATCGTTGCGGCGGGCAATGGAGATGCGCTCTTGCAGAGCCACCGTCGCGAGGTGACCGTTGTCTTTTGCGATTTGCGCGGCTTTACTGCCTTCGCAGAGACCGCCGAACCCGAAGAAGTCATGACCGTTCTTGCCGAGTATCATTCCTGTCTTGGTGAACAAATTGTCCGCCACGAGGGGACTCTCGAGCGGTTCGTGGGCGACGGTATCGTCGTGGTTTTCAACGATCCACTGGCATGCGCCGACCACAGCGAGAGAGCTGTCTCAATGGCTGCTGCAATGCGCGACGCGATTGACGAGCATTCAGAGCGATGGCGCAAGCGGGACTATTTGCTTGGCTTTGGGATCGGCATTGCCAGGGGCCACGCAACCATCGGGCGCATCGGTTTTGATCAGCGCTCGGACTATGCCGTCATCGGCACTGTGTCGAACCATGCCGCCCGATTGTGCGAGGAGGCCAAATCGCGCCAGATTCTTGTTAGCCAGCGGGTCCTCGGCGCTGTCGAGTCGCTGGTCGATTCCGTTCTGGTTGGCGAACTGACGCTGAAGGGTTTTCGCCGCCCGATGCCTGCCTATGAAATCGTGCGGTGGATCGGTCGGCCAAGCTAGCGTTGGACGCACGCTGGTCTCTTTCGGAGATACGGCCCATCGAACCGTCGGCACAAAGCATCCCAGCCACGACCGATCTCGAATCCGCCCGCAACGGGGAGAAAGTGTGCGTTCTGCCAGTAGCAACCCTGATGGCAGCCTGTGGCGCGACTGCGCCCATTACCGCGGTCAGCTTCAACGGGAGAGCCGGTATCCGACCTATTGAAGTACCCCTCATTGTCGGCTCCGGAGGCGCTAGAATGCGCGAGCCCGCATCGGGCGCTGCGGCTGTGGAGGGCGGCATGGGAGAAGGACCATGCCTAGTTGGAACCCAGGCCACATTGTTGGCCAGAAGCCTCCGCTCAAGCCACGAGAAGTCTGGAGCATCCGGACGCGACTGCAGGTATCAGGCGCAGAACGCGATCTTGCGCTGTTCAATCTCGCGATCGACAGCACGCTGCGCGGTTGCGACCTGGTTACGATCACCGTCGGAGACGTCGCCCTTTCGGGTAGCGTGCGTGATCGGGCGGTTATCGTACAGAAGAAGACAGGGCGGCCAGTGCAGTTCGAGATCACGGAGCAGACACGCGCGGCCGTCGGTGCATGGATCGCAGGCCGAGGCCTGACCGAAAGGGATTTCCTTTTCCCCAGCCGGGTTCGCGCTAAGCCGCACATGTCTACGAGGCAGTATGGGAGGATCGTAGGCAGATGGGTGGCCAGCATCGGCCTCGACCCGAAACGATATGGTACGCACTCAATGAGGCGGACAAAGGCATCACAAATCTACAAGAAAACGGGCAACATCCGCGCCGTCCAGCTGCTACTCGGTCACACGAAGCTGGAGAGCACCGTCCGCTACCTCGGGATAGAGGTCGATGACGCGCTGGCGATTTCCGAGCAAGTCGAACTATAGGCTACGCGGAGCGGCGCCGGCATGAAGCGTCGCTCCGTGACCCGAACCGGACCTTGCTGACACGCAGACAGTGTCCGCCGCGCGACGTGGCCGCAGTGGTTGCCGGTTCCAAGAAGACGCCCGCCGCAGAGTCCGCCTGCGATCCGTTCCGACATCACACACCAATTGCAGAGGCTATTACAGCGGTATAGCCAGCGAGTGGGCGAGCTTGATGAGATCGGCCTGGCGGCTTGCTCCCGTCTTGAGGAAGATGTGCTCGAGATGTGTCTTAACGGTCGTGCGCCGGATCCCAAGCGCCGCTGGCGTCTCCAGCGTCGTCCTGCCGGCAGCGATCTGCTCGAAGACGTGCGCCTCGGCGGCGGTAAACCCGCAGCATGCTCACCGAAAAAGACGATCGCTGATCACCCCTCACCATAGCGTCATGGTCCAAGACAGCGGGGATCCTTGTCCAACGCATTGTCTGAATCGATAGCCGACAATCGATTCACGACATCGATGGAAATCTGAGATGTCGTCCCAGCCTATGGAAGGGCCGGCATCTCCCCGTCACCGACCCGCCAGGTCCACGCACCCATCTCTGGCCGGTTCGCGATCATGTCCTGCAACGAAGCCTCGAACGCTTCGTCCGCACCGGCCGGGATGACAAAGAGTGTCGTCGCTGGCTTGGAATGCCTCCATCCCCACAGGAATATGCCCGAGGGTTAAGAACGGCCTCGATGACCGACCGTCTTTCGTCCACCAAATCGGCATAGGTCGAGCTGACGAAGATCTGGTATTTAACGTCCATGCGGCTTCACCCTTCGATCCGCCCTTGTAAGTCTGCAAGCAGGCTGGGGATAACGCCGTGCCCGCATCAAGAAGCCGAGTCATGATTCTTGCAAGGGGTGAAGCGATCAAAGCCCGACCCGCGCGCTGGCACGCTAGGTTGCCCGGTTTGCCGGAAGGAATAATCACTTGCGGCCGAGGAGTATGAAACGTGCGGTGCCCCCCGCCGCAGCGACAGCCTTCGCTATTCCTTCTTGTCGACCAGCGCCCGTAGTGCCGAGACGTCATGCAGCAATAACCTGCTGCCGCGCTTTTCGATCAGGCCTCTCTTGGCGAGGTCGCTCATTTCGCGCGAGACCGCTTCCCTGTGCGTGCTCATCGTTGCCGCCAGCTCGGAATGCGTCGGTGCCGGGCTTATGGACACCTCGCCGTCCACGAGTGCGGCTTTCTCCGCCCGATGCAGGAGCTCGACGATCAGCCGTTTTCGCACGACCAGAGTGCTGTATTCGAATACCCGCTCGGTCATGCGCCGGAGCTGGGCAGACAGATGCTCAAGCAGCATCCAGGCAAAAGTCGGGTGGGTCATCACGATATCCCGGAATGCTGTGCCGGACAGCCGTGCAGCGCGGGTTGCCTCCAGCGCGATTACGCTGGCAGAGCGTGCAATCCCGTCAATGCCTCCGAGCTCCCCGAAAATGTCACCCGGTTCGACATCGCGATACGCTATCTCCCTGCCGTCCGCTGAAACCAGTGTCACGCGAGCCCGTCCTTCCAGCAGGAAGAAGACATCGCGACCAGTGTCGCCGTGGGAAATGATTAGCTCGTTGTGTCGATAGCTGCGCTCATGCCACCGTTTGGTCAGCGCGGCGAGGTCGGCATCGCAAAGTCTTGAGATGAAGGCCAGAGAGCCTGTCACAACGGTCTCTTGTTCAATCAAGGGTACTTCACCTTACTCCCTATCCAAGGAAATTTGATGGCCGCGGGCCCCGCTTTCCGGGATGCAAACTGGGAGCGGATTTCGCCAATGTTTTCCCCGGTGTGGGAATTCCCACAGCCGAGCCTGGTTCGACTGTCATATCCTTGTTGCAACGTCAGGCCCGCCGGCTCGTGTGCAAGCCGGCGAAGGGAAAGGGAACAGTCATGAAATTCTTGGCTCCCGTCACAAAACTTGCTGCGGGGTTTCGCAAATTCGTCGCGCCGCGCTACCGCCCGGAGCTTTATTACATGCGTGGCCCGGGGCCAGCCACCGCCCGCCGTATGGGCACGCCGCGGCAAAACCAATCCATCGACCACTACGCCTAATTTGCCTCGCGGACGGCTGACGCTCTCGCCGGGAGTGCCGTTCGCGCCGTTCCGTACCGGTCAATTCAGATCAATGAAGGGACGATCTGATCATGGTTATAATTCATGCTGCCGCCATTGGTCCATTTCGCAGGTGGTTACGCCTCCGCGCCGAGCGAAAAGCTCTCTTGTCGGCAACGGACCAGTTGAGCCGTTTACCCGATGACGTCCTTGGCGACATCGGCATCTCACGTGACGAAATCATGTGCGATTTGCGAAGCCGCGCCATCCGTCATGCGGAGGCAGGCGCGGCCGGCACGACGATCGAGCGCACCAGGATCGCTTCGGCCTCGATCCCGAAACGGTTGGCCGCCGGCAGTGGCTACGCCTCGGCCGAGATCCCCTTTGGCTGGTCCACGAGCGCGCGATCGAGCCTTACATCGCGGCTTCGACAAGCAGCGGCGCGCGGACGGGACCTTCGAACGGCACTACACCTGCGACCCCAAGGACTGAATGTTGACCGACGGGAGCTGGGGAGGATCTCAAAATGATCATGTCAGTTGTTAAGTCCCTCGCGTCTGTGACGCTCGGCACCGTGCTGATCGCAATCAGTCCGGCTTCATTGTCGGCTTCTGACGCTCAGGATCTCGCGTTCGCTCACGCTGACATGCCAATCAAACAGCTGAAAGACGTCTATTTGGATTGCGAGCGGGGAGGCCGCCGGTGCGCTGGGGACGGAAGACGTGATGTACTGTTCGATGCGCGAGTTCCGACTAGGCGCGAGATAGCAGTTTGCGCATAATCAACGATGCATGGCCTTCTGCACCGTGCGACGCGGCCCTGCGATCGAATCACTTCGAACCATGTTTGCGGTAAAAGGCCATTGCCCGGTCGTTTCCCTCGAGCACTTCGAGTGCGATGCTCGGGATGCCGGAATGGGCGGCAAAGACAGCGTGCAATATATTAGCGGCTAGCCCGGTGCCGTACTCGCTTTGATCGATGTGGAGCCCGTCAAGCATGACGTCGCCGGCTTCATTCATCTTAGCCATCGCGTAGCCGGCAATCGAGCCGTCTGGCCGTTCTGCCACGAACGACATTTTGTTGGTGTCTGTCAGTTTCGCCGCAATCCGCTGCAGCGTGTGATCTTCATCCGAAATCCGGGCCGCGGTCTCGGCACCCATGATTGGCGAGTACGTCCTGCGCCAAGACTCTCCAATGAGCAGCGATACCGACGGCACGTCCTGCTCAGTCATGGCTCTGATTTGCGTCATCGATAATGTCCCCTGCCGGTCAATTATAGCGTTGCCGGACGGGCCGCTCAAATTCGGAGCGGCGGCCTACCGCCGCTTCATCGCATGGGGTCACGCCGTTCCCTTACACCTACCATCAGGCATGGTCCGCAGGTCGACTCCTACCGATGAGCTAACGTCCGCTCTGGAGAAGCACCGCGAATGTCTGAACATGGCGCTCCTTGCCCGTTCGGGTGGACAAAACGAACAGCCGCTGTCCACCTCTGAGCGGCAGTTTAGTTGGGTGCCAAGCGTTAGATTTTGGCAGGAAGCGGCCGGCTTTGCGACCGCCAAGCCGACCGCGGTCGATCAGCCCGCGCAGTTCTGGAACAGGTTCGGTAGCCGGTGGACCTCGTCGAGCATAACCAGCTTGTCCTGATGCTCGGCCAAATAAAAGCTCCGGCTCGGCAAGCCGTGCGCGGTCGGCGTCCGACTCGAGGTCAAGGTAGATCGAAGGACGCCGTTCGGCTATTTCCGGCGCCAGGGTTGTCTTGCCGACCTGAAGCGGCCCGAGCAGCGCAACAGCGGGCATGCTGTCCAGCGTCTCGGTGAGTTCTATGCTGATGCGGCGTCCAATTATGCTTGCAATTATGGAGTACAGTTCCAGTTTTGCAAGGAAACCGGCAGCCCAGCCGTGCAAGACGCGCAGAGGCAAGGGCGTTAAAAGGCGCCGACGCCTTAGTTGTGAGATTGGCCCGGAACCGATCCCGCCGATGCTGACCCGGTTCATCACAATAAACAGAGCATTCGCCAAGGCACGACGGACTCTGAAACCGGGTTGATTGTCCGACCATGACGGTCGGATAACTGTCAGGACGAATACCGATCGCGCAGGAACGCGACGAAGATCGGTAAGGCAGGATTGGCGTTGTCGGGTCGCCAACGGGCTAAACTGGAGATCTGAATTGGTTTGCCCCGATCCGCAGCTTACGACAGATCGCATCTTTTAAGAACCCTGTCGGCATCTCGGTCGTGGATCAGAGCGACTACAAGCCCGTTTCCGACGAGGTGCAAAGATGCCTGCACTGACGTGATGTTCGAGGATTGGAGGATGCTGCACGCCGCGTCCAACAGCGTCGGCGAGCAGAAATGCTTCGCCTCTGCGGACGAGCAACGTCTCTTGGTCCAGATCCTGCCACTCGATCACGGAATGGCTTGCGAGAGAATGATTTGAAGCAAGAACGACAGCCAGAGTGTCTTTCCACAGTGTCAGTTCGCATGCGCCGCCGGTGAATCGGGAGGAGAAGGACACGACGACGTCGGCCTGGGTGGCACCCAGAGCAGCCTTCGGCGAAGGATAAGAACTCTCTATCAAGCTGACGGTCACATTTGCATGAGATTGCCCGAACTCGATGATTGCATCCAAGCCTCGCCCGGCGAGGATGATTCCGTTGGAGCCGATGGAAAGCTTTCATGTTCATCTTTGGTGGCGGTCCTGGCCAGAGTGAGAGTATCATCAAGCTCGAGCAGCACGGAGCGCGGACGCTCCAGGAAAGCGCTCGCCTGCCGGGGTTGGGCCGATGTCGCGGGCATGGCGGCGAAATCCTCGTTCCCATGGCGTATTCGAGATCGCGTATGCGCCGGCTGACGGCGGAGTGATCGATCCCTGCGCGTCGCGAGGCGCGAAGAAAGCTGCCCTCCTCCGCGACCACAAGTGCATAATTGAGGGTCGCGAGTTGGACGGAGCTCCGCATCTCTGCTCAAAGTCAAGTTGGCGACAAAACGCGTTTGAGCGCTTTTGGCCGCTGCGGACTATCGCCAGATCTCAGTATTGACAAAGGGTGGGCAGTCCAACCCTCCTTAGAAGAACAATACTGAAAACACCGTGCATGGCCGCACTCGTTTCGGATTACTTGGCGCATGGCCAACCGTTCCCGAAACGTGTGCTGCTGTGTTTAGTCCAGTATTGGAGGCTCCAATTGGTGGGGTAATCTTGTCCGTATCTTTGCACGATGTGCTTGCCAATGGCACTACCAAGATTTGGCGAGTGACAGCACGGGTCAGTCGCACGCATCATCGCCCAATGCCATGGTGAGGAGATGATGCGGTGATACAGACAAGCACACCGAGATCCGGCCAGCAGACACATTCGAGCAACATCAATTGCGAGACTGTCACGTGGCCTCTGGTGGTAGGAGTCGGTCGGGCACACGCCCATCACGGGGAATTCCTCCAAGGCGTCTTTGAAGCGGAAAACGGACGGCTTTGTCGCGGACTCGTCACGCTTCCGCTGACGTCGCAAGAGTCGCTAGTGACCTTCTGGCCGGATGAACAAGATGGCATTCGGCCGCGACCCGCAAACCGGATCAAAGCGGCGCGCGCGGCGGCCCTCACGCTCGAGCATGTCGGGGTAGCTGGAAGAGGGGGAGAATTGACGATCGAAAGCTCTATCCCGATAGGGCACGGCTACGGTTCCTCTACGGCAGACGTCATTGCGTCGATCCGCGCGGTCGCGGCTTCGGCGCGCGTCACGCTGCGCCAGTCAACTGTTGCGCGACTGGCGGTGGCCGCGGAAGGCGCAAGCGACGCCATCGCCTACTGCGACCAAGCTCTCCTCTTCGCTCACCGGGAAGGCCGTACAATCGAACATTTCGGAGGCGAGTTCCCGCCCTTTCTCGTTGTGGGTTTCAGGGACGGCAGTGCCCGGCCCATCGACACGCTGGGCATGCGACGAGCACGCTACGATAGTGAGGAAATCGGAGTCTTCCGTGTTCTGCGCGGATTGGCGTGTCGCTCAATTAGGCAACAAGATCCCCGCCTGCTTGGACGTGTCGCAACCATCAGCGCCAGGATAAGTCAGAGGTATCTGCCGAAGGCAGCTTTCAACACTGTTCTGGACATAGCGCGCGGGCATGACGCATGCGGCGTGCAAGTGGCTCACAGTGGCACTTTGATCGGCATCCTCCTGGATGCTGCCGCACCGCGACCCGCCATGCGCGCCGTCGAACTCGCAAGGCAGTTGAGGGGCGCAGGCTTCACAGATGTTCATACATTTGGCCTTAACGCCGAAACGAGAGTAATCCAGTGAGCGCAGGTGAAGACTACTTACGCGCCTATGAAACACCGCGATTTGCCCAGCTCGCGCCTAACCTCAACGCCGCCTGCTTTTCCCTCATGAAGCTGCTGCCCGCCCGATTCATGGTGGACCGTGCAGAAGCATCAGGACGCCTTAAGCGCGGTGGGCACATCATTGAAACGACGTCGGGCACGTTCGGCCTGGCCATCGCCATGCTAGCTGCCGCCCGTGGGTATGGGCTTACGCTCGTCACGGCCTCCAGCCTCATCGACGTGAAACTCAAGAGACGGCTGGAACAGCTCGGTGCCAAAGTGATGGCCATCGATGATCCTCAGGGAGACGGCAATCAGCGTGGTCGGCTCGAGTACCTTCAGAAGACCTTGCAAGATAACCCGGACACGTATTGGCCACGACAGTACGACAGTCCGGAAAACCGGCTTGCCTACGCGCGCCTGGCGGATCTCGTTGTTCGTTCACTCGGCCGCGTCGATTGCCTCGTCGGCTGCGTGGGAACAGGGGGATCGCTGTGTGGAACCGGAGGTTTCCTTCGTGAGCTCTTTCCAGATCTCAGGATGATTGCTGTCGATACCCACAGAAGCATGCTCTTCGGCCAGCCTGTCGGAAGGCGCATGCTGCGCGGGCTCGGCAACAGCGTTTTGCCGGACAATGTTCGACATGAGATGATCGACGATATTCATTGGGTGGGCGCATTACCAGCTTACGCCATGGCGCATGGGCTTTTTCGCGATCACGGGCTGTTCATGGGCCCGACCAGCGGCGCCGCAGCCCTGGTCGGCGCATGGTTCGCCAAGCAAAATCCCGAAGCCTCCACCGTCGTCATAATGCCAGATGAAGGGCATCGTCACTCCGATACAGTCTATAACCCGGATTGGCTCGCCGGCTTGAAGGACTGGCCAATCTCAATTCCACTTGAGCCAACAGTTCTCAAGCGAATTCACCCGGCCGAGGAGACGGCATGGACCAGATTTCCTTGGGACCGTAGAACTCTAAGCGCCGTTCTCGCAGAGTTTGAGGGCTCGTCCCCGGCGGAGCGACAGGTCTGAATTCAGAGCTTTGACGCGACAAGGCAGCACCGGCCAAGAGTCAGACGGGGTGCATCACCCGGTGAAGAAAATCCCTAGTGCGTTCGTGCTTCGGGTGTCGAAGGAGCTCCTTGGCCGGACCTTGCTCGACGATCCGGCCGCCGTCGAGAAAGAGGACACTATCGGAAACCTCGCGGGCGAACTGAATTTCGTGCGTAACCACGAGCATGGTCATGTTCTCGTGTGCGAGCGCGCGCATGACCTGCAGGACCTCGCCGACCGTTTCCGGGTCAAGTGCGGAGGTGGGCTCGTCGAAAAGAATGGCCTGTGGGCGCATCGCCAGGGCGCGGGCGATGGCCACGCGCTGCTGTTGGCCGCCCGACAATGACGCGGGATAGGCATTCGTCTTATCGGCCAAGCCGACGCGATTGAGCAATGCCGTGGCCCGCTCCCGGACCTGCTTCCTATTTTCCTTCAGTACGTAGAGCGGCCCTTCCATGACATTTTCCAGGGCTGTGCGGTGCGGAAACAGGTTGAAACGTTGGAAAACCATGGAAACGCGGGCGCAGATGGCGTGAACCTGGGGCGAGGCGGCATCGACCACGGTGCCGTCGATGCTGATGCGACCGCGCTGATAGGTCTCAAGCCCGTTCACACATCGTAGAAGCGTCGATTTGCCGGAACCCGAGGGCCCAATCAGACATACGACCTGTCCTTTGGCGATCTCGGCGTTGATCCCCTTGAGGACTTCGTGGGCACCGAAGGACTTGTGCACGTTGTCAAAGGTGATCATCCCGCCGCCCCAAGATAGCTTTCGACTCTGCGCATAAACAAGTTCAGCGGAACCGTCAGGCACAGGTAAAGCAGTGCCACCAAGGTAAAAACTGTCATGTTGTCGAATGTGGACGACGCAAGCATCTTGCCTTGCATGGTCAGCTCCTGAACCGAAATCACCGACACCAGCGAGGAGTCCTTTAACAGCATGACCATGTTGTTGGCGTAAGGTGGCAGGATAATCTTGAATGCTTGCGGCAGCACGACGCGGCGCATCATCAACGGACGCTTCATCCCGATCGATTTTGCCGCTTCGATCTGACCCGTATCGACCGCCTCGATGCCAGCCCGGAAAGTTTCCCCGAGATAGCACGAGTGAGCCAGCCCGAGCCCGATCGTACCAGCCTGAAGGGCAGTCAGGTTGATGCCGATGTCGGGTGCGACAAAGTAAATATAGAAGAGAACCACGAGGAGCGGTATGCCGCGCACGAAGTCGACAAGGAGCCGTGTCGGCACTGCGAGGGAGCGAATCCCAGATGTTCTGAACAACGCCCAGACAAGACCGAGCGCGGTCGCAAGGCACAGCGCAAAAAGGGTTATCATGACGGTCAGCCAAACGCCGTTAAGAAGAAGCGGCAGATATTCCGTTGCGTGCGCGATGAATTTGGTCATGGCCGGCTCTTATTCCTCTTGGCACGTACCCGGCCGACAAAGCCGGTCATTCCGACGCGATCCTATGGTCCTGCCAGCCGGCGCCTGTTTCGCGGTCCATGCGCGATGGCCTTCAGAGACCATATTTGGCAAATATTCTCCTGAGTTCGCCGCTTTCCTTCAACTTCGCGATCGAAGCGTTCACCTTTTCGAGAAGCAGTGGATTTTCCTTGGCAACCGCCAACGCGACCTCGCCTTTTTTCATCGGCTGATAGCCGTCGACGAGGCGAACACCCAGTTCGGGATTCTTTGACAGCTGGTAGGCGACGATCGGGGCGTCACCAAAGCCGGCCTTGACGCGACCCAGGACCACATCACGCATCATGTCAGCGATCGAGTCGTAGAGCTTGACTTGGCCGAATACGCCAAGACCTTCCAGAGCGTCAGCGTAGGTTGAGCCGATCTGCGCGCCGACAGTTTCACCCCTGAGCTCCTCGATCGTGTAGTTTTTGCTGTCACCGGCAGCAACAAACATTGCCTCGCCGTAGGCGTAAACCGGCGTGCTGAAATCAATGACCTGCTTGCGCTTGTCCGTTATGAACATACTGGCTGAGATCAGATTGATTTTGTCGGTCGTCAATGCCGGGATCAGGGCAGGAAAAGCGTTTATTTGAAAATCGGCGGTCGTACCAAGGCTCGCGGCAATCGCATTTGCCAGATCGACCATCGCGCCTGTCGGCTTTTGGGTTGCGGTGTCGACAAACGTGAACGGCACCCCAGTTGGAGTAACGCCGACTCTGAGCGTTTCCTCGGCCATTGTCTGCGTTGCCATTCCGACACCGATAGCTGCAAGCCAGCCGATGAGCGTTTTCCGAAGCATGAACATTCCCCTTTCATCATGTTTGAATCGAGGTTCCGCTCGCTAAGCGAGTTGAATTTGCCTCTCGTGGATAGCTTTTGGAAGTCGCAATTCCGTCCAGTGGTGGACGAGATCATCAGTCGATCAGAAGTCGTATCTGTTCATGATCGTCTCTATCTTCTCTTCAGGACATCTTGGCCGCGCGTTGTTCATCAGAGGGCGTGAAATAGTCGCTGTCCTGGGCAAGGTGTTCCCACGCTTCGGCAACTGACCGAAACGATTGTTGTGCTTGGCCCGCGCCGGTCGAACGATCCAAATCCTTGAGGCCGCTCGCCGTCACGATGGCAACGACGCTGTCCGACCGCGCGATCGTGCCCTCGCGTCTCAAGGATTCAATAGCTGCAAATGGCGTCACCGAGGCAAGCTCGGCAAATACTCCCTCCGTGGCCGCAAGCTGCTGCTGCATGGCTATCAGGCCGAAATTGCCGACCGGCATCGCCATGCCGCCGGATTCACGCAGCGCGTTGAGCGCCTGAAACGTGCTGCGTGTGGTGCCGATCGAGATGGCAAGCGTGTCGAAAACCGCGGGAACCTCGGCGACCAGATCGGCCTTGCCGGCAAGCGCCTTGGCCAAGGATCCGTGCACTTCCGCCGCCACGAGTCTCGGCAACCGATCGATCCTGCCTTGGCTGAGAAGATGCTTGAATCCCGCCCAGAGCCCGGCAAGCGCGTCGCCATAGCAAACAGGCACGGCGCACCAGTCCGGCACGGCTCCGTGCATCTGTTCGACGATCTCATAAGCCAAGGTCTTGTAGCCCTCGATCCCGACAGGATGACTGCCCACCACGGGGCTGTGAAACGGTGATGTTGCAAACCATCCGAGGCGCTCGGTACCAGCGGCAAGCAATGGCCAGCGATGGGACTTGTCGGCCAGGGATACGACGCTTGCGCCGTATTTGCGGATCTGCGCCAACATTGCGCCGGCGGTGCCTGAGAATGTGACAACGACGCATTTCAGGCCCGCCCGTGCAGCATAGGCGGCAAGTGAGGCCCCGGCGTTCCCCGACGAAGCAGTCGCCACCACGCGTGCGCCACTCAAACGTGCCATGGACACCGCCACGGTCGAGAAGCGGTCCTTGTGGGACCACGTAGGGTTTGCGCCCTCGTCCTTGATAAGAAGCTTGGGGACGCCGAGCTGCTTTCCCAGCCTCTCGGCGCTCAGCAGCGGCGTCAGGCCCTCACCCAGGGAGATTGCATCGCCGAGCCCACAAGGAAGCGTGTCGGCATAGCGCCATAGCGAGGGCAGCGCGGCAACCGCTGCGGAAGCGGCCGACCTAGCTCCGGATGGATCGTAGACGACCTTAAGATTGGCTGGCGCTTCGGCGCAGCATATCGGGCAGCCGCGTGAGTCGATTTTGGTATCGATCGGGAACAAGGCGCCGCATCGAATACAGGAAAAACCTGCCGCGCGGCTCATAACGGAACCCGGGTGATTGCATCGTGCGTCTGCGTCAGCCGCTCCACTCCGCGCCGGCGAACAATCAGCATGTCCTCCACCTGGAGTCCCCAGCGGCCGATTTCGTAGTAGGGGGTCTCCACGCACAGCACCATTCCTTCTTCAAGGACGTCTGTACTGCGCGCCGAGAGCGTCGGCGCATCGTAACCATCAAGGCCGATGCCATGGCCGACGTGATCGCGCTCGTAGTGGGCAATTCCTTCGCTCTGAACCACACGAACCACCGTCTCGAAGAGCTGTGCTGCCGGCATGCCGGGCCGGATAATGTCGCAGGCATGCTGAACGCCGCGCAGCAGCGCCTGCTGTAGCCGATGCGCCTGCGGCGGCGGCTCGCCCAGCGTGGCGATGCGGGCAATGTCGGCGCGGTAGTGCCGAAACCGGCCACCGACGTCGAAGCGGATGATTTCTCCAGCGCCCAACTTGCGGTCGGACGGCTGGACGTTCATGAGCGCGCTGCGCTCGCCAAAGCCGATGCATCCCAGTACGGGCAGGGCGCCTTCCTCGACCGTCCTGACGTGAAAAGCGCGCGCCAGATCGGCTTCGGTGGCGCCTTCCTGAGCAAGGGCGAGGGCGGCTTGAATGGAGCGTTCGGCAATCTGGGCAACCTGGCCGAGCCGTTCGATTTCATCTGCCGTCTTTACGGCACGAACCTCGCGAAGCAGCGCCGTGGCTGGTAGGAACGACGCATTGGAAAAATGGGCTCTGAGGGTTTCCTGGTATCCTGGCGCGAGCCCCGCCTCGTCTATGCCGATCCGCCCGCGGCCGAGCCGGGCTTCTTCCAATGCCGCGATCAAAGCCGCAATTGCATCGCCATGCCTCGGCAGGTCGCGAAGCTGGAGGTGTCGTTCGTTGGCGCGGTCCACGGTGGTCGAGGAACCGACATCGGCGTAAAAGTCGCCGAAGCGCCGCACCTTGCTTACCCAGACTTCCTGATCGGCAATGAGGTCGAGCGTGCTGGTGCTGGTGATGATTTCAGGCGTGCCCTTGTCCGGAGCCGGCCACATTACATAAGTCTGCGGGCCACGACGAATCCATTGCGGCAGAGCCCAGAAGCCGCTCATATAGGTCACGTTTTCCGGTGTCGTGGCTATAACGGCATCAAGCCCGGCTGCCGACATGCATTGTTGCAGGCGGGCCTCGTTAAGCAGCATGATGGGAATCCCGAGCCTGTTTTGCTTCCAGAAAGCCGAGGCCGGCGGAAATGCGCGCCGCAGCCGCCATTACTGCCTCTCCAGTCTCGGCGATCTCCACATGCGGCCCCACAGACCGCGGGTAGGCCACACTTATCGCCGCGATGATCGTGCCTGATGCATCGCGAAGCGGTGCGCCGACAGCGATCAACCCGGTAAAGTTCTCGTCCAGGGAGGTTGTGTAACCGATAGATTCGGACGCCCTGATCTGAGCAACGAGCTTGTGCGGGTCCGTGACGGTGCGTACGGCAACCTGCTCCAGCGGACCCCGTCCGAGAATTCCAACAACTGCATCGCCGCTCAGCTCCATCAGGAGTGCCTTACCCAGCGCGGTGGAGTGCAAGGGGAACATTTCGCCGGGTGACGAGCGAATGACGACCGGACTCTTGCTGTGCACGGTCAGGAGATAAATACCGCGATTGCCTCGCCTGATGCCCAGGAATGCATTGAAGCAACCTTCGGCGGCCAACGCCTGCAGTTCGATTTCTGCCAAACCAACCAGGCGATCTCTGCCCAGGACCTTCCGCGCCAGCGCGAGAACAGAGTGACCGAGCCGGTAGCGCCGCGAGTCTGGCGACTGCTCGACATAGCCCTGCTCTGCCAGGGTGTTCAGAATTCGCTGCACGGCGGGAGCACTCTGCTCAAGCCGGCGGGCGAGTTCGCGCACCCCGACCGCTTCGTCCGCTTCCTTGAGGACATTGAGAACCGCAAGGCCACGTTCCAACGAAAGATTTCCTGTCACTGGCGTTCCTTATTTCGGAATGGCGTTCCGTAATATGATGAGAAAAGCAGCAATGGCGGCGTCTGTCAATGCCGAATGTTCACTATAGTGTGTCGTCCTAAAGTGTACGCAGCGACGACCATGCCCTCATGGACCTACGGGTGGTTGTCGGCTTGAACGTACAGAGGATTCGGCGCGCACAAGCCCTCTCTCAGGAGGAACTGTCGTTCCGTTCAGGGTTCACGCGCGCCTACCTGAGTGGTCTGGAGTCCGGCCGGCGCAACCCCACACTTCTGTCGCTTGCAAAGCTTGCCACTGCATTAAGCGTCGACATCGAGGAATTGACCAAACGGCCAGGCAAAGACGCCCCAGCTGTGGTGCAACGTGGGCGGCGCAGCAGAAAATCCTGATCCTCCCGCGGCCTCTTGGCCGGTGGATCACGGCGAGTTGCGACGGACGAGCTGCTCCACGTCAACCTGCAATGCCAACGCCAGTACCTCCAATGTATCGAGGGTCGGTGAGTTCTCCTCCCGCTCGAGCTTGCCGACATAGTTTCGATCAAGGCCGGCAAGGTCCGCGAGCTGTTCCTGCGACAAGCCGGTGCCCTGGCGAAGCAACCTCAGATTGCGAGCAAAAACCGACCTCAGCCTCATGCTGCGAGGCAGTCAGAACGCGCCCTTTAGTGCCACCTACTATAGTAGTCAAACGTCATGCCGCATGTTGCGGTCGGGGCCAACTCATTTATTCTTTCTTTGTCTCAGTACATTGAAGGGGCGTGAAATGCCGGCAGTTCATGGGAGCGTCTTACAGCACCAGTTAACGCAAATCTTTGAAGCAACCGCGCTGATTGATCGTGCAAGCAGCGCCGCCGAAATCATTCGGCAACTGCGCAAGAGCATCGAACGTCATGGCTATGCAGCCTGTCTCGTCACCGAATTGCCACGCCAGGACACCGGATCGCTGGATGGACACATCCTCGTCAACGGTTGGCCGGGGGAATGGTACGACCACTACATGGCTGCCGGGCACTATCGTCATGACCCTTGCGTTGCTTTGTGCCGTGGTGCGATCGGGCCGTTCCTTTGGAGGGACGTCCATCACGGCTTGACGAACGGCAATGCCAGGAGGGTGATGGATGAGGCAAAAGAATTTGGGCTTTGGGACGGGATCTGCATCCCGATCCAGGCTGCGTTTGGCAATCCGGCCTGCGTAACGGTTGCCGGACGCGAAATTGATTTGGCGCCGACGGTGCGCTGCACCGTTCATGCGCTTGCGCGCCATGCCTATTCGGCTGCCGAACGACTCGTTGGCAGCTCGCTCGGGCGGCCGAGACAAAAGCTTTCCCAGCGAGAACGTGAAATCCTGCAGTGGGTCGCGGGAGGAAAAACCGCATGGGAGGTTTCCCGAATACTTGGCATCTCGGAAAACACTGTGACTACCCACCTGCGCAACATCAAGCAGAAGCTCAGCACCGCCAACGTCGTGCACGCAATCGTCGAGGCTTTTCGCAGGCACGAAATCGAACTTTGATCCATCCTCAGATCTGGGTATTTCACGGGCAATCGTCGCGTGATCGGATGGGGTTCCATCTCGAGGAACCGCAATGATTCAGGTCCATGTCGTCGACACGTCAAACAGCTTTGCCTATCGAGGGGATCTCGACAGTTACTTCCGCCTGCGACATGAAATCTATGTCGATGAACGTGGCTGGCATGAGCTGAGGCGCCCCGACAGTCGCGAGATCGACCCGTTTGATACATCCGAGGCGATTCATCTGCTCGGCATCCAGCCGGGAAGAGGTGTCGTTGCCGGATCCCGCCTGGTGCCGAGCCTCAGACCGCATCTGATGAGCGAAATCTTTCCGCAACTTGCCGAAGGTGGCGTTCCGCGCCGAGCCGATATCTATGAGTGGACGAGATTTTTCGTGGCCCGGGATTTTCGCGAGCCTGGTCGACCCTGCCAGGCCGCCGGCGTGATCTACTGCGGAATTCTGGAATTCTGCATTCAAAGAGGCATAGGCAATCTGACGATCGTCTGTGAGGACTACTGGTTCGACCGCTTGGCATCGATCGGCTGGTGCCCAAAGCAGCTTGGGTCTTCATTCAAGTGCGATGACATGACCATCATCGGCGTGATGGTCGACGTCGGCCCGTCTGCCTTGGCCGCGACGCGACAATTCTACCGCATAACCGACCCCGTGCTTTGGGCCGACACGCCAATCAAGCAGCTGGCCTGACCGTAGGCCGTCGCTGGGCGTTACGCCTGGAACGACATGTTGCCTGGCGGACAAGTTGGTGGATGCCGGCGATCGTGCATCTACCTGTCAGCCGAAACGCTAATCGCAAAAACGGCCGCTCCAGTCACCACCGGGCGAAATCGGGCTGTTCGAAACCGGAGAATCTAAGCGATTGACTTGCCAACGTTTGGAAAAAATCATGTCTCGACCGGCAGCCGGTTCGACCGCTTGATCTGCGCAAGCGCGAAGCTGGACTCGATCGAGGAGACGCCATCGAGCCGCGTCAGCTTTTCCTTCAGGAAGCGCTCATAGGCGTGCAGGTCGCGCACCACCACACGCAGCAGATAGTCGCGCTGGCCAGTCATCAGATAGCAATCGACCACCTCCGGCCAGCGCGCGATCGCCGCGTTGAACCGCTTCAGCTCGTTCTCGCGCTGGCGCTCAAGCTTGATCGAGGCAAACACCGAGATCGGCAGATCGACCATGTCCTGGTCGATCAGGGCGGCATAGCCGGTGATCACGCCCATATCCTCCATCAGCCGGACCCGGCGGGCGCAGGGGGAGGCCGAAAGGCCGACCCGCTCGGCAAGCTGCTGGGCCGTCATCCTGCCATCGACCTGCAGCGCAGCAATGATCTTTCGGTCGATACCGTCTAGTCGAGTTTTTGGCATGGAACGTTACTCCATTGGTCGATATTGCCGAAACCAGCTAACGCAGCTGCCAATCTCATGCAAGTTTAGCGACAATCGGTTCTTGCTCAGCCCTATGATTGCGACGATCGCAACCGGGAGTCTTGCAGCATGGACAAACAAAAACTGGAGGCACTTTCGGCGCTGGAGAAAAAGGTGCTCTGGCTGTCGACATGGATGATCCATAACGCCAATCACCTGCGCGAAAACACGGACGGCTTGAAGGTTGGCGGACACCAGGCGTCCTCGGCCTCGCTTGTGACGATCATGACCGCGCTTTATTTTTCGGTGCTGAGGCCGGACGACCGCATCGCGGTGAAGCCGCATGCTTCGCCAGTGTTTCACGCTATCCAGTATCTTCTGGGCAATCAGACGAGGGAGAAGCTCGAAGGGTTTCGCGCCTTCGGTGGCGCGCAAAGCTATCCGTCGCGGACCAAGGATGTCGACGACGTCGATTTCTCCACCGGCTCAGTTGGGCTCGGTGTCGCGCAGACGCTGTTTGCCTCCCTTGTGCAGGATTATCTCAGCACCCGCGACGAAAGCATGCCCGAAGGCCGCATGGTGGCGCTGATCGGCGACGCCGAGATGGACGAAGGCAACATCTTCGAGGCGCTGCTCGAAGGGTGGAAACACGGCCTGCGCAACTGCTGGTGGATCGTCGACTACAACCGACAGAGCCTCGATGCCGTGGTTCGCGAAGGCCTTTGGGAACGCTTCGAAAACATTTTCCGGAATTTCGGCTGGGACGTCGTGATCCTGAAATACGGCTCGCTGCTCGAAGCCTCCTTCACCGAACCGGGGGGCGAGGCGCTGAAGGTTTGGATCGACGCCTGCCCGAACCAGCTCTATTCGGCGCTGACCTATCAGGGCGGCTCCGCTTGGCGCAAGCGCCTGATCGCCGACATCGGAGACAAGCCGGGCCTGGCATCGCTTCTCGACCGGCGCTCCGATGCCGAACTCGCCGCGCTGATGACCAATCTCGGCGGCCACGACCTACCAGGCCTGATCGAGGCCTTCGGGACGGCACGCGGCAACGATCGACCGACATGCTTCATTGCATATACGATCAAGGGCTTCGGCCTGCCGCTCGCCGGCCACAAAGACAACCACGCCGGCCTGATGACCAGGGATCAGATGGCGGTCCTCCGCGCCTCGATGTCGGTCGGCGACGGGCGGGAGTGGAACGCCTTCGAGGGATTGCCTGTTGGGGATTTGGAGCTGCAACGGTTCCTCGATGCCGTTCCGTTCGCGGCAAAGGGCCAGCGGCGCCGGCGCGCCCAGCGCATCGTGGTCCCTGGTCGTCTCGTCGCGGAAGCCAAAGGCAGCGTCTCCACGCAGGTCGGCTTCGGCAGAATTCTGGACGAGATTGCGCGGGCTGGCGGGCCGCTCGCCGACGCGATCGTCACGGCATCGCCCGATGTCACGGTTTCGACCAATCTCGGCCCCTGGGTCAACCGGCGCGGCCTGTTCGCGCGTCAGTCACTCGCCGACACTTTCCGCAGCGAACGCATCGCCTCGGCGCAGAAATGGGAATTCGGCACCTCCGGCCAGCACATCGAACTCGGCATCGCCGAGAACAATCTGTTCATCCTGCTGTCGGCCCTTGGGCTGTCGCATTCGATTTTCGGCAAACGGCTACTGCCGATCGGCACGCTCTACGATCCGTTCATCCAGCGCGGTCTCGATGCGCTCAATTACGCCTGCTATCAGGACGCGCGCTTCCTGCTGGTCGCCACGCCGTCCGGGGTCACATTGGCGCCGGAAGGCGGGGCGCATCAGTCGATCGCCACACCGTTGATCGGCATAGCGCAAGACGGGCTTGCCGCCTACGAGCCGGCTTTCGTCGACGAGTTGGGCGTCATCATGCGCTTTGCGCTGGATTATATGCAGCGCGACGGCGACGCCGTGCAGTCGGAGCGCACGTGGCTGCGCGACGAGACGGGCGGTTCGGTCTATCTGCGGCTCTCGACGCGCCCGGTCGAGCAGATCACGCGTAGCGTGACGCCCGTACTCGAGCAGGACATCGTCGACGGGGGCTACTGGCTGCGGCCTCCGGGTCCCAATGCCGAAGTGATTGTTGCCTATACCGGCGCGGTTGCGCCGGAGGCCATCGAGGCTATCGGCATGATGGCGGAGGACCGTCGCGACGTCGGTCTCCTGGCGGTGACCTCGGCCGATCGGCTGAACGCAGGCTGGACTGCCGCGAGCCGGGCACGCGAACGCGGCCTTGTTCACGCCAGGAGCCATGTCGAAAGGTTGTTTGCCGACCTCCCGGCGCATTGCGCCATCGTCACCGTCACCGACGGCCATCCGGCCGCGCTCGGCTGGTTGGGCTCGGTCTACGGCCATCGCACGCGCAGTCTCGGCGTCGAGCATTTTGGCCAGTCGGGCACGATCGGCGACCTTTACCGCCACTTCGGCATTGACGCCAATTCCATAGCCACAGCGGCCGACCGGATTGCCGGTGGCCGCCCCATCCGCTATCTGCGCGCTCTAGATTGATGCTGGCGACATTCTCTGGCCGAGGCCTGATCGTGGATCTGAAGTCATCCCACTCGCTGCTCGGGTAACGCAATATCTGAACGGCGCGCCTCTGTCGGACCGGGCTAGTGCTGAAGCCCGGTGATCATGGCGACGATCTCGTTCTTGTCGGTCTCGCTGGTCCTGCGCACGCCGATCTGTTTGCCACGTCTCAGAACACAGATCCGATCTGAGAGCCTGAACACCTGGTCGAGGCTGTGGCTGATGATCAGCACGCCAATGTTGCGCTGCTTCAGCGACAGAACAATCGTCTCGACCTTGGCGGTCTCGGCAACGCCGAGCGCGGCGGTTGGCTCGTCGAGCAGGATCAGCTTGCTTGCCCAGTGCGTGGCGCGCGCGATCGCCACGCCCTGGCGCTGCCCGCCCGAAAGATCGCGGATGGTGGCGTGAGCCGATGGGATGCGAACGTCGAGATCCTTCACCAGCTTTTCGGTGTCGTCGATCATCCGGCGTCGGTCGAGCAGGCCGAAGCGGTTCACCGGCTCGCGGCCAAGAAACATGTTCATGTAGACGGTCTGCTGATCGGCGAGCGCCAGGTCCTGATAGACCACCTCAATGCCGTGGGCGCGCGCCATGGTGGCGCTCGACATTGCCACCGCCTGCCCCTCGATGATGATCGTCCCGGATGTCGGAGCATGCACCCCCGTCACGATTTTGACCAGCGTCGACTTGCCGGCACCGTTATCGCCGACCAACGCCACTATCTCGCCGGGATAGAGCTCGAGCGAGAAATTTTCGATGGCGGTGAGGCCGCCGAAATTCTTGCGGATGTCGCGCAGCTGCAAAACAGGGCCCGTGCCGGTCGTGGTCGCGTTCATCACTTGCTCCTAGACAGGCCAGGCAGCGGTTTCGCCAAAACCGTTTTCGATCGTTTCGACTTGGGGCGCCCCCTTTGAGACACCGGAGATGCCGACCACGTAGGCGCGGGTCACGAACGCCTGGCCGCGAAAGCCGAACACCGCCGTGTCGCCGGGGCGTGGAGCATTGGCGCCGCTAGCGTCAATCATTGCGTAATAGTCGATTGCCGCAGGCGGCGGCACCTCGACGCTTCTGAGCGCGGCGGCGGCCGTGGTGGGTTCTGCGGACACGATTGCCTTCACCTCGTAGTCCGGAAAGATCGGATCGATATAGAAGCCGCCACCCAGGCAGTAGGCTTTGCCGCCAGACAAATGCGAGACCTCGGTCAAATACAGAACGGCAGGGAGCTCCGGCAGATCCTCCATGACGTGCAGCGCGGTGGTGCCGGCCAAGCCATTGCCCGGTTCACATTGCGTGGCGCCGGCTTCGGCCAGCGCGCCAATCAGGACACTCGACGTTGTGCCGGGCGCGTTCACCTCTATGTTGCTGCGGCCGGACTTGGCGAGCGCTTCGGCAGCTCTGCCCAGTGTCGCCAGATTGTGTGTCGGCAGGACCGTTCGCGTGGTCTGGTCGAACAACAGCGCCGGGAAGGTGGTGATACCAGCGAACCGTGCGCCGTCGAGACCATCCAGTTTTTCGGCGACCGCGGCGATATCGGCCGCCTCAAAACCACCTTCGTGGCCGCGGTAGAAAACGTCACCATCGGCGCGGATGCGGGCAAGCAGGTTTTGCGTGTACCCGGCGAGCCTTGCGCCGGCAGCGGCTTCTTCAGCCTTGGTGTCGTTGAAGACGGTCCAATAGTCCGGCCTGAACGTTTTGGCCGCCGCATTGGCCTCGTGCCTTGCGATCTGCTGCAGGTGGCCAAGATGACCGAGCCTCAGGCCGGCTCTGTGCGTTGCCCGCGCGCAGGCCATGTCGACGGCAACGGCCTGATCGATGCCGCCACGCTTGAGCGCATGGCAGAACGAACTGGCGCGGCCGACCTGCTTGGTCATGGCGAAAATCTTCAGGCCGAACCGGTCGGCCTCGCGCTTCAGGACCCGGACGTTGCTTTCGACGGCATCGAGGTCGAGCACATAGGAATTAGCCGGCAGCTTTCCTTCCTGGTGCAGGCGCGTGGCGCTTTCTATAAAGCTCGGATTGCGGCGCCGCAGAACATCGAGGAACATGACAAAACTCCTTCAACGGGACTTTTCGCGCAGCGATACGGCGACCGCCGCAAGAATGATCAAGCCGCGCACGATCATCTGGTCGGAGACGGACAGGCCCATCAGGATGAGGCCGTTGTTCAGCATGCCCATCATCAGCGAGCCGACCAGCGCACCGACAATCGATCCCTTGCCGCCGTTAAGCAGGGTTCCGCCGACAATGACGGCCGCTATCACCGTCATAAGGTCGGTTTCGCCGAGCGTATATTTCGCAGCCTGCAGCCGGCCGGCATAGAGCAGCCCGGCAAGGCCGGCGAGCCCGCCGCTTATGGTCAGAACGGCCAGCCTTATCTGCGCCACGCTAATGCCGGAAACACTGGCGGCACGGCTGTTGTCGCCGGTGGCCAGCACATGGGCGCCGAAGCGCGTCTCGCGAAAGATGAGATGCGCGATCGCAACGGCAATGACCGTCCACCAGATCAACGACGGGACACCCAGCAAAGAACCCGAGCCGAAGAAACCGGTGAAGGCGTCGTTGGTGACCGGGATCGACCGCAAATCGGTCATCGAGCGAGATACCCCGGCAAACAACCCGAGCGTCGCCAGCGTTACCAGGAATGAAGGCAACTTGACGTAAGCCACGAGGGCGCCGTTGAGCAGGCCGATCAGCAGGCCGGCGCCGAGGCCGGCCAGCACCCCGGCCAACAAGCCGTAGGCGTTTATCGCCACCGCGGCGGCAAGGGCTGCCACGGCAACGATCGAACCTATCGAAAGATCAATCTCGCCCGCCGACATGACAAAGACGAGGCCGATCGCCATGATCGTCACGGGTGCTGTCTGCAGCACGATGTTCGACAGGTTGCGGACCGTCAGAAAACCGCTGTCCTTCAGTACGATCGCGAAGAACAGGAAGATCGCCAGAAATCCGAGATAGACGACATATTGCTGCAGGTTGAAGCGGCTGACCAAGCTCGCTGCCCGGCCGGGGCTGGTGTTGATACTCGACATTCTCACTTCCTCCGGCGGGGCGCCATTGTCTGCCGCTACTTCATGGCGGCCGCGACGGTCGCGGGCACGTCCTTGTTGAGGGACCGCTTCCACCCGTCCTTGACAGTGTCCTTGGTGACGGCGAGGGAATCGACCACGATGAACGGCGCGGCCTTCTTGCCGATCAACGAGGCGGCCGTGGCGCGTGCCAGCGTCACGCCGATGTCGTAGGCTTCGTCTGCGATGAGTGCCGCAACGTTGCCGCCTTTCACCATGTCCAATGCCGCCGGTTCGTTCAGGTCGAGCGTGACGATTTTGGTGTGGCTGTTGCCGGCCGCCCGCAATGTGGACAGCACGCTAAGCGCCGGCTCAGCCCAGGTAACGTAGATACCGTCGAGGTCTGGGTGCTGTGTGATCATCGCCTGCGCGATTTCCTCGCTGCGCGCGGGGTCGGCCATTCCGGCCTCGGCCACGATCTTCATGTCCGGATAGTCCTGCTCGATCGTGTGCTTGAATGCTCCATCGCGCTGGTTGGTGACGTAGAAATCGGCATCGTGAAAGATGTAGCCGACCTTGCCCTGCTTGCCGAGCGCGTCGGCCATTGCGATCCCGGCCTTGTTGCCCATCTGGAAAAGGTCGTCCGAAACGATGGTCACATAGTCCTTGTCCTGAACGTAGCCTGCCGGCGAATTGTCGACGAATCCCAATTTCACGCCGGCCTGGCGCGCAGGATCATAGACGGTGGCCGCACTTGCGGGATCGACCGGTAGGGACAGTATGATCGAGGGCTTTTTGGCGAGTACTGTCTCGACGTCGGATTTCTGCCGGGCTGCATCAAAGCCAGCGTCGGTCTGAGCGACCACCCTGATGCCGAGCCGCTTCAACTCGTCCTGGGCGCCGCTGTTCACCGCGTTGGTGTATTCGCTCATCTCATGCCAGACCAGCGCGGCGGTGTATTTGCCGTCCTTGATCTGCTGCTCCTCAGCTGGTGTGAGCACGACGCTCTTTGCCGGCGTCGGCTTTTCCCCGTTCGGTCCCGTGGTGGTGCCCTCGGCTGCGAAGGCGTTGGCGGCGACGAGCGCTACCAGTGCCGACAACATTCCAATTGCTGTGCGCATGTCAGTTCCCCTTGCTTTTATGGTGTCGGCGGCCCTGATTGGCCGCCGGGCATTCGCCTGTCACTTGGCTGCGTCGAGCACCGATTGCGGCGCGTCGCGGTTCAACGAGTCCTTCCAGCCCTGCGCAACGTTCTGCTTGGTCACGGTAAGCGCCGGGGCAACGACGAAGGCCGGCGTCTCCTGGCCGAGCAGCGCCTTGACGCCGACAGCGGCCATGGCGCGACCGAGCTCATACGCCTTGTCGGCCACCAGTGCGGTCACGTTGCCGCCCTTGACCATGTCGAGCGCGACCGGTTCGGCGAGGTCGAGCGTAACGATCTTGGTCTTGGTGTTTCCGCTTGCCCGCAAGGCCGACAGCACGCCGTCGGCCGGTTCGGCCCAGGTGACGTAGATGCCGTCAAGGTCGGGATGCTGCACGAGCATGGCGCTGGCCAGCTCTTCTGCCCGCGCCGGATCGGAGATCCCCTGCTCGGCGACGATCTTGATACCGGGATAATCCTTCTCGATCGTTGTCTTGAAAGCCTGGTCGCGCTGGTTCGTCACATAGTAACTGGCGTCGTGGAAGATGTAGCCGACCTTGCCCTTGCCATCGAGCGCCTTGGCCAGTGCATCGGCCGCCTGCTTGCCCATCTGGAACAGGTCGTCAGTGACGATGGCGGCATAGTCGGTTCCGTGCTTGTAGCCTTTCGGCAGATTGGAAAGGAATACCAGCTTGGTGCCGTCGGTGAGCGCCTGACGGAACGCCTCGGCCGAAGTGACCGGATCGAGGGGCAGGGACAGGATGACGTTTGGCTTCGCCGCGAGCGCGGTTTCGATGTCGCTGCGCTGGCGCGCGGCGTCAAAGCCCGCGTCGGTGGTGGCGACGATTTGAATGCCGGCACGGGCAAATTCATCCTTGGCACCGGACGTGACCGCATTGGTGAAGTCTGAGGAGGTGTGCCACAGCAGCGCGGCCTTGTAGCCCTTCTCCTTTACTGCGGCCAGGTCTGCGTCCGACAATCTAACCTCGGCGCTGGGTGTCGCCGTCTCGCCGCTTGGTCCCACTGTCTGTGCGCCGGCTCCGCCGGCCAACAGCATAAGGCTGCCTGCAAGTGCTGTAGCAACAAGTCTGTCTATCAGCATGGTAGTTCTCCCATTTTCGCTCTCAGTTGTCCTTCATTCCGTAACGCCGCAATACTCCACCATGAACCGGGCGAAGCCTACGACGCCCGCCAGATATTCCTCGACATCGACGTGTTCGTCGAAGGTGTGGCAGTTGCGAATGTCGCCTGGCGCGCAGTACACGGCGGGGATGCCGAGCCGGTTGGTGAAAAATGATGACTCTGACCAGAATGGCGCGCCTTCGATGGCGCCGCGACCAGCCATCGATCGGGCCATGGCGGCAGCAAGAGCGCCGACCTCCGGCCTGTCAGGTGCAATCTCGGCGGCGTTACCCCCGAGCGGATGATCGCGGCCTGCCGGATAGGCGAACGCCAACATAATTTCGGGATCGGTGATGGCGCCGCGCACCACTGCCTCGATTTCGGCGGCGGCCTCGTCCAGCGACTCGCCGGGCAACAGCTTGCGGATCAGCGACAACGTGCAGCGTTCGGGCACCGCGATGTAGCCGCCGCCCGCAAGCCCGGTGATCAGCAGGAAGCCACGCCCAATCAGCGGGTGCTCGGCTCTTGTTGCAACATCTTCCGAATGCTTCCATAGCGCGCTCATCACGGCGTGGCTTGCACGCAAGGCATCCTTGCCGAGTTCGGGTACGCCGAAATAGGCTGATCGTCCGGTGATGGTGATGTCGGTAATGAAGAAGCCAATTTGGGCCGGATAAACCGAAAGGCGGGTAGGCTCCACATAGACGACGAAATCGGGCGCCAAGACTTCGCCTCTCTCGATGCGGCCGACGAAGTCCTTGATGCCGGCGGAGACGCCGGTTCCAGGCTGGCCGCTCTCCTCGTCGCCGACGAAGGCAAAGGCAACATCGCCGGCCAGTTGGATGTCGGCGGTGTCGAGCAGAGAGAGTGCCGACAGCGCGGAGCAGATGCCGGCCTTGAGGTCACCAGCGCCGCGGCCCCAGATCTGCCCGTCGATCATTGGCGCGGCAAACGGATCCTGCTTGGTGGTGCCAGCCCAGTGCTCGCGCCAGCCCTCGACATGGACCGTATCGGTGTGGCCGATGAAGAGCAGCCGCTTGCCGGCGCCAGCACCTTTGCGCTCACCCCAGACGTTGGGCCGGCCGGGCGCGAATTCCGCACGCCGAATTTCGCTCAAGCCAAGCACGCGCATCCGGTCTTCAAGGAAGGCGACAAAGTTTTCTTCGTGACCGGTTATGCTTTCGCGGCCGATTGCCCCCTGCAGAAGCTCCACCGCTGCGTCGCGATCGAGGGCGGCGCGCAAGCGGGCGGTGATGTCCTTTAAGGCGGTCATAGCGTGGCCTCGCGCAGCACGGCCGAACTGGCTGGGGGGAGCGAAATGCGTCCGTCGGGCGCGTCGACGCCGAACAGTGTGTTGTGCAACTGGCTGAGCCCGATGGCGGCAGCGCCGATGAGCGCTGCCCGCGACCCCAGTTCGCTGGCCTCAACGGCGATAGGATAGGGGAAGCAGCGCGGCAGCAGGTCCCTAACGCGCAACAGGATTTCCGGCCGCAGCCCGATCGAGCCGCCCAGGACGACCTTTTGCGGATTGGCAATTGCCGCTATGGCCACAATGCCTTGCGCCAGGTAGCGCGCGGTTTCTTCGAGCACCGTCGCGGCATGCCTGTCTCCGGCCAATGCACTGTGGAAAATCGTCGGCACGTTGACGATGTTGCCCGTCAGCGCTGCGTAGCGTTCAACCATGGCGTTGGTTGCGACCACGCGCTCGAAAGCGCCGGCGCGCAACGATGTCGGCGCGAAAGGATCGGCGCCAATCGGCAAAAAGCCCATCTCGCCGGCTGCATTGCTGGCGCCCCGCACCAGATTGCCTCCAACCATGAGGCCGCTGCCGATACCGGTACCCAGCGCTATGAAGGCGAGATTGTCGATACCGCGGCCGCACCCCTGCCAGTTCTCGCCGAGCACCGCCAGATTGACATCGTTCTCGATCACTACATGAAACCCGAATGCCTGCTCGAAAGCGCGAACGACATTCATCGTGCCAAAGCCGGCAATATTCGGGGCAAGCAGGACGCGGCCCGTCTTCTTGTCAGGTGCGCCGGGAACACCAATCACCGCCAGCCTTATCTTTGTGCGCGAGATTCGGTGCCTCTCGGCCGCCTGAAGCGCCAGATCCACGATCTGGTCGACGATGAACTGTCCGCCCCGAGGATCGGTCGGCGCCGTTTCCTCCGCGAATATCTGGCAGGCAAGATCGGTGAGGGCGACCCGGACTTTGGCGCCGCCGAGGTCGACGGCCGCGATGTAGGCCGCGTCAAATACGAGTTCGTAAGTGACAGCCGTGCGTCCGACATGTCCGCTCGTGCGCCCTGTCTCCTGCACCCAGCCTTCCTGCTCGAGTGTCCTGACGATCTCGGAGATTGTCTGCTTGGACAAGCCGGTCTGCTTTGCGATCGAAGCGCGCGAGATCGGCCCGCCTTGCACGATCGCCTCCATGACGGAGCGCTGCGAGAACTGACGAGAAATGCGCGGGACGTCGTTCAACAGCGGCTCCGATTAATTCGTTCTATGACCGAACTTAATAATCATTTTGGACGGCCGTCAACTGGCCGCTCAAAATCAGGATGCGTCTAGCTTCAGCACGCAGGGCAATAGGATTAGAGTTCAATAGGTTAGGAGTTGACGGCCGCCTAATTCTCAAACTGCCACTTTCTACCTAGGTGCAGTATGAGAGCGTTAAGAGGTCAATGAGATAGCACCTTGCGGGTGTGGTGAAACTGCTAGACGCGCTGGATTCAAAATCCAGTTCCGAAAGGAGTGTCGGTTCGATTCCGACCACCCGTCCGAGCATGCACATCGTAGCGTCGTCGGGCGGGATGGTGATGGCGGAGGACCGCTATCCACGGAATCGCGTCAAATCACCAGTACCTACATCGGCTATTTGAGGTTCGCCTCAAGCTTTTCATCCCCAAAAGAATTGCCTCCCAGGTGCGGCTCGATATCCGAAGCTTGGCTATCCTGTGCCACATGCTTGCCCTCACGTCCGCACCCTAAGGGCTTGCTCCAGTCTGTCGGCGATCTGTGTGACGATATAGGCAATCACCATGTAGATCACGACGGCAATCACGAACGCTTCGAGGTAGTAGTAATTCAGCGCGGCGGTCAACTGGGACTGGGCGAAGATGTCGACAACCTCGATGGCGAACCCGAGGGAAAGCGCCTTCATGATCACCATCATCGAGGTTGTCAGGTCTGGAATTGCGGTGAGGGCCACCTGGGGAAATAGGATCCGTCGGAACAGTTGGCCGCTTGTATAGCCCAGCGAATGGGCGGCGTCCGACTGACCGGTATCGAAGGCGTTGAGGGCTCCTTTGATGATCTCCGCTTGGAACGCCGCAACACAACCGGTGACTGCAATGACAAGGATTACCCAGTTGGGCGTTTCGTGGGCGTTGAAGTTGATCCCGAGCAACGAGAGCAGGAACTGGAGTGCCGGGGGCAGACCGAAATAGGCGAGGAAAATCACGATCACCATCGGAACGCCCTTGAAGACGACCTTGTAGGCCATGATGAGCTCTCGCAGCACGGGAATCCGCCTATGTTCGACGAGCGCAAAAAGGCTGCCGACGATCGTCGACAGGGCGAAAATCGTGAACGCCATGGCAAGCGTTACGGGTACGGCGCCCAGAATTTCCCGCGAGTCTTGGAGCAAAATGTCGGTATCAAACATGGTCGAATACCCTCGTTACGTCACACGCTCGCGACGGCCGCGTTCTTGATCTGAGCTGTTGTCGTTGTCTCTGGCGCTTGCATCGGGGAGCGGAGCTCGAAGAAGCGCACGACGAGCCACGCGACAAGGCACATCAGCGAATAGATAACCGCCAGCACGAGGTACGTTTCGAACTGGTACTGGTTATAGTCGCGCTCCATGATCAAGTGCGCGGTCGCCATCACGTCCGCAGCCCCGATGTACATGACCAGCGCAACGTTATGGATCAGGTAGATGATGGAGTTTCCATAGCCCGGCAATGCGAAGTGCACCGCTTGCGGGCCAACGACGCGGGTGATTTTCTGGCGGAAGGTATATCCCAGACTGTCGGCCGCATCATGCTGGCCGCGATCGACGGCCAGGTATGCAGGTCGCATGACTTCCGACAGATACCCTCCATGATAGAGGCTCAGCCCCACCATCGCAGCGATCGTTGCAGAAATAAAATCCTTGGCGCCGAACAGGATCACCAACAAGGGCAGCCCATAGAACGCGACGAACAACTGCAGGACGACGGGAACACTCCGGGCATAGGACACGTAGAGGTCAGTCAGATGACTGATTACCGGTATCCTCCGAACCCGGAGTGTTGTCGCGACGAGAGCCAAGCAAAAGCCGACGACCATGGCCGTAAAGGTAATGGCGAGCGTCAGCGGCAACGCCGAGAGCAGCTCGGGAATCATAGCAGAAACATCCACTTTGAAACGCTCCTTCTTTCAATTCAGCCTTACCGCTGGCTATCGCTATAGTGTGGCGAAAGGTCCTGTTACTTCATGTATTTGACGATGTCCTCGCCGAACCATTTCTGCGAGAGTTTTTCGATCGTGCCATCGTCTTTTAATTCCTTGAGAACCTTGTTCACGTCGTCGGCTAAAACCTTGTTTTCGTCCGATCTGTGAATCAGCATGTAGGTGTTGTTGCTGAAGACCGGATCGGATGCCACAATATCGAGCTTCTTTTCCTCGATGACGGTCTGCTCACCGAGATTAGACGGCAAGACAAGCGCGTCGAATTTGCCGTTCTGAACTTCGTCCAGGCGGTTCGGATAGGGAATACCGGCGCTAGATGCCGTTACTTCAAGCTTGTATTGTGGATTTTCTTTTTGCCAATTCATGATGAACTTGTATGTTCCACCGCCGGCCGTGGTCGGAACGATCCTCTTGCCGACCAAGTCCTTCATTTCCTTTATGCCGCTGCCTTTTTTGCTGTAGATCTTCATCAGGCTGGCGCCCATGGGGTTTTCCGGAATGAAGAACTGCTTGGCGCGCTCAGGCGACTTGTAGTAGCCACCGACCGCGATGTCGTACTTGCCCGTGGCGAGGCCGGTTTCCTGCGCGATATCCGAAACACCTTCCATCTCAAACTTGTACTGCGGGAGCTTTGCGTTGATCGCTCTCAGAAGATCGGGCTCATAGCCTTGCGGCTCGACGCCGATCGCGCCCCATGCCAGCGGCTTGGATTCGGCAGACGTCGCGATCTTGATCGTGCGAACGGTCTGACCATAGCTGATCCCTGCGGTTGCAAGGGCAATTGCGATGCTGCCAGCGACAGCCAAGGCATAGCGACGGGAAAAATTGGATTTGATAGCAGACATTTCTTGGTTCCCTTCTTGTTTGGACTATTGAAATGCGAGTTCTGACTGCAGGAATTGAGCAAGTCTTGGGCTGGAAGGTGCATCGAAGATCTCAGCCGGACTGCCATCGGCGGCAACGACGCCCCGATCCATGAAGACGATGCGGTTTGAGATGCTTTTTGCAAATTGCATCTCGTGGGTCACAAGCAGCGAAGTGATGCCAGAGGACGTGACGTCTCTAATCACCTTCAGAACTTCGCCAACAAGTTCAGGATCCAGCGATGACGTGGGCTCATCGAAGAGGATCACATCCGGACGAACTGCCAACGCACGTGCAATACCGGTACGCTGGAGCTGACCGCCCGAGAGCTGGGATGGGTAGCTGTCTCGCTTCGAGGAGAGGCCAACCCGCTCAAGCTCCCGTTGGGCGATTTCCTGCGCTTCTTCCCTGGATTTGCGCTGCACCACAACGAGCGGATCCATAACGTTCTGAATCACCGTCATGTTCTTGAAGACGTTGAACTGCTGGAAGACCATGGCTGTTCGCAACCGTATCGCCTGGACCGCGGTCTTGTCGGCATGCTGGTAATCCATCTGGATCTGATCGAACCCGATGGTCCCGGATGACGGCTTGGCCAGGTAGTTGATGCACTTCAGCAGCGTGGTCTTACCGGTGCCGCTAGGCCCGATAATCGACACCACATCTCCGCGTTTCACCGAAAGATTAACGCCGTTCAGGACCTGCGTGCTTCCGTAGGACAGTTTTATATCTTTGAGTTCGAGCATTTCTGATTGGTGTCCTTCATTTCCTAGAGGAGGGACAAACAGCCAGAACAGCTGGATGATTGCGGAGCAGCCAAGAACTCATCTGCATTGGTTCCCTCTTATCCTTATGAGCCACCAGTTCAGCTGGCTCTGATTGGAGACGCCTGGGCGTGGTGATGATACGCAATGTCATTTCCCGGTCTCCGCATGGCCGAGAACGTGCATCAGCCGGTTTGCCCAGCCGAAGATCGAGATGGCGTGGATAAGGTCGATGATCTCGGCATCATTCATGCCGACGGATCGCAGCGTGGCGATATCGTCTGCGGTCGCTTCCGAAGGCGCCGCCGACAGCCGGCGGGCAAAGCTGTAGATTGCCGCATCGCGCGGCCCAAGCTTTTCGGGTTCGTCGAGGTACAGCGCGGTGACCACATCGTCGCTCTTGGTCAACTCCGCATGTCGGCGGGCGTGAACAACGGCACAGAATTTGCAACCATTGACCATCGAGGCGCCCAAGGCGCCAAGCTCGCGATCGGGACGGGCGAGCCCACCCTCGACGTACATGATCGCGTTGAACAAGATGGTGCGGGCAAGATAGCTTTCCGGATCATGCACAAGGGTCCGTACATATTCCGAAACTTTCTTGGCGGAGGGTGTAACCTTCATCGCATTGAGCTGTTCCGGCGTGGCCTCGGATAGCTCGACCGGCGCGATGTATGGCTGCCAGTTCAGCGGCTTCAGGCGCACCGAGGAAATCATGCCGACCTCATCAGTCTTAAGCCCGTCGCCACCCGCGTCTGGAAGTTGATGAAGGCAATCAGTTCGGAGAGCGCGACGATCTGCGGATTGTTCAACCCGGCTTTGGCGAGCAGGGCGATGTGGCTCGCCTCCGCCCTTTTCGGTGTCAGCGTGATCAGGTCGACATGCCTGGCGATGGTCGCCAACGGTTCCTCCAGATCCTTTTCCCCGCGGGCCAAGGCCAGAAGCTGCTCCGTCGAACCAAGCTGAGCCAGTTGCACATCATATTCGGCCATCAGGACTGGATCAGCATTCAGAGCGGCCATGCGATGGGCCAGAGCAACCCTCAAATTCGGCGCTAGCCCCTGATCGTTTGCCGGCTGTAGGACTGAGAGGCGACATTCCTCCGCCCCTTGAACGAATTCGGGCCGAAACCGACGCGCGGTGAAAAGAGCATCGTCCGGGGAAATCCCCGCGGCCTTATCCATGGCGTCGATCACAGTGCGGCCTCCTTATGCAACGTTGAATCGACCCATTCGTCCCCCAGAAGTTCCGGGATGTCGTAAGCGATCAGATTGGCGAAGTGGGTTTCGACATCTTCGGCAAACAGCGATGCGGCAATGCCGCGGACCAGACGGTCGGCCCCGGCGCTGACGGCTGGGATGTCGCCGGAGACCTTGCCGTGGGTCAGCATGGCGGCGTCGTTGAAGCAGTGGATATGCGCCAGCATCGGGCAGGAGCCGGGGACGCGTTCGCGAAACTCGAAGGCGGGACCGAGATCCGGCGCGTCCGACATGCCTGCACGAGCCGGCCCCATATCCGGCCTATATCGGCCATCCGACCAGGTGCGGATATGTGGGGCGATCGCCGCAAATTCCGGGCGGCCGCTGAAGTCATTTGAAAAGCCGGTTGCCGCGATCAGGAAGTCGTAGCGAATCGGCCCCTGCGTGGTTTCCACCAGCAGGGTCCCTGCCTCCTCCTTCACCGCAACTATGCCGCAGTCAAGAAGGAACCGAGCATTGGGGTGGCGAGACACGCGGAGTGTCGATGAACGCGGCGGCGGTGTCTGGGTCGAGGCGGTATAATCGAAGAATTTCCACTTCCAGGCATCGGGCAAGTGATGCATGCCGAGTACAACACCCGGGCTGCCAATGCCGGTCAGCTTGTTAATGCGCGGCATTTCCTTGCGCCGGATCAACATGTCAACAGAGCCGACTCCCGCCTCGAGTGCCGTTGCGGCATTGTCCATGGACGAGGCACCAGCGCCGATGACAGCGACACGCTTGCCTTTCAGCGTGTCGAAGTCGATGTCGTCGGCAGAATGGGCCCAATAGGCGCGATCGATGCCGCTGAGGAAATCGGGCACGGCAAAACCGCCCAAACCGGACCGACCGGTGGCCAGAACGAGACGACGGGTGAGAACCCGGCCCGTTTCCGCGCCTTCTATATCGATCGCAATCAGATCTCCAACAGGTGCCAGTCCGGTCATCCGCACGCTGTTGCGGACCGGCAGGCCGAGAACCTTGCGATACCAGACCAGGTAATCCATCCACTGGCCCTTGGGGATTTTGTCCAGCGACCACCAGGCCTCAATGCCCCATTGAGCCGTGAACCAGGCGCGGAACGTCAATTGCGGCAGGCCGAGCGACGGACCGTGCAGGGTTTTCGGCGACCGGAGCGTTTGCATGCGGGCAAAGGTCACCCATGGTCCTTCGAACCCGGCCGGAGCCGCATCATAGGCCACGACATTGGTTATCCCGGTCAGCACCAGCTTTGCCGTGCCAGCAAGTCCGCACATGCCGGCGCCGATCACCACGACATCACGGACCGGCACGCCATCGTGCGAACGCGCGGGAACCCATGGCTTGGCGGGCAGTTCGAGAAAGTCGAGATCTTGCGCGAGCTGTGCTTCGAGCGCAGCAAGACCTGTCGGCGTTGGCGCGGCGGGGGTATGCTTCATATTCCCGTTCCGTGATTTGTGCCGGATGCAGGATCGTTCACCAATTGGCCAGCGAGGGTCGGATCTAGTTTCTTGAAGCCGACGATCGACCGTTCAGCCACCGCCTCGACCGCATCCATCAACGCCTGCGCGACTGGACGGAGGGGGCGTTTCTCGGCAGCCACAACGCCCCAATAGAAAAGAACGGTCACGTCGATCGGGCGAATGACGACCCCGGGCAAGGCCACGCCATAGGCGGTGAGAGGATCGATGACAGCCGCAACGCCAGTCCGCCGAACGATCTGCAACGCGCCATATGCTGTATTCGTCCGGATCACTGGCCCGGTGTCGATGCCCCTGGCCGCCAATGCCTTGGAGACATGCAACTGGAAACGTAGGGGGTTGAGCAATGTGGCGACGCGGCGACCGGCAAAAGCGGAAAGCGGTATGACGTCAAGTTCAGCCAGCGGATCGTCCTCCCGCACGGCAGCAACATCAGGCGCCGAATAGAGCCTCAGGACATCCAGACCGGGCGTATCGAGCGGCAAGCTCGAAAACCCGATCTCGGCACGTCCGCTGCGCACTTCCTGCGCGACGATCGAGGGGAGAAACTGCCCGAGATGCGTCTCGTCTGGAAGCTCGACACCGTTGAGCTCGGCCATAGCCGTCGGGATCAAGCCAGTTCCGATCGCAGAGGTCGCAACGATTTGCAGAATCCGACCTTTGCCGGCGGCAATCATCTTGGCCCGCGCCGCTAGCTCGGTGAAGGACATCAGCAAGCGCCGCGCCTCCTCCTCGAAGGCCACACCCTCCTCGGACAACTGCACCCGCCGACCGACACGGTGCAGCAATTCGAAGCCGAGCTCCGCCTCGAGATCCTGAATGGTGCGTGTCACCGAAGGCTGGGAACACCCGAGCATCTCGGCAGCCTTGGTGATGCTGCCACTGGCAGCAACAGCAAGAAAGGCCTGTAGATCTCGTGTTTCCATTTACGCCTACATGCGCGTTGTGTATGGATAAGATCGTCTCATGCGGATTTGATATATGTCAAGGCGGAAATAATATGGCCGGAGACGCCTCGGTGATTCGCCGTACGGTCGGAATGATTCGCAAGCCCACAGAGCGTCGCCGGCCGTCTCGGCCGTGTGGCTCGAACGCGTTCCAGCTGAACCCCATGGATGACGATTTCATGGGTAGCCAGGCTCAAGGAAGCGATAGGTTTCGATCGAGTTGTGCCTGCCTGCTGGGCGTGCATGCAATGGCGGTCGCCGCGCTGCGATACATAAAGACTGGAACAGGAGAAATCCTATGAGGGTGAGTATTCTGGGGGCCGGCGCAATTGCTTACGGCCTTGCTGCCTACTTGGCGGAGGCGGGGCACGATCCAATGCTTTGGTCGCCGTCGGGAGAGCGCACCAAGGCACTGGCCACCGGCGAATCGCTAACGGCTACGGGCGCTATCGAGGCAACGGTGTCGGTGCGTATCGCCAAGGATTGTAAAGATGCCATTGCCAATGCGGACGTGGTGATGATCGCGCTGCCGGCTTACGGCCACAAGATGGTGATGGATGCTGCCACTCCTTATCTGAGCGAGGGTGTACCGGTCATCATCAGCTCGCATAGTTCTTTCGGGGCGCTGTATCTCTCCAAGCAACTGGCAAAGCGCAAGGTCAGCCTGCCGATCGTCGTCTGGGGCACAACGCTCGTGACCGGCCGCCAGCTCGGACCGACTGAAATCGATGTTGTCACCGTTCGCCAGAAGCTTGATGTTGCGACGCTGCCTTTCGATGCGCTGGACCAAGGATTCGAGCTTTGTACGGCCCTGTTCGGCGATCGTTTCGTCAAGCGCGACGGCCTGCTTGCGATCGCGCTCAGCAACCTCAATCCGCAGAACCATCTGGGGATTGCCCTTCTCAATCTCACACGCATGGAGAAGGCCGAGCAGTGGAGCCAGGGTGGAAACGTCACGCCGGCCGTCGGACGCTTTGTCGAGGCTCTGGACGCCGAACGATTGGCGATCGCCGCCCATTTTGGAATTGCCGTGCGCACAGTTGAAGAGCATTTTTCATTGTCGTTTCACGTCCCCATTGGCACCGTTTCGGAAATGAACCAGGAGATGGATCGCCAAGGCCGCGGCGGCTTCGGCCCGTCAACTATCGAAAGCCGCTATGTTCTCGAGGACGTTCCTTTCGGGCTGCTACCGACGGTACTTTTGGGGAAGATCAGTGGAAATCCAGCGATCCTCCATGAGTCTGGAATCAACATATTCTCGGCAGCCTATGGTCGCGATCTCAAGAGAGACAACAATATCCTTCCAGCACTCGGCATCGAAGGACTGGCAAAAGCGGATATTGAAAACCTTTGCCGTAAGGGATTTTGACGAGACAAAGAGCTGCGCCGCTGATCCGATTCGGCATGAGCGGCGACTATTCTCCAAATCCTAACGAATGGTTGTTGCTTAAACCAGAATCGAGGCCGCTCTGAGGCTTGTCGTATCCCCTCCAGGAGGATAGTATCAAGATATGAGCCAGCAATCTCACGTCCACGAAACCCACCCCGATATCGTCAAGCGCCTGAAACGGGCCGACGGACATCTCAAGGGCGTCATCGAAATGATCGAAGCGGGTCGGCCCTGCCTCGACCTTGCCCAGCAGCTTCATGCTGTCGAGAAGGCCATTTCGCAAGCCAAGAAGACCCTGATCCAGGATCATCTCAACCATTGCCTTGAAGACGTCGTCGGGCCGCTGGCGCGCGAGCAGCGCCGCTCGATCGACGAGTTCAAGGACATCACCAAGTACCTGTGAGAAGCGCCAGATGGACAAAGTTCGCGATTGGTTCGGGTTTGGCCCGATGACGCATGGCATGGGCGGCCACGGACATGATCACGGTGATGGCGGCCATGGCCACACACACGGCGTCATCGATCCGACGATCGCCACGACAACGCGCGGCATCTGGGCGATCAAATGGTCATTCGTCGTTCTGGCCATTACGGCAGGGCTTCAGCTCGTGGTAGTGTTCCTCTCCGGCAGCGTGGCGCTGCTGGCCGACACGATCCACAATGGCGGCGACGCGGTTACTGCTATTCCGCTGTGGATCGCGTTCGTGCTGGCCCGCCGCAAACCGAGCAAGACGTTCACCTATGGCCTGGGCCGGGTCGAGGATCTGGCCGGGATCGTCATCGTTCTCATCATCCTCTTCAGTGCCATCGTCGCTGGCTATGAGGCGATCGACAGGCTGATCAATCCGCGTCCCATCGCATTTCTTGGCTGGGTCGCCATCGCCGGCCTCATAGGCTTCATCGGCAATGAAGCGGTCGCCGTATTTCGTATCCGCGTCGGGCGAGAGATCAACAGCGCTGCGCTGATCGCGGACGGCTACCATGCTCGCACCGACGGCTTTACCAGCTTCGCGGTCGTGCTGGGCGCTATTGGCGTATGGCTGGGCTTTCCGCTTGCCGATCCGATCATAGGACTGCTGATCACCGTGGCGATCTTCGCCATCGTCTGGCAGTCGTCGAAAGCCGTGTTGACGCGCATGCTCGATGGTGTCGAGCCCGCCATCATCGACGAAATCCATCATGCCGCCGAGCATGTGTCGGGCATCGGGCGCGTTGAAAGCGTGCAGGCACGCTGGATCGGACATCGCCTGCATGCCGACGTCGCCATCAGTGTTCCGGAGATGGCGACGGCCAAGGACGTGCTGGGCGTAACCGATGCCCTCAAGCAGGAGTTGTTCGCCCATTTGCCGGCGTTGGTGGAAGCCAATGTCCGCCTGTTGAGCCCGGCCGCGCCGGCCGTCACTGGCGCGGAAACCTCTCATGCTCACCATCATGCGCCGGAGCCCTTTAAGGTCGCCTGCGGTCTGGCTGCGGGGACGTTGGAAATCGTCGACACACCGGCCGGCGAGCGGATACGGCTGACCATCGATCGCCACGCCAATGATCTGGCAGCGACGGTGATCATCGACCGGCCCGGCGGGCCGGAGACGCTTCGCCTCGAACCTGTCGGCGACAACCATCACCGCCTTGAGAGCACCGTCGCCCCTGCCGAACCGCATGAGTTCCAGGCAAGTCTGGTGCTGACCGCGAAAGATCGCGAACAGGTGCTGCCGTTCAAGATGGTCGAACCCGAAGGTCACCATCATTAGGTCGACTGGCGGATATGCGGTTCAATGACCGATCTCGCGGCCTATGCTGGTCTGTTCCTGGCGGCCTTGCTCGCCGCTACGATCCTGCCGATGCAATCGGAAGCAGTGCTGGTCGGGCTGCTGTTTGCGGATTACTCGCCCTGGCTGCTCATCGGAGTCGCGAGCGTCGGCAACGTGCTTGGATCGGTGATCAACTGGCGGCTCGGGCGAGGCATCGAGCGCTTTCGGGGCCAACGGTGGTTTCCGATGAACCACGCGCAACTGGACCGCGCGCAAATGTGGTATCGGCGCTATGGAAAATGGTCGCTCCTGCTGAGTTGGCTGCCGGTTGTCGGTGATGCTCTGACTGTCGTCGCGGGCGTCCTGTGCGAGCCTTTTCGGGTTTTCCTTTTGCTGGTCACTGCCGCCAAGGTCGGCCGTTATCTTGTTCTTGCCGCCGTGACGCTGAGCGTGATCTGACGTCGCGAACCTTCTCGAAGCTGAGCTGGTTAGGTCGGCTGGTTCGAAGGAACCAGCCCAAGAGCCCGTCTGATGCACGCGGACGGGAAGCCTAGCTCTTTTTGACGGCGACCTTGTCGAGGGCTGCGCGCAGGCCTTTCGCCAGCTTCTGCGCATCGCGCGACCGGCCAACCAAGCTACGGCGCAGCGCTCCAGCCAACAGCGACATTGTTAAGACATTCCCGTGGCCGCGCGCCAGGCCTGCATAACGAAGCTGTGCTGGTTCCAGATCATCAGCGCTCCACTCACAGCCATGAGCGCGACCACAAGGCCGCGGAATTGTCGTCCACTCAGGCGTTCGAGCCAGGGCTTGGCCAGCAGATTGGCAAGCGCAGCGCCCAAACCCGCGGCTGCGCCGTACATGGCCGCCTGACCACCGAGCGCGCCGAGTCCGGTGAATACCGCGACCTTGACGACATCGGTCACAAACGAGTTCACGGATTTCGTGGCGACCAACGTCTCCTTCTCCGAACCGTAGTTCAGATAGAGCGAATTCAAGACGGGTCCCACCGAGCCCATCAGCGCCGACAACAGCGCGACGATCAGGCCGGCCGGGAGGAACCACCAGCGGCGGGCTCGGTAGCTCCGCTCGCGCGCGCCGCCGCGAAATTCCCAGACTGCACTGATCAGATAGATCCCTATGAGTATCTGGAGCCATTCCGCCCGACTGTTGGCGAAGAGCCAGGAGCCCGCCGCGGCACCGGCGATGGCGCCGGGCAGGTACCAACGGACCAGGCTCCAATCGATGTCGCGCCGGAAGGCCAGGGCGCGGATGGGATTGCCGATGAGCTCGGTCAAGGTGATGACCGGCGCAACCGCCGCGCTCCCTGTGATGAAAGTCACGGCGGGGATCAGCAATAGACCTCCGCCTCCGGCCGAGAGGGTGTTCAGTGTCCAGGTGAGGAACCCCGCCAACGCCAGGAGGCCTAGTCTAATCCAGTCCATCCGATCAGAACGAAGCGGGCCTTTGATCGTTCCGAACGCGTCGGTTCGCAAAAGCCCGGCCCGCCCCTTGAGTCTCGTGTGCGATGGAAAGGTGATCTCAGGCGCAATGCTGGTGGCAGAAAGACGCCGTGCCAGCGAACCATTCCCGAGGCGGCGGGAAGAAGGCCGACGATCCCTCCGAGCCGGCCGAACTCCGCCGTTGGACGCGCGCGCGGACGCCCAATCTAGCTCTTTTTGACGGCGACCTTGTCGAGGGCTGCGCGCAGTCCTTTCGCCAGCTTCTGCGCATCGTCGTACGCCCAGAAATGCATGAAGAAGAGCCGCGGTTGCTCATCGAGCATGTGGCTATGCAACGCGGTGATCTCGATGCCGTTGTCCTGCATGGCTTTGATAACCTGATTGACCTCCTTTGCTGTCAGCACAAAATCACCCGTGATCGCCGCCTTGCCGCCACCTGTCGATTGGAAGTTAATCGCTATTGCCGAGCCCATGGCCGCCGGCACTTCCATTCCATTTTCCTCGACCGGCTCAGCGCGCGAGATCGTGAACTGGTAGACCGCACCATTGGCCTTACCCTTATAACCGACGGTTTGGTCGACACCGGCCGTGTCGAACTCGATCTGTGGTGCGGTTTGCGGCTGGGCGCCGCCTCCCATCGGTGTTTTGCTCAGCGCCAATCCGGCATGAAGCGCTGTGGCGAGCGTAACCGGGTCGCCCTGGCCGAAGACGTGCATGTAGAGTGTCATCGGCTCCGCGCGCAGCAAGTGGTTGTGTACCGCAGTGATCTCGATCCCGCTTTCTTCAAGCTTCTTCATGACCGGGTTCACCTCGTCCTGCGTCAGAACGATGTCGCCCATGACCATTGCCTGATCTCCCATGGGTTCGAACGCGATCCAGCCTCCAAGCGCAAATCCGGGTTTCAGGGCCACGCCGTCGAGCGAAACCTTCAGGTCCGTTCGCGGCAGCCCGACCCGGTAGACGCCATCAGGCGTCTCGGTTCCGGATTTGCCGAGCGCCTTAGCGATTGTTTGCCAATCGGGTGCCGCCGATGCCGGTTGGAGCAGCGCCGACATCGCGATCAGCATTGCTCCGGTCACGAGTTTTGCATGCATGGGATTTCTCCTTGTGATCTGCCCCCATTGCCCAATTCGTCATGCGGCTGCTGGCTTCGTGGCGGGAGGCCAGCTGTGCGTTTCCGCTCTGCGGCCCGAAGCCCACGCGTAGAGCGCGTCATAGATGACGAAGCCGTGCTTCAGCACCTCGTGGTCGTCAGGCGTCAGGTCCCGCAAACCCATGGAGATCGCCAGCAGCCCCGCCGACTGTGGCGTGAGATCGTGCCGGTCCGTGTCGGCACCGCGCACTATCGCGGCAATGGTCACGATCGCCGGGTCGCGCTCGAGGCCGTATTTCGAAACGAAGGTATCGAAACTGCAGCCGTCGCCGACATGGGTGAATTCGACGCCAGGCACGTCGTACGGCGTCGCGCCCGTTTCCTGGGCGACACCGACCACTTGATCTGGCGGCACGAAGAGGAACTCAGGTTCCTTGTCGATAAAGCGCGCAATCAGCCAGGGGCAGGCGATGCGGTCGATGACCGGACGTTCTCGGGTAACCCACTTCATGACGCAATCCTTTCTTCGCTCATCACCAGAGGGACAGTTGGCGCGCCGATCGCATGCCAGGCGGCAATGCCGCCTGAAAGCGCGCTTGCATCGACGCCGCGGCGGCGCAGTTCGGCAACGGCATCACCGCTGACCTGGAAGCCATAGACGCAATAGACGATGACCGGTCTGCCCTTCGGCAGTTCACCCGCCCAATCGGCGATCTTCTCGGGTGCTCGCAGCTTGGCCCCTGGCAGCATATCGCTGCGCTTTGCCAGATCCTCGGCGAGGCAGACGTCGAGCACTACGAGATCTTCTCCTCGATCGAGGCGCGCCCGCAGTTCCTCCGGCGCGATTACTGGAACCGTGTCGTCCGATGCCGATCCTGTTGAAGGATCACGCTGCGCGACGGTTCGGCGGTGGCGGGCAGCCACTCGTTCCCAATGGATGTTCTTCATGAAGGCATCGACATAGGCGCCGGCCTTGGTGCCGAAATCCATGTGGTAGGCGTGCTCGTACATGTCGAGCGCAAGGATCGGCATGCCGCCGGCGAGACAGTTGGTGTGATCCGCCGCCCATTGGATCGTCAGCCGATCGCGGCGCTCCGACCACACCAGCAGGGTCCACCCCGAGCCTCCGGCCTGCGCCTTGGCACAGGCCATGAACTTGGCGCGCCAGGCGGCCACGCTGCCGAAGTCGCGCTCCAGCGCTGTGGCGAGATCGCCTCCGGCATCGCCGGAGCCACCGAGCCCATCGAAATAGATCTCGTGCAGGATCGCTGAATTGGCGGCGACCAGTTCCTCGCGCTTCAGACCGTTGATGTCGAAGACTGGCGCCGCGCCCCAGTCGAGCCCGTCGAGCCGCTGTTCGATGGCGTTGAGGCGACGAACGGCACCCCCGTAGTTGTTTTCGTAGTGGCTTGCCAACAGCCGCTCGGAGAGGCCGACGAGCCGAGGCGGCTTGAACGGCAGCGGCATGATCTGGTGTGGCATCGGTTTCCCCCCCGCTCTGCGGCACGGCCCATCCGTGAGGAGGCGAACGCTATGCCTGAATCGAATATGATACAAGTGTTGCATTTGGCTTTGTTCGTGATACGGTTCACTTATGAGTGAGGGGCAATCACAGGAGCAGCGCTGGCTGCTCCTGATCCATCAGCTGCCAAGCAAGCCCGCCTACTTCCGGGTGAAGATCTGGCGACGTTTGCAAGGTATCGGCGCGGTCGCAGTCAAAAGCACCGTTTACGCCCTGCCGGCCAATGCCGAGATGCAGGAGGATTTCGAATGGCTTCTCAAGGAGATCGTCGCCGGCGGCGGCGAGGCGATGATGTGCGAGGCGCGCCTCGTAGATGGTTTGTCCGACGTGCAGGTCCGCGCGCTCTTCGACGCAGCCCGTGACGCCGACTATGCGGAGATCGTCAAGGAAGCGCGCAATCTGGCCGCAGCGATCAAGACCGACGCGACATCGGAAAAACATGCGGAAGCGCGTCCGCAACTCGGCCGCTTGCGCAAGCGGCTCGCCGACGTCGTGACGATCGATTTTTTCGGCGCCAGCGGGCGGCTCGCCGCCGAGGGACTGATCGCCGAGCTCGAGGCTCAGCTTATAGAGGACAAGGCCATGACCAACGAACCGAAGAAGGCGGCCGAGCCGGGTGAGCTCAAGGGCCGGACCTGGGTCACGCGCCGGGACGTGCATGTCGACCGCATCGCCTGCAGCTGGCTCATCCATCGCTTCATCGATGCCGATGCAACGATCCGCTTCGTGGCGGGCAAGGGATACGCGCCGAAGGAGGGAGAATTGCGCTTCGACATGTTCGAAGGCGAAATCACCCATGAGGGAGACCGCTGCAGCTTCGAGGTGCTGCTCAATCGTAGTGGCATAGTCGACCCGGCGCTGCAGGCCATCGCCGGGATTGTCCACGACATCGACCTCAAGGACGCCAAGTTCAGTCGCGAGGAAACCACCGGCATCGCCAGCCTGATCGCCGGGATCGCCATGGCCAATGCGGGAGACGAGCAACGGATCGCCGAGGGCGCTTCGGTGTTCGACAACCTCTATCGATATTTCCGCTCGAAACGAGGGTGAAGAAAATGAACGAGCCGATGAGGGTGAAGAGTATCGACTCGGCAACAGCTCCGCATGCGGGCATACCCGCCCACGGCATTTCGTTCGGAGAAGCTACTCGGGTTTGGGCGCGTGTCGCCGCGTTGAGCTTCGGCGGCCCGGCTGGTCAGATTGCCGTCATGCACCGGATCTTGGTCGAGGAAAAGCGGTGGATCGGTGAGACGCGGTTCCTGCATGCGTTGAACTACTGCATGCTGCTGCCGGGCCCGGAAGCCCAGCAACTCGCTATCTATATTGGCTGGCTCCTGCACAAGACCAGAGGTGGGCTGGTGGCGGGCATCCTCTTCGTGCTTCCAGGTGTTATCACCATCATGGCGCTGAGCTGGATCTACGCGCTTTTCGGCCATGTCGGCGCAATCCAGGCGTTGTTCTTCGGGCTGAAGGCCGCTGTGCTTGCGATCGTGCTCGAGGCTGTCGTCCGCGTCGGCAAGCGTGCGCTGAAGAACAACGTTATGATCGGGCTCGCGGCGGCGGCTTTCGTGGCCATCTTCTTCTTCCACGTGCCCTTTCCGCTGATCATCCTCGCCGCCGCAGTCATCGGCTTTGTCGGCGGCCGCGCGAGACTGGCTCCGTTCCTAACCGGCAATGGACACGGCAAGATCACAGGCAAACAGGTGGCTGATGCCGATACCGCGCTCGGCGAAGACGTGCCTGCACACGCCCGACCGTCCGTTGGCTGGGCGCTGAAGATCGCCTCGGTGTTTCTGCTGCTGTGGCTCATACCCGTTGTCGGCTTGCTGGTGTTTGTTGGCCCCGGCAACGTGTTTAGCGACATCGCCTTGTTCTTTTCCAAGATGGCGGTCGTCACGTTCGGCGGGGCCTATGCGGTCCTCGCTTATGTCGCGCAGCAGGCCGTCGATACTTACGGTTGGCTCAAGCCCGGTGAGATGTTGGACGGGCTTGGGATGGCCGAGACGACACCCGGCCCGCTGATCATGGTCACCCAGTTCGTCGGATTCATGGGCGCATTTCGTGCGCCGGCTGGCCTCAATCCACTGCTCGCAGGCACGCTTGGCGGTCTCCTGACGACCTGGGTTACCTTTACGCCTTGCTTCCTCTGGATCTTTCTCGGCGCACCCTTCATCGAGGCGCTCCGCGGCAACAAGGCCCTCTCGGCTGCCCTGGCGACCATCACGGCAGCAGTGGTCGGTGTTGTCCTGAACTTGGCGGTGTGGTTCGCGCTTCACGTCCTGTTCAGCGAGCTGCGTGAGGTCAGCTGGCTTGGCATGACGCTGGACGTTCCCGTGTTCAACTCCATCAACCTGCAGTCTCTGGTGCTGACGCTCGGGGCGCTGCTCGCGGTATTCCGTTTCAAGATCGGCATGATCCCTGTGCTCGCGACATGCTCGATCCTCGGCGTGCTCTATGGTGTTGCAACGGGATCGATCTAAGCTGTGCCGCGGGCGCAAACCCCTCTGCGGCAGGAGGCATCCCTGACAGCCCAGACGCCGACGAATGCTTCGCGCGAACCAGCGGTCAAACAGCGGTTTTCGCTGCTGCCTGCCGGTGCCAGGCCGGCAGCTGCCCTTCTGTTGATTCCAGGGGATTGAGGGCATTCGGCGACGGACTCGTCAGTCTTCTGCTTCCCGCCTATTTGGCCACACTTGGTTTCAACGCTTTCAAGATCGGGATTCTCACGACAGCGACGCTCGCGGGTTCGGCGGCGCTCACCTTGACCGTCGGGTTTGTCGCACACCATTTCTCCCGCCGCTCCCTGCTGATCGCAGCTGCCCTCCTGATGGTCGCCACCGGGATCGCCTTCGCGTTGGTTCAGGATTTCTGGCCCTGCTCCTTGTCGCATTCGTCGGAACGCTGAATCCATCCTCTGGCGACGTCAGTGTGTTTTTGCCGCTGGAGCATGCGCAACTCGCCCATAGTGTCACTGACCGCGACCGCACCGCGCTCTTTGCACGCTACAGCCTTGTCGGCTCACTTGTAGGGGCGGTCTGTGCTCTTGCGGCCGGAGCCCCTGACATTCTCCGACAGGTTGTCGGCCTGGATATCAAGCAAGCTCTCCAGATCGCCTTCCTGCTTTATGCCTTTCTGGGACTAGGAGCGCTGCTCCTTTATCGGAAACTGCCGGACGAGCCGCTCGATGCGAGTGCGGTACCGGCGGAGCCACTACGCAAATCCCGAACCATCGTCCTCACGCTCGCTGCGCTTTTCAGCCTTGACGCTTTTGCGGGCGGTTTCGTGGTTCAGTCATTGTTGGCTCTTTGGCTTTTCCAACGGTTCGGCCTATCGCTCGCCGCGACGGGCACAATCTTCTTCTTGACGGGTATCCTTTCGGCTGGGTCGTATCTGGTGGCCGTACAAATCTCTAAACGGATCGGGCTGGTGAACACGATGGTGTTCACGCACCTGCCATCCAGCCTTTGCCTTTTGCTCATTCCCTTCATGCCGAGCCTCGGTCCCGTAATCATACTTCTGCTGATCAGGAGCGCATTGTCGCAGATGGATGTGCCGACCCGCACCTCCTACGTCATGGCCGTGGTATCGCCTGGTGAGCGGGCCGCAGCCGCGAGTGTCACCGCTGTCCCGCGCAGCCTCGCGGCAGCCGCCAGCCCGATGCTTGCCGGCTCGCTGCTCGCAATGTCCGGTTTCGGTTGGCCGTTGCTCATCGCCGGCGCCTTGAAGATTGTCTACGACATCCTTCTGCTTGCGATGTTCCGCAAGGTTCGTCCGCCGGAGGAACGACGAGACGGGCCATAGTAGCCCGCAGCATGCCCGAGCCAACATGAGCGGCGCGCCCATGTTATTCTGCAGGTCGACGCCTTGGCCACCGCTTGACCAGGGTACCAATGGGTCCATCTTAATCGTACCGGTGGCTCGCTCTTCAGCGCGAGGTGGAACTGATATGTGGAAAGCCCTCTTGGCTTTTGCGCTCGCAGGCGTCTGCCTGACGCCGGCGCATGCCGACAATGTCGATCTGGCGCTAGAAGCTTTTCACGAAACCTGTCTTGCCCATGGTCCAGACTTCGAGCGAACCGCCGCAGTGGCCAAGACGCGTGGATGGACACCGCTATCCGGTGACGCAGCGCTTACTCCAGTCGATGACGTGGATGCCTTTCAGGGATGGACGGTGACTGGCAATGATCTACCTGCCGGAACCATGATCGCGGTGACCAAAGCCACCTTAAGCGGCAAGGCCGTGCAGACCTGCTCCATCAGGCTGTTCGACGTCGACCGCGCGACATTCGAACAGCGTTTCTTCGCCCGGACGGACGCCGAAAAGATCGGCGAGGACCGGAATGGAGATCAGGTCTCCAAACTTTATGTATTGATTGCAGGCAATCGAAAACAGCTCGTCCATTTGACATCGCCGGTCGACATGGGGCGATCGGATTCGATCATTGCAAGCTCGATAGCCGACGATTAGTCAGGCGCCGATGCCTTTTCCCGCCATCCTCTGGAACAGGTCGTCGGCCTGTGCCGGTGAAAGGTTCATGTCGGTGGCGACCCACCAGGCGAGGACCGCAAGAAATGCGCCGGCGATGAACTGAATGGCGAATTCGGCGGGCATGCCGCGATCGCCGATCCGTTTCTCGACGAGTTCTTCCCGGACGGCTCGCCGGATACGCTCGCGCAATTCGTCGTGGATCGTATCGCCGCTGCTTGCAAGCAATGCGTGGTGAAGCGGTCGGAATGCATGGGCGTGCTCGAACATGGGCAGGCTGAACTCGAACAGGCGGCTACCTGTTTCATGACTTGCCGCCTCGCGCCTGCGGCCGATCGACCGCAGATGCGCCTCGATGGTCGCGCTGCGCAGAGCATCCTTGTCGGCGTAGTGGGTATAGAAGGTCGACCTGCCGACATTGGCCCGCTGGCAAATGTCATCGACCGTGATGGCAGCATATCCTTGCTCCGGGATCAGGACGATGAGCGCGTCCTGCAACAGGCCGCGCGTCCGCGCGACGCGTCGATCGATCGTGTTCCGCTCGCCCGCGCGTTCGATTTTCATGGCCATGGCCCCCTGCAGTGCCCGGTTTCGGACATTCGGCGGTCCGGTGTCCGACAACAGCATTTCCAGACATTGTGTCCATTATGATACGCCAAGTCCAGGAGCTCAAATCGGGTTTGGGCACGCCGCAATGAAGCAAAAGGTCGCCAGACATGCACTCATCTGATCATCACGCCGGTAACGGACCGCATTCGCGCAAGAGGGTGATAGCGTTGGCCCTGCTTGCCAAGCTGTCGCTGGTCGCCGGCTTCCTCGTCCTCGCCGAATTGGGCATGGGCTATATTCAGGCCGGCGCCTGGACGGCGGCATTCCACGGCCTCGTCCTTGCGGTGATCGCGGGATTGGCGCTGTGGGGCAGCCTGCGTCACAGGGGGCTCGTCGGCAACGGTGCGCACGGCGCGAGCGATAGGGGCATCGGCATCGTCTTGCACCGGGCGGCGGCCTATGACTTGTTTGCGCGCGTTCTGACCTTCGGGCGCGAGGGCCGCTTTCGCGAGCTGATGCTTCGCCCGGCAAAGCTCCAGCCCGGCGAAGCGATGCTCGATGTGGCCTGTGGAACGGGAACCCTTGCCATTGCCGCGAAGCGGCTGGTCGGTTCGGACGGAAGCGTCACCGGCGTCGATGCGTCGGTCGAAATGGTTGAGAGGGCGCGCGCCAAGGCCGAGCAGTCCGGTCTCGATCTGACTTTCGTCAACGGGACGGCGCAGCAGCTTCCCTTCCAGGACGCGCAATTCGACATCGTCGTCGGCACGCTGATGCTGCATCACCTGCCGAAGCCCGTTCGATCGGCCTTCATCCGCGAGGCAGCACGCGTCTTGAAGCCCGCAGGCCGGCTGTTGCTCATCGATTTCGGCAGGCCCATGCGCAAATCCAGATTGCCCAGGCTTCACAAGCATGGTCATGTCGATATGCATTCGGTCGCCTCGCTGTTGACCGAGAGCGGATTCCAGGTCACCGATATCGGCGCCGTTGGAACCAAGAACCTGAACTATATTCGCGCAACGATGAACAAGGACCAGCCAGGCCAGGCGTCGTGATCATGCTCAGACGCTAGTTGCATGACGACCTGTTCTGGTATGTCCCATTTCGGCCTGCTTGCAATGGCAGGTGTCCTGCCTGATCCGGAATCGACGATCGAAATGTGAGCGAAAAATGCGACTGACAGGCATGGTATCAGGCGCGGCGTGCTCGCTTCCGCCGCGGCGGCGAACGCCCATCCGCATGTGTTTGCCGAAGCGAAGCTGGACCTGACCGCCGGTCCAGACAGGGCGGTCAAGTCGCTTCGGCATTCCTGGCGTTTCGACGACCTCTTTTCCAGCACTGTGCTGATGGAATTCGACAGGAATTCCGACCTTGTCCTTGATGCCAATCTTGCTGGGGTTCCTTCGGCAACCATTTCGGTCGCCAATAGAAAGCGCCGCGGCGAGCTTCTCGCCGCAATGCAGGCGTCATTCATGGTGAATGCGAAACGCCCAGCGCCTTCACCATCGCCGCCGCCAGTGTCGGCGGCGTGGTCAGCGGAATCCGCAGCCGCACCTTGCCGGCGACCTCCAGCTCGATCACCGCTGGTGGCGCCGCCGGCCGCGAAACGGCGACAGGCTCATCGGGAGCCACGACAACTTCGGCAAAGCCCGTCTCGCGGGCTCTCACCGTGCGGCGCCACTTATAGATCAGGCTGGTCGCGACATCGTACTGACGCGCCACCGCCGCCACTGTGGCCCCGGGCGCGAATGCCGCGGCCAATATCCGGCACTGATCCGCTTCACTCCAACGCCGACGCCGCTCCGGCCCGGTCAATAACGTCACATGGCTCATGCTGTGCTGCTAACTTCGCTCGTAAGGACGACTTTAAGAGCGCAGCCTCGCTACCGTGCCATCCTCTCGCAAGGCGGCCTTCGCCCGAGGCGTACCCTAACAGTGCATTTTGAATTTTGCTCCATGACCGCAAGGCGACGGCTGGATCGCATGTATCGACAGGTACTTTTTCGCGGTGAAGGTAGAGTCGAACGCGTAAACGCCGGCCTGACCTAATGAGCTATGATGGGCCCGTTGGAGAAACTGGGCGCCGCATCCAGGCACCCATGGCCTGCATGCTCGGCGGCGATAGGGCCCCGGAGATTGCCGGCGTGGCATTTCTCAGCGCCGCCAAGGAAGCGAAAAGCTTGAACGCCTGACATCTCCCGAATGCACGTTGCCATCCTGGGCTGTGTTCGCGTGTCGGCGCGCCGAGGCCTGGCGTCGTCTCGGCGCTCTCGGTCGCTGGCCTCCAGGCGATGAAGGCCGGCAATCTGCTTCTTTCGATCGAAGCGATGAGATGGAACGGCGCTGCAATGCCGAGCGCGACAGCACCATCGCCGAAGTGCAGATCAAGGCCGGCGACCAGACAATGCCAACGATCTGCTGATCGCATTCGGGTGAATGAGGGTGCTACACCTGAAGGGAAATCGGCCACACACACGCATGGCGCAGGAGATGACCAGCACAGTCGACCTTGGAGTAATCTGGCGTCAAATAATCATTGTTTGCAATTGCGCAGGCCGAATTTTCCAAATAGGAACGTCGGAGATCAACACGGAACGATTTTGATGGATGAAGCAATTGGGCAGCGAAGGGCTGATCTGCTAGGGATGACAGCAGATATCGTCGCAGCCTATGTCCAGAGCAACGCAACGCCCGTGGCGGATCTGCCGAATTTGATCGCCAGTGTTAATTCTGCGTTGTCTGGTCTGGCTGAGTCGGTCGCTGCACCATCGCCAATACTTACGCCCGCGGTAAATCCTAAGAAGTCGATCTTTCCCGAATACATCATAAGCCTTGAGAACGGGCGCAAGTTCAAGTCGATGAAGCGCCACCTGGGCTTGCTTGGCATGACACCTGATGAGTACAGAGCCAAGTGGGGTTTGGCGTGGGACTATCCTATGGTAGCGCCCAGCTATGCGGCTCAGCGGTCTGCGCTTGCCAAAGCTGCCGGTCTCGGCCGCAAGGCGGTTGCCAAGACGCCGCCAAGGAAAGCACCAGCAAAGCGCAAGGCCAAAGCCTGACAGTGCACGACGTTCGGGCCATGCCGTCAGGTCTAGATGGTCTAGGTGGCCTGGCTGGGAATGAGCTGCCTGGCTTCGCAGTTCAGTAAGCGCGCCGCTCACGCCACAACACAAGCTTCAGCACTGCTTGCGTCTTCACATCCTCGTATCCTGGCGGGGGCAGGAGAGGTCGATCAATGTGCGATCGACAAGTCGAGCCGATACATCGTCGCCCTCGACAGACAATCAAATCATATCGATAAAATCGCACTACATCGATATATCACGCTCTGCTCGATGCCACAAAACAACAACGCCGCTGAATCGAGCAGCGCTCCGTGCTTCAAGGGGCATGCACATACGGGTGCTGGGTAAGCCTAAATTTCTTCCCCGAGCAGTATCCTGGCCTCCTTGGCAGCAGCGATGAACGCCTGGCGCGCTATCCTTGGTGGTTTTTCTCCACGGATTACGGCAAGGCATGCTTCGATTGCGGCGAGCCGCGACTTGCCCTCCGGCCTCGGCCAATCCCTCAGCAGGATTTCGGCCGCGTCGGATACCGACGCAACAACTCTGTCGCGATCGATCCGGCCGGGTTGAACGACGACGGGCTTTCTGAAACGTTTCGTACGCACGACAGCCTCCAAGAACAAGATATGTTAGCTTCTGCTGATCCTTTGCGCCACATCAAACGTCCGCAAGCAACAGAAGGCATCCGCTTGGCCCAGAAGCCGCCGCCGCGACGCTGGCCAGTGCTTCAGCCGTCGGGCTTGGCCCCGACTTCGAAGAGCGCATCGCCAATAGCGGCGTTAAATGATCCACAAATACCCAGTGAAGGGGAGTTCTCCGAACACCGCGAAATGGAATCTCGGGGCTGAATTTACTCCATATCCGGCACGTCACCGCAGGTGAATAGCACGGTCGGCGGGCCATAGTCGCCAATAGCCGGGTCGGCGTCGCGGCTCCATGCGATTACGCCAACGTGCTTCCCTGCGAGCGCCTGACCGGTGCGGATGGCGCGTTCCTCGCTTTGCTGATCGGCGGGACCAAAGGCGGGAAACAGTTCGCCGTCCTCGCCACGATCGAACGCCACGACGACGATTAGCTTGGGCTTCTTTGGACCGGGCAGAATATGATCAGACATGGCGTGAACCTATCACATGACCGAGGATTGAGTCGCGTTCGAGACTTGGGAGGTGCGCGTGCAAGAGCACCGTTTTGAGGAGCCTTTGCGCGTTGCACTCGGCAGGTCGCGGCGGGTTTTGGAAAATCAGCCAAAGCCTCGGCCAGAGCGTTCGCTCCCTGAGGCGCAGCAGGATGCTGTCGAGAATGATCACCCCCATGCCGACGATAGAGAGGTGACCGCGATGATCGCCTCAACCAGCGCGTTAGGGCAACCGTCGATCATTCGACCTCATTGTCCTCCATTGGCGGTCGCCCGGCCGCTTCTACGTCGGGCTTGTCCGATAGCCAGATTTACAGGGCCGCTTCGGTTGGTGGGACCAATTGCAACAGTACCGATTATGGGCACCATCGGCGCCTCCCGATGTTGTACTTTCTTCTTTGCTTTCAGCTCAGCGATTTCCTCGTCACGTCTAACAATGCGGCTTTCCAGATTGGCGAGACGTTCGGTTAGCAAGTAGCGGCCAACGACAAATCCGCCTCCTCCCATCAGAACGGCAAACGTGGCAAAGGCGGCCGGGTTCGCCAACACCAGCACCACGTTGACTTCTAGAAAAGTGATAAGGTCCTGCATGGTCTGTTTGCTCTGGCCTCCGCCGTGATCACCCCAACACAGGTGGCGTGTCGTTGTAGCTGACCTGCACCAGCTCCGGGTGTCGGTAAGCGAGGGTAAGTATTTGGGTCTCAAGCTCGCAGTTGTAGGCCATGAGCGCCTTGACGGTCTCCAGGGGACTCTCGTAGCGGGCGATGAGCTTCTCCGCCTCCGAGTGCAGTTCGGCTTTAGCCGCCGCGTCCAGGTGCATGATGCTCATCGGGGTCCCTCCTAACATCTTGCCCGACGCCGAGCCGAGAGTTCGTCAAGGCGATCGTGAAGGTGGCCATTGAGTACGATCATTTCCTTGAGCGCCTTCACCGCGTCGCCCTTGTGCTGGGCAATGAATTTGTCGGCGACGGCCTGGAGGGCTGCTTCTTGGCGGCTGTCCAGTGTCACGATGTGGTCCATGGCGATTGCTCCAAACGTTCCTGGCCACAGAGAACAAAAACGGAACAAAAGAGTCAAGGACTAAGTGACTCAGCGAGGAATAGGTTCGTATTTATTGACGGCACGTGAGGCAGTGCTCACAGCCATGGAGAGCCGCATGGGCAGACGAAAAAGCCGGTATGACAGACTGTTTGCTCGGGACGTTGAGGGATCATAAGGGAAGCACTAAGCCTTCGCGAGGTGGCGCTTTCGGCGCAACTCAACCTCAAAGCGAATGGTTGGGCTGTTCGACAAATTGCACGAGGTGTTGGCCACTGTCGCGGAGAAGGAGCCTAACTACCGCATGCCGAACCTTGGTCTCCTACCGCTCTCGGAGGACTACTCCACGCGGAAATGACCATGGCCGGGCCGATGGAGTGCGTATGGCGTGCCGCCAAGGCCAACATGCTGCTCATCGTCGAGTGCGGCCACTGCTACCATGTCGGCCGCTTCAGGGCCAATGACGTGGCCACATGGTCGGCTGGAACAAGCCGCTAAAACCCATCAGGTCCAGATGCAAACGTGGCGCAGCAACCGTCCAGGATTCAGACAACAGGACGTTCGTTTAGAAAACAAAACATCCGATTTGATATCCGACGAGTGATGTGCTATGAGTCCACAGCAGAGGGAACTTGCGCCATGGCACGCTCGACCGCTCAAAGCGCTTTGCGCTATCCACTCACCATTATGCTCGGCACCGAAGCAAGCGTAAGATTGCTCCGGGAATTGTCGCGCCACGGCGGCTTGCTTTCTTCTCCATTGCTTGCGACTCGTAGCGGGCTTGCAAGGGCAAGCGTGTGGTCTGCTCTCGCAACCTTGGAAGGGATTGGCATCGTATCTTCAGAGGGAACGGGCAGGGCTCGTCTTTACCGGTTGAATGATCGCCATCCGCTGGCGACATCACTGGAAGCCCTCTTCGAGCAGGAGGCGCTTCGGTATTCCAATATTCGCGCCGTAATCACTGAGGCGGTCTCCGCAGTTCGGCCGAACGTACTCGCGGCCTGGATTTACGGCAGCGTAGCGAGGGGCGAGGACCGTCCAGACAGCGATCTCGACATCGCAGTGGTTACGCCATCCGAAAAGCTAGAAAGCGCGCTCCAAGAAATCCGTGAGGCACTGGTGACCCAAGGTCAAAAGCTTGGCTTCAATCCCTCGGTCGTGGGACTCACTCCGGAGGATGTGGCAAGGCTGTCGAGCACGCGAGACCCGTGGTGGGGCGGGGTCGAAGCCAATGCCCTGCTCGTCTTGGGTTCACGCCCGGACGAACTCGCAACAAAAACTCGCCGGAAGGCGTTGGCATGACCAGAAGAGGTGCGACGAAAGCAGTCGAGACAGGCTTTGGCGAGGGGCGATTGCGCATCGCCCGCTCATATTTGAAGGCTGCCCGTTTAGAGGTGGCAATGTCCGGAACGGGTGACATCGGAAATCCGGCTATGTCGCAGATCGTGAATGCGGCAATAGCATACGCCGATGCGCTCACTGCCCGATTTGCAGGAAAGATCAACCGCGCGGATCATGCGGCCGTGGTGAAAATCATGCGCGACGCGCTTGGAAATCGCCTTCCTGCAGCGCAGGCCAGCAGGTTGCGGAGCATCCTCGATGAGAAGGACGAAACTCAATACGGAATCAGGGCAAAATCATTACCCGAAGCGGAGAGCTTGCTCGACAAGTTGGAAAAATTCGCGGAGTGGGCGGAAAAAGAACTGGAAGTCTGATCAGCAATGGAGGCGGCATGTCGCTTATGCCGACCTGAATGTTACTTCAGCAGTTTGATCAGCACTGTGAAAGCCGCGTCGATGTCAGCGCGAACCGCGGCCCGGACCGCTTTCGCGTTGCGGTCTCGCAGCGCTGCAAACATCTGCTGATGGTGCTGGTTGGCGGTCGAATAGCTTCCGGAATCGTGCAGCATGTTGAAATAGGGACTGATCTGCAGCCACAGGTTCTCGATGATGTTGAGCATGTTTTCCGAGCCCGCGGCTCGATAGATGGAGAAATGAAAGGCGTAGTTAGCCCTGAGGTAGGATCCGGAGTGGAACAGCGGGTTTTGACGAAGGTTGGGCACCGGCAAAAAACGTAGGTGAAGCATGGCTGCTCATCAGGAAAGCAAGGACCCGCACTGAGCGTACGGCACGGGAGGCAAAAACGGCCAGACTACGGGAACAGCGGCTGAAGACTGGGACTGCTATGCAAGAGCGGAATGATGCGGGCGCAAAACGACCGTCAACACAGCGACGCCGCAATCGGTGACGCCTATCTTGTTGGCAGTTAGGGCCTCGTTAGCTCCCGGGCCTGCTCCGGGGACAAGGCCGAATGGGTCAAGCCCGACCTTGTCGGTCGGGTGAAATTTTGCCGCTCAATTTCCTCGATGAGACCTGACTGCCTTCAGCAGTTCGCGCTCGTCAGTGTGAGCATTTCGAAAAGTCGCCACTACCGTTTCCGCCAGGATTTTGCCCTGTTGGCTTAAAGGGTCGAGGTCTTCGTCTGCGCAAATCCGATCGAAAACGCGCTGGCAAATAGCCAAATCATGAGGACTAAGGCAGGTGCGATTGGTACGCTGGCGCTGCGGCATGTGCGAACCCTCAGGCCCGCTGCCCGTGCAAAGCAGCGGGCCTTTACAGCCAGACTGGAGAACGGAGGAGAGTTCAGTCTCGCGCAAAAAAACGTTTGATGTAGAGTGCTTGTTCCCGGCTAACGAACTTGGTAATTTTCGTACAGTGCGCCACCTGGGGCCGATTGCCTTCCCCGCAAGCAGTTAGCCGTTCAACTGTTTCAATGATAGCCTTGGCAAGGGGCTCACCCTCATGCATGGGCTCTTGGCCATAAGAGCAGGAAGACAGCCTCCTCGATCGGCAGCACGCCGGCCGGGCAGGTCTCCTCGATGCCACGCGCACCAGAGCAAGGGCGGCCAGGCCTAGCGGACTTGTCTTCGGCATCGATGGTTTGATCTGCGTTCGCTAATCCGCCTCATCTGTGAGCGACATCTTTTTGCGGCGGACAGGCGTCCAGTCGGTGATCGTATCGGCATCCACGGTGATTAGCCCGCCAGCTTTCACGGTCACCCTTCGATTTTCCTCGTCGACCCGCGTGACCTCGCCAGTGAGCTGGAGCTCGTCACCTGGTTTGGACTTTTTAGGAGCAGGGATCGAATGCGGAAAACCATAGGAGGGGATGCTGACGCTAGCTCTTCCGTCGTCCAGGAGCTTCAGCACCGTCACGGTGATCGCCACCTCATCGCCGATATTGATGTCCGCAATTTCCCAAGCCATGCCCATGATTCTGGAGCGGCTTTGACGGTAGTCAAGGGATTGGTAATATGCGGAAAATGCCAACGCCGCCAGCGTGCACCTTGTTTTGGAACCGATTCGAACCAGCGATATTGATTCAAATCGTAGTGTCTGGAGTGCGGGCGCATGCTTCCGTCACAACGCATTTCGGGTAGGCTTGCAACCAAGGTCGCTTCTGGCGTGAACCGCCGTGCGGCAGTTAAACTGTTCGAGTTGAAAACGGCCGGAGCCCGATTGCTCAGCCGCTCAGCAACACGGTTGTCGCGCAGGATCACCGAAGCAGAGGAACGCTGGCCCTCTGTGTTTGCTTTGCGGAGAGCCTGCTTCGCGACGCACAAACTTTTCTGATGCAGTGCGGTTTTGGCCTTCGCACCTGCACAGAACTATGCAAAACCGTCACCGCTGGAACTTGACCCAAGGGAATGTGCCGATGAGTGTGGCGGTTGAGACAAAGGCGCTGACGCCGCCGGACATTGCGGCCCGAAAGCACAAGAAGCCGATTGTCTGCTTAACAGCGTATACAACGCCCGTTGCGCGCCTCGCCGATAGGCACTGCGACGTGGTCCTGGTCGGCGACAGCGTCGGCATGGTGCTTCATGGCCTGACGTCAACCCTCGGGGTTACGCTGGAGATGATGATCATGCACGGCAAGGCCGTCCGCCGCGGTCTTGAACGGGCGCTGATGGTCGTCGACATGCCCTTCGGCTCCTATGAGGAGGGCTGCGAACAGGCCTTTCGCAACGCCGCCCGGCTGATGGCGGAGACCGGATGCGCCGCGGTCAAGCTGGAGGGCGGCGAGAGCATGGCTGACACGATCCGCTTTCTCATTGCCCGCGGCATCCCCGTCATGAGCCATGTCGGGCTGACACCGCAAGCGATCAATGTGCTTGGCGGCTACAAGGTCCAGGGCAGGGGCAGAGACGGCGACAGGATTTTGCGGGACGCTGTTGCTGTTGCCGAATCCGGCTCATTCTCCGTTGTGCTGGAAAAGGTGGCCGAGCCGCTCGCACGAAGAATAACCGAGGAGGTTACGATTCCAACCATCGGGATCGGCGCCTCCGCCGCCTGCGACGGCCAGGTTCTGGTCGTCGACGATATTCTGGGCATGTTCACCGGTTTTCGTCCGAAATTCGTCAAGCGCTATGCCGAACTGGGCTCAGAGGCCGAAGCCGCCATTGCGGCTTACGCGGCTGATGTGCGGGAAGGGCGCTTTCCGGCGGCCGAACATCTCTTCGCCGACGCACCGCAAGCCGGAGAAGCCGCGTGAGCGCGCCGATCGTCTGCACCATTGCCGAGCTTCGTACCGCTGTGGCTGGATGGCGCCGTTCCGGTCTCAATATCGCCGTGGTGCCTACGATGGGAGCCTTGCATGAAGGGCATTTGAGTCTCGTGCGTTCTGCGCTTCAAAAGGCCGATCGCGTGATCGTGACGCTGTTCGTCAATCCCAAGCAGTTCAACAGTGCGGCGGATCTTGCCGCCTATCCCCGCACGGAAGACGAAGACGCTGCAAAGCTCACGCGGCTGGGCGCCCACCTGCTTTATGTTCCGGATGCGACTGAGATGTATCCTGACGGCTTCGCCACGACCGTGTCCGTGTCCGGCGTCAGTGAAAGCCTGTGCGGTGCGTTCCGGCCCGGCCATTTCGATGGGGTGGCGACCGTCGTTGCAAAACTCTTCCTGCAGACCGGCGCTGATTTCGCCTTTTTCGGAGAGAAGGACTTCCAGCAGCTTCAACTTATCAGGCGCATGGTCCGGGACCTGGATATTCCGATCACCGTCGTCCCCTGTCCGACAGTCCGGGAAGCCGATGGTCTCGCTTTGTCATCGCGCAATGTCCGGCTCTCGCCGGCAGAGCGCGCCGTCGCCCCAAGGCTAGCATCGGTCCTACTCGATACGGCGTCGGGGCTCTCGAACGGCTCTCCCGTCCTGCCAACGCTTGCCGAAGCGCGCGCAGCGATCCTGTCCGCGGGCTATCGCGAGGTCGAGTACCTGGAACTCCGTGGCGAGGCAGATCTGCAACCGATAGCAAGCCTGGATCGGCCGGCACGCCTGTTTGCAGCGGCCTGGCTCGGCGAGACGCGGCTCATTGATAACGTCAGAACACTGCCGTCTCCCGTTCTTGTTGACAAGCCGCTCGGGCATGCCTTCACCCGTGCCGACGGTCACACCGCAACGCCAGCGATTAAGGATGAGCTTGTAGGCTCTGGCAAGCGCTACCCCTGACCAACTCGGCCCTGTGAGCGCTGGATCGTCCCCTCTGGATGAATCACCGCAGCAGGGCGCTGGAAATGTCCGCTGATGCTCGGCGGTTCGTGGTGAGCATCGCCGTCCTGCCATGTCGGGCTTGGCGACCTGCGACTATTTCAGCAGTTTGATCAGGACAGTGAAAGCCGCGTCGATGTCAGCGCGAACCGCAGCCCGGACCGCCTCCGCGTTGCGGTCTCGCAGCGCTGCAAACATCTCCTGATGGTGCTGGTTGGCGGTCGAATAGTTTCCGGAATCGTGCAGCATGTTGAAATAGGGACTGATCTGCAGCCACAGGTTCTCGATGATGTTGAGCATGTTTTCCGAGCCCGCGGCCCGATAGATGGAGAAGTGAAAGGAGTAGTTAGCCCTGAGGTAGGATTTGACGTCGCCGGCGGCATTGGCCTGTTCGAGTGCGTCCAGATGCTGGCGCAGCAGCATCACGCCTTGATCGTCCATGCGTTCGGCGGCCCATGCGGCGGCGATCGCCTCAATTTCGAACCTGACGTTCCTGAGATCGATAAGCCGCGCGCGGCTTAATGCAGGGATACCAATCGAACGGCCCGAAACCACCATCAAGGCGTTGGCGGCGCTCAGACGCCGCAGTGCCTCGCGAACCGGCATCGGGCTGACGCCGAAAGCGTCGGCAAGGCTCTGCACCGTCACCATTTCACCTGGAACGATACTGCCGTCGAGGATCAACTCGGTAACGTGCCGGTAGACCCTGTCCTGCAGGGTTTCCCTGGACAGCGGTGTGATCTCGACGCCCGGCTTCCTGAATGCCGCCCCAGCCATCTCTGCCTACCCTTCCCCATACGGGTGACGCTCTTGTCCTACCCGGCGCCTGTGCCCGGAATGCAAGGTTCGGATTGCCGCGTCAAGCGCCGGCGTATCCGGCTTTTACCTTTTCATCATTGATCTTTGATCAAATCATGATACGTTCAGCTGCGTCGAATGACAAGGAGTACGTTTCGTGCCCTTGGGAGGCATTCGGTCGTCTGAACTGGGAGGAGTTTTGAATGGGTATCGGATCGAAAGCCCGGCGGTTTGCGCTGCTTGCCGGCATGGCTGTTTGCGTTCTTGGTACGTCCGCCGCCGAAGCGGCCGGAAAGCACAAGATATTTCTCAGCATGAGCTTCATCGGCAATGATTGGCAGGCCGAGGCCGCCAACATGGTCAAGGCGATGGCGTCGCACAAGAGCATGGCCGACAAGGTGGACCTCCAGGTCCAGGTTGCGGGGCCGAACGCACAGCGCCAGATCCAGCAGATCAATGCCATGGTCCAGGCAGGCGCCGAAGCCATCGTGATCTTCCCGATCTCGCCGACCGCGCTCAACCAGGTGGTGAAGAACGCCTGCGACAAGGGCGTGAAGGTGTTTGCCTACGATGCCGAGATCACGGAGCCTTGCGCCTACAACGTCCATATCGACCAGGAAGAGGCTGGCCGCGTAACGGCGGAGTGGCTGGTCAAGAAGCTCAATGGCAAGGGCAACATCATCGCGGTGACCGGCGTTCCCGGCACCTCGGTCGATGATCTGCGCACCAAGGCCGCGAAGGAGGTGTTTGCCAAGCATCCCGACATCAAGATCGTCGGCGAGGCTGTCGGCATGTGGAGCCAGGCGGTGGCCCGTACCGAACTTTCCAAGATATTGGCGACGCGCAGTTGGGACGACATCAACGGGCTGTGGATGCAGGTCGGCTGCTTCACCGCCAATTCCATGCAACTCGAGGCCGGCAAAAAGGTCAGCGAACTCCTGCCTTGCGCCGGCGAGGGCTCCAATGGCGGGCGCATCCAGATGCTGCCGGAGGGCACGGAGGTCGAGGGCGCAACCTCTCCCTATGCGCCGCTCGGCGCGCCGCGCATTTCCTACGCGTCGCCGCCTTATTCCGGTGCGCTGGCCCTCAAGCTTGCGGTCGAGGCGCTTGACGGCAAGGAGGTTGCCAAGAAGACGATCCTGCCACTGCCGGTCGTCACCAACGAGACGATAAAGCTTTGTGACGAAGGCACCTGGGCGGAGATGAAGGCTGGCTGCAACGCGTTCAAACCGTCGTTGGTCTCCAACCCCGGCTGGTTCGCCTCGATCTTCTCCGACCAGACACCTGAAATCGGTCTCGCCGCCGCCCTTGTCGGCCAGCCCGAGGAGTAAGGCTCTCCGAAATGGAGCGTGGGGTGCCTTTCGAGGCACTCCACGCACCTTTCATGCAGGCCGGGACTGGGATAATGATGTCAGCGCATTCGACAGCTGTCGGCATAGAGGGCGTCCGCAAGGCGTTTGGCGCAACAGTCGCCCTCGATGACGTTTCCTTCGAGATCGCTTCGGGCAGCGCGCATGCCTTGCTTGGCGAGAACGGTGCGGGCAAGTCCACGCTCGTCAAGCTGCTGTCGGGACTGGTGCGGCCCGACGAAGGGCAAATCACCGTTCTTGGTGAACCGGCGCCACTCGGTTCGCCGCGCGCCGCGCACGCCAAAGGCGTGCAGACAGCCTTCCAGGAAATGACGCTGGTGCGCGATCTCAGCGTTCTCGACAACATGCTGCTGCCCTACGCGCCTGTCGGCCCGATCGGCCTGATCAAGCGGTCGGCCGCGCGCAAGGCGGTGCGCCAGCACATTTCCGATCTCGGGTTTTCGGTCGATCTTGATGCCGAAGTGGCAACGCTCGATCTCGCCGTCCGGCAGAAGATCGAGATCGCGCGCGCGCTCTATCGCAAGCCGCGCATCCTCTTGCTCGACGAACCGACCTCGACGCTGTCGGGCGGCGATGTCGAATGGCTGGGCGGCATCATCGCGCGGCTGAAGGCGGCCGGTACGACGGTCGTGTTCATCACCCATCGCATGCGCGAGGTGCGGGCCTTCTGCGATACGCTGACCATTCTCAGGAACGGCCGTCATATCGTGACCGCACCGGCTGCCGATGTCCCGGATGGAGAAGTAATCGAAAAGATCATCGGTCGCAGCATCGCCCAGACCTTTCCGCCGAAACCCGAAAGCGAGGCCGTCTTCGGTCCTCCGGTGCTCGGCGTACGCGATCTCAAGGCCGGGAGGAAGCTCGACGGCGTCGGTTTCGACCTGCGCAAGGGCGAGATTCTCGGCATTGCCGGGCTTCAGGGCATGGGCCAGCTCGACCTGTTCCTCGCCTGCTTCGGCATGGCCGAGATCGAGCGCGGCCATATCCTGGTCGACGGCCGCATGGTTTGGCTTGGATCGCCCGCCGATGCGCTCAAGCCCAACATGGCGATCGGGCTGGTACCCGAGGACCGCAAGACCGAAGGCCTGTTCCTGAAACTCTCGGGCCGGCAGAACGTATCGCTGCCGGTCGTCGCGCGTTTTACCCGATTTGGCCTGATCAGCAGGGACGAGGAGGCGCGGGCCGTACAGTCCGCCTTCTCGACGGTCGAGGTCGACCACCGCGCCATGTGGACTAGGGCGGGGGCGTTTTCGGGCGGTAACCAGCAGAAGATCGCCATCGCCAAATGGCTGGTCGCCGAAAGCCGCATCCTGCTGCTCTTCGACCCAACCCGCGGCATCGACGTCGGCACCAAGCACGAACTCTATGTGATGATGCGCGACTATGTGGCGGCCGGCGGCTCGATCCTTCTGCATTCAACCGAAATTCCCGAGCTGGTCCATCAATGCGACCGGGTGCTCGTCCTCTATGACGGTCGCTTGGTGGCGGAGCTTGCCGGCAACGACATCACGGAAGGCGCGATCATGCGACCGGCGCTGGGACACGGCGACTTGGTCCGGGAGGCGGCGGAATGAGCGTGACGAGTTTGCCCGCCGCGGCACCGGCCGCCACAGTGTCGCGGCTCTTCGCGCGGCACAGCGGCGCGATCATCGCGGCGATCGTCTTTGCCGTGCTCCTGCTGATCGTTGATCTGGTCAGTGCCGGGCGGCTCACCTATTTCGACATTTCGTTTCTCTCCAGCGGCGGCGCCACCTCGGCACTGGCGGCGATCGGCCAGACCGTGGTCATCCTGTCCGGCGGTTTCGACCTGTCCGCCGGCGCGGTGATCTCGCTGGTCAATGTCGTCCTGGCAAAAGGCATGGATCCGATGGCGACCGGCACCAGTGTCGCGCTGTGGACCTTGGCCGGAATTGGTGTCGGCATGCTGGTCGGCGCCTTCAACGGCTTCTTCATCGCCGTCCTGTGCATGCAGCCAATCGTCGTCACGCTGTCGACCATGTTCATCCTGCAGGGGGTAACGCTGCTGGTTATGGACAAGCCGGGCGGCTTCGTCTCTCCCGATCTTGGCGCCTTCTATCTCGGTGATGCCATCGCCGGCTGGATACCGATGCCGCTGGTGGTTATTGGTGTCGTCCTGCTCGGCTGGTTCTGGCTCAAAGGCACACGCTTCGGGACGGCTCTCTATGCGATCGGCAGCGATCCGGATGCGGCCGCATCGGTCGGCGTGCGCGTCGTTCTCGTGCGCTTCCTGGTCTACGTCGTAGCCGGCGGCTGCTACGGGCTTGCCGGCGTCTTCATCAGTGCCCAGACCGGCAGCGGCGATCCGCTCGTCGGCAACCCGTTGTTGCTGTCGATGTTCGCGGCGGTCGTTGTCGGCGGTACAAGGCTGGGCGGCGGTCAAGGCGGGCCGGTTGGCACTCTCTTTGGCGCCTACATACTGATGATGGTCGTCAACATCCTGCTCGTACTCAACGTCTCGGCCTATTATTCGACGATCGCCGAGGGCACAATCCTGATCCTTGCCGTGCTTGCCGGCTCGCTGTCGCATGGCTCCGTACTCGCCCGCCAACTGCGTGCGCTACGGGCGCGGTTGGCCGCATGGCGCGCCGGAATGCTGCCCTCGCAGATCGATCGCACCGACCGGCGGCTGAGAATCGCGCGTGGCAGCACCGACGATCAGCAGGCGCCGCAGCCGGCCTTCCATATCCGCAATGCCGAGACGCTGCGTTATGCGCTGCCGGCCTATGTCTGCCTGGCCATCGTCGTGATCGTCACCCAGATCTGGCTCGGACGCGCCATTGTCAACGTCACCTACTGGAACTCGCTGTTCGTGCTGTCGAGCTTCCTCGCCATCCTCGCTCTTGGGCAAGGCAGCGTAATCCTCACCGGCGGGCTCGACCTGTCGGTGCCGTGGACGATCGGTCTCTCGGGCATCCTGCTTGCCGGCATGGTCAACGGCTCGGATGCTGCACTTGCCTATGCGCTGCCGGCGGTGCTGCTCATCGCTTGCCTGATCGGTCTTGCCAACGGCATCGGCATCGTCTTCCTCGGCATTTCGCCGATCGTGATGACGCTGGCCACCAACGGCGTTCTGCAAGGCGTCGCGCTGCTCTACTCGCAGGGTACGCCGGCCGGCTTCTCCTCGCCGATGCTGCGCTGGTTCATGACCGGGAAGGTATTCGTTGTGACGCCGGTGGTGCTGTTCATGATCGCCTTCGTCGTCTTTGCCGTGCTGCTGCTCGGCCGCACCGCTTTCGGCCGCCGGGTTTATGGCATCGGCAACAGCCTGCGCGCCGCCCAGCTCTCCGGCATCGCGGTCGGGCGCACGCTCATCTTCGTCTATGTGCTGTCGGCGGTCTGCGCCGGGCTCGTCGGCATCATGCTGACCGGCTTTTCCGGCCAGGCCAGCCTCGGCATGGGTGACGACTATCTGCTGCCCTCGATCGCCGTTGTCGTCGTCGGCGGTGCGCTGATCACCGGCGGGCGCGGCCATTATCTCGGCATGCTGGGCGGCGTGCTGCTTTTGACCGCGTTGCAGATGCTGCTCGCCGGCACGACGCTGCCTTACGCGACGCGGGCGATCCTGTTCGGGCTGGTGGTGCTCGGTGCCGTCATGGCGCTGCGCGAAAGGCGGATTCAGTGAAAGGAATGGAATAATGAGCTCAAGCGCACCGGCATCGGCGGACGAATTCCTGACCGGGCTCAAAGGCCAGCGCGTGCTGGTGACGGCGGGTGCCGGCGGCATCGGGTTTGCCATTGCAGAGACGCTGTCGAGGCTCGGCGCGCGTGTCGTGATCTGCGATATTTCCGACGAGGCGCTGGCCGCCGCTCCAGAGAGAATTACGCTCGCCGCCGCAGTCAAAGCCGACGTTTCGCGCGACGACGATGTGGACCAGCTGTTCGAGACCGTCAAGGAGAAGCTCGGCGGGCTCGACGCCCTGATCAACAATGCCGGCATTGCCGGGCCGACCGGCGGGGTGGATGAGATCGATCCGGCGGACTGGCGGCGCTGCATAGATATCTGCCTGACCGGCCAGTTCCTGTGCGCGCGGCGTGCCGTGCCGCTGATCAAGGCGGCGGGCGGCGGCTCGATCGTCTCGATGTCTTCGGCCGCCGGCCGCCATGGCTACGCGTTCCGCACGCCGTATTCTGCTGCCAAGTTCGGCGTTGTCGGCCTGACTCAGAGTCTTGCCAAGGAACTCGGACCACATGGGATCAGGGTCAATGCCATCTTGCCCGGCATCATCGAAGGACCGCGCATCGACAAGGTCATTGCCGACCGGGCAAAGCAGCTCGGCGTTTCAAACGAGGAGATGACGCAGCGCTATCTGCAAAACATCTCGCTGCGCCGCATGACCAGCCCATACGATGTTGCCGCGATGGTCGCCTTCCTGCTTTCCGATGCGGGCGTCAACATTTCCGGCCAGTCGCTCGGCGTCGACGGCAACGTTGAGACACTCTGAGGGGGAGATCATGGCGAAGGTAGCAATTGTCGGAAGCGGCTTCATCGGGCGAGCGTGGGCGATCAGCTTCGCTCGTGCAGGCCATGATGTGCGCATGTGGGACCAGGCGCCGGCCGCGGCCAGCGGTGCGCGCGACTATATCGCTGGCGTGCTCGGCGACCTAGCCGCCAACGATTTGCTGCGGGGACAGGCGGTCGATGCCGTGCTTGGCCGCATCACCATTGTGGCGGAGCTTGGCGACGCCTTGGCCGATGCCGTCCACGTCCAGGAGAACACGCCGGAAAACCTCGAGGTGAAGCGGGAAGTGTTCTCCCGGATCGACGCCCTTGCCGGTCCGCAGGCGGTGATCGCCAGTTCCACCTCGGCGCTGTTGCCGTCGAAATTCACCGATCATCTTGAGGGGCGCCATCGCTGCCTCGTCGTGCACCCGATCAATCCGCCCTATCTCATCCCGGCGGCGGAAGTCGTGCCGGCGCCATGGACCTCCGCCGAAACGGTGGAAAGGACCCGCGCCTTTCTTGTCGAGGCGGGCCACGCGCCGCTGGTGATGAAGCGCGAGCTCGACGGCTTCATCATGAACCGCCTGCAAGGCGCGCTGCTGGAGGAGGCGTTCCGGCTCGTCGCCGACGGCTATGCCAGCGTCGAGGACGTCGACACGGGCCTCCGCGACGGGCTGGCGCTGCGCTGGTCGTTCATGGGTCCGTTCGAGACGATCGACCTCAATGCACCGGGTGGTGTGCGCGACTATGTCGAGCGCTACCAGACGATCTATTCCAACATCTTCCCGCAGATGCTGCGGCGCGTCGACTGGGCCGGCGAGGTCATGGAGACCGTCGAGGCCGAGCGCCGCAAGCGGCTGCCGCGAGAAGAACTCGGCAAACGGCAGGTCTGGCGCGACCGCCGGCTGATGGCACTGGCGGCGCACAAAAAAAAGTCGGATCAGGAGTTTGGACGATGACGCAAACAAGCCGCAAGCCCGGCGCCCAGCAACCCAGCGGCAAGGTCATCATCACCTGCGCGGTGACCGGGGCAATCCATACGCCGACCATGTCGCCTTATCTACCGATCACGCCAGACCAGATCGCCTCGGAGGCGATTGCGGCGGCGGAGGCTGGTGCGGCGATCCTGCATCTGCATGCCCGCGACCCCGAGACCGGCAAGCCCGACCAGACGCCAGAGGCGTTCGCGCGTTTCCTGCCGCGCGTCAAGCAAGGCACCAATGCCGCCATCAACATCACCACCGGCGGCAGTCCCTACATGAAGGTGGAGGAGCGTGTGCGGCCCGCCGCCCAGTTCAAGCCGGAAGTCGCCTCGCTCAACATGGGCTCGATCAATTTCGGGCTCTATCACCTCGCCGACAAATACGAGACCTTCAAGTTCGACTGGGAAAGGCCGCATCTGGAAGCGACGCGTGATCTCGTCTTCCGCAACTCGTTCAAGGACATCGAATACATATTGGCGACCTGCTACGACAATGGGACGCGCTTCGAGTTCGAGTGCTACGACATCGCCCATCTGTATAACCTCTCCCACTTCGCTGATCGCGGACTGGTGAAACCGCCGTTCTTCGTGCAGTCCGTGTTCGGCCTGCTCGGCGGCATCGGCACGCACCCGGAAGACGTTGCCCATATGAAGCGTACCGCCGATCGCCTGTTCGGCGATCAGTTTCGCTGGTCGGTGCTGGGTGCGGGCGCCAGCCAGTTGCGCATAGCCGCGCAATCGGCAGCGCTTGGCGGCAATATCCGCGTTGGGCTCGAAGACAGTCTGTGGGCCGGCAAGCGCAGGCTTGCCAAGTCAAATGCCGAGCAGGTGGTGCTCGCCCGCAAGATCATCGAAGGCCTCGGCATGGAAGTGGCAACGCCCGACGAGGCCCGCGAAATCCTGTCATTGAAGGGCGGCGACCAGGTCGCGTTCTGACCGGTTTCTGCAAGTTCGAACAGAGGAGGACGGCATGAAGATCGAAGTCGTGGTGGACGTGAAGACCACGCTGGGCGAGGGACCGCTGTGGGACGTTGAACAGGAGCGCCTCTACTGGATCGACAGTTTCGACGGGCGTGTGTTTCGGGCGACCGCCGACGGCCGCGAGATCCGTTGCTGGGACGTGCCGATGAAGATCGGTTCGATGGCATTGCGCAAGGACGGCGGTGGCGCGGTGGTATCGCTGCAGCGCGGTTTCCATCTGCTTGATTTCGCCACCGGCGAGGTGACGCCGATTCACGATCCGGAGCCGGACAGGCCGATGAACCGGCTCAATGACGGCAAGGTCGATCGGCGCGGCCGCTTCTTCGCCGGCTCAATGGACACGATGGAAGAGGGACCCTCCGGCGGGCTCTACCGGCTCGATCCGGATTTCTCCGTTACCAGAATAGATTCCGGCATCATCTGCTCGAACGGTCCGTGCTGGAGCCCGGACGACCGCACCTTCTATTTCGCCGACACCTGGACCGGCGAGATCTGGGCCTACGACTATAATATCGAAACGGGTGCCGCCGACAACAGGCGCACCTTCACCCGCGTCGATACCAGCCGGGGAGGGGCGGCTGACGGCTCGACCGTCGATTCGGAAGGATTCCTGTGGAACGCGCTGGTCTATGACGGCAGGCTGGTGCGTTACGCGCCCGACGGCAGCGTTGATCGCATCATCGACATGCCCGTCAAGAAGATCACCAGCGTCATGTTCGGCGGGCCGAAGCTCGACACGCTGTACGTCACTTCGATGGCCAAGCCGCCGCTGCCGCGCTTTCCAAGCGACGGTGTCTTGCGCGGCAGCCTTTTTGCCATCACCGGCCTGGGTGCAACGGGAGTTCCGGAGCCAAGATTTGCCGCATAAATCGGTGCTTAATGGCGATCATCCTCCCCGCCTCTTGGTGCCACCCCAACCTCCCGCCGCAGGGCAACCGGCGCTGGAAGCTCGTGCAGTGCGGTTCTGGCGTGGGGTCGTGTCAGGAACTAAGAGCACCAATGGCGGCAGCACGGCAGGCGCTGCGCGAGCCATCACCAGTCCCGTGTTGAGGGCATGTGGGTTTCCGCCATCAACCGCTTCGTCATCGACCACAAGCTGCAGTCATAGCCCTTCGTCTGGACCGACGATCCCGACAAAATCATCACGGCCGCCGCACGCGGGCACCAGGTGCAGGAGTCGATCCATAGCATTGGCTACAGCAGTGTGGCGGTCCGCGAATGTCCAGTCTCCAGCAAGCGGCCAATAGGCAAGTTCGACCCCAAACAGACGTCGTCGTCAGTCTTTCGCTAGTCGAGAGCTGCCGCGGGACGTATTGTGCTAGTGCCGCGGGATGCTCTTCGGTCATTGGCTTCATAACGGTCGGGGCTTTCCTCAACCAGCCTTGCCGCCACAGACAGCCTTATTCCTGTTCGTCACAGCAACGTCCGGCATCGTTTCCAGTTGCGGCTGCCTACAGCAAGTGGAGGTGTTCTGGGCGTTGCGTCTTGGACAATATCGGCGGCGCACTCGCAGAACGAACCCAGGCGAACGGACGAGGGCCTTTGGAAGCTGCCCTGTCACTGCCTCGTTCCATTTGGCGGGCGCCCGACATTTGCGGAAAGCCCGGAAAGCCCGTATATTCCGGAATAAAGGAGTCTCGCCGATGAGCACCACCGTCACCGCCGCCGCCGTCTCGAAAAATTTTGGCGCCTATCAGGATGCCGCGGTCCGCGACCCGGTAATCATCACCAAGAACGGTCGCCCGCGCACGGTGCTGCTGGCCTATGAGGATTTTGTCCGGCTGTCGAAGCGCGACCGGCGGGTCGATCTGACAGCGGAACTCGGCTCGGACGAGATCGCCGCGGTCGAAGCCTCTGAAATGGAGCCGGATCTCGACCATCTCAACGACGAGCTCTCTGGGTCAAAACCCTCGGGTCGAAACGCCTCGGGGCAAAAGGCCTGACGGCAAAAAATGCTACCGGCTGAAATCAAGGTCGGCCACGTCTTCCGTTACTCCTACCTCTGGCCTTGGCAACACCGCGAAGGCCGCGAGGAAGGAGACAAGGACCGGCCCTGCCTGGTGCTCGCGCTGGTCGCCATGCAGGAGGACGGCTCGCCAGTCGTCCGGGTCCTGCCGATCACCCATACGCCGCCGTCCGATCCCGATGATGCCATCGAGATTCCGGCTGCGGTCAAGCTGCGTTTGCGGCTTGACGGCGAGCGGTCGTGGATCGTTTTGACGGAAAGCAACCGGTTCGCCTGGCCTGGCCCCGACATCCGGCCGCTGGAGACGGAGAGCGGCTATTGCGGGCCGCTGCCGCCGGCTTTGTTTGCCGCGGTCAAGCGCCGGTTTGTCGCCATCGCGACAAGCCGGGCGCACACCAGCACGTCGCGCACCGCGCGACGCCGGCAGGCGCTGCGGCATGCCGGGCGGCATCAGGAGGTGGAGTGCCGCGGACTGGAGGGCGCGCCCCGTCATCTGGCGGGGAAGCGGAGCGGCCGTTCAGGCCTCTACTACTATTGTCGGCGCGCCGGGCCTGGCATGGCCGATGATGCGAGCCAAAGGATAGCCGTCCGCGACGATCCTCTCGACGAGCGCCGCTGCGCGGTCGGTCTCGCAAGCAACCAGCAATCCGCCCGAAGTCTGTGGATCCGTGAGAAGATGGCGTCGCCACTCGGGCATGCCGGGAGGTAAGCTTACCGCGTCGCCATAGCTCGCCCAGTTGCGCCGCGATGCGCCGGTAACGTGGCCGTCGACCGCGAGCGAGGCAGCTTCGGAAAAGAGCGGCACGTCGTGGCTGCAAATTATCAGCGTGCATCCGGAACCGCGTGCCATCTCGAGGGCATGTCCGAGCAAGCCAAATCCGGTCACGTCGGTGACGGCGTGGACGCTCGCGTCCTGCGCCAGCTCCGATCCGATCCGGTTGAGAAGGGTGGTGGAGGCGATCATTTCGCGATAGCCGCTCTCGGAAAGCGCCTGCTTCTTGATGGCGGCGGAGTAGATGCCGACGCCGAGCCCTTTCGTCAGGATCAAGGCGTCACCCGGCCTGGTGTCAGAATTGCGTCGGATATCTCCGGGTCGGCATGTGCCGATGACTGCGAGGCCATAAATCGGCTCCGGCGAGTCGATCGAGTGGCCACCTGCAACCGGGATTCCGGCGTCGGCGCAGACAGCTTCGCCACCTTTCAGGATTTCGCGGACCATGAGCATCGGGATCTTGTCGAGAGGCATCCCGAGGATCGCCAGCGCCATGATCGGCCGGCCACCCATCGCATAGATATCGGACAGGGCGTTGGTTGCGGCAATCCGGCCGAAATCGTAGGGGTCATCTACCATAGGCATGAAGAAGTCGGTGGTCGCGATGACGCAAGTCGCGCCGTCGAGTTGCCAGACTGCCGCATCGTCGCCGGTCTCCGTGCCGACGAGAAGCTGATGATAGGGACTGGCAGCCGCCGGATTAGCGAGAAGCTGCTGCAGCACTGACGGTGCCAGCTTACAGCCGCAACCGCCGCCATGGGCGAGGCTGGTCAGGCGCACAACGGGCGCATCGGTTATTTCGGGCGAGAGGGCGATTGCCATAGTCGTCGAGCCTCCTCTGCTGGCACGCTCTAGTAGGGATCAAGGTCAACCGGAATGGAAAATACGATCGCGCCAACGCACGGCGCGTTTGGAGCACGCTTGCTCTCAGCGGATTTCGTTAAGTTAGGAAAGGCAAGCACCGTATCCGGCGTGCGAGGCATCGCCGTCATTGGGTATCGATCGAAAGGCGCCCCGACCCGCGGGAGCTGTTTCATCGCCACGCTTTACAGTATGGCAATGCGTTCGTTTTCGTCAATCGCAGTCGCGGTCACGAAAAGATGACAAGAATATTCAACAATAATACACAAAGCCGATTTGCGGGCACAAGCCTGTTGCAGGAAGGCGGTTCGGAGGGGCACTTTTGCTGCACCATACGCACCTCGTTCTTTGGCATTGATTTTATTTGGTCCGAGACTAGTTAGTCGGCTTGAACCGTTGGTTCGAGTTGCCTTGTGGGGCATCGGCTTCGGGAGGAACCCATGAACATCGATCTTTCTCGACGCGCGTTCCTGCAAACAGCAGGCGCGGGTCTCGCCGGTACTACGCTTGGAGCCCTCGGCTTCGGCGATAGCGAGGCCGCACACGCGGCGGCTATACGGCCCTTCAAGCTCGCGAACACCACCGAAACACGCAACACCTGTCCATACTGCTCGGTGGCTTGCGGCATAATCTTGTATTCGAAGGGCGATCTCAGAAAGGGCGAGCCGGCCGAGATCACCCATATCGAGGGTGACACTGATCATCCGACCAATCGCGGCACCTTGTGCCCCAAAGGGTCGGCCCTGCTCGGATTTGTCAAGTCGCCGACCCGTCTGCAACATCCGATGATCCGCAAACCGGGCTCGGACAAGTTCGAGCCGATAAGCTGGGAAGACGCACTCGGCCGCATCGCCCGTCTGATGAAGGACGATCGCGACAAGAACTTCGTCGCGACGAACAATGACGGCGTGACGGTCAACCGGTGGATCACCACCGGCTTCCTCGCCGCCTCGGCTTCGACCAATGAAACCGCGTTCGCGACCTACAAGGTGGTCCGCAGCGCGGGCATGCTGGTGTTCGACAACCAGGCACGTGTCTGACACGGCCCGACGGTGGCGAGTCTCGCCCCAACATTCGGCCGCGGCGCAATGACCAATTCCTGGACCGACATCAAGAACACGGATCTCGTCGTCATCATGGGAGGCAATGCCGCGGAAGCGCATCCTTGCGGCTTCAAATGGGTCACAGAGGCGAAGGCCAACCGCGGCGCCAAGCTCATCGTCGTCGACCCGCGCTTTACGCGCTCGGCTTCGGTGTCGGATCTTTACGCGCCGATCCGCCAGGGAACGGACATCGCCTTCCTGCTCGGGCTGATCAACTACTGCATCCAGAACGATAAGGTGCAATGGGACTATCTGAAGACCTTCACCAACGCGACGTATGTCGTCAAGGAGGGCTTCACCTATCAGGACGGCCTCTTCTCCGGCTATAACGAGGCGAAGCGAGACTATGACAAGTCCAGTTGGGACTATGACATAGGCACGGACGGCTTTGCCGTTGTCGACGCGACATTGGCCAATCCCCGCTGCGTCTGGAATCTGCTCAAGAAGCATGTCGCGGTCTACACGCCGGAGATGGTCGAGCGCATCTGCGGCACACCGAAGGACCGGTTCCTGAAGGTGGCCGCGATGGTCGCCGAGACGTCGTCTCCGACCAAGGCGATGACCTCGATGTACGCGCTCGGCTGGACCCAGCACTCGAAGGGCTCGCAGAACATCCGCGCCATGGCGATGCTGCAGCTTGTTCTCGGCAATATTGGTATACGCGGCGGCGGCATGAACGCGCTTCGCGGTCACTCCAACATCCAGGGGCTGACCGACCTCGGGCTGATGTCGAACCTGCTGCCTGGTTATCTGACGCTGCCGACCGAGAAGGAGGTCGATCTGGCAGCCTACATGTCGACCCGAGGCTTCAAGCCGCTCCGGCCGAACCAGATGAGCTACTGGCAGAACTACAGGAAGTTCTTCGTAAGCTTCCAAAAGTCAATGTGGGGCAACGCGGCAACGCCGGAGAACGGCTTCGCCTACGACTACCTGCCGAAGCTCGACCTGCCGGGCTACGATCTGCTGCGGGCTTTCGAGCTGATGCACCAGGGCAAGATGAACGGCTATTTCTGCCAGGGCTTCAACCCGCTACAGGCAGCTCCGAACAAGAAGAAGGTGATCGAGTCCCTCTCGAAGCTCAAATACCTCGTCATCATGGATCCGTTGGACACGGAGACGGGCCGGTTCTGGGAGAACCACGGGCCGTACAACGATGTCGATCCGTCGCAGATTCAGACGGAAGTCTACCAGCTTCCCTCCACCTGCTTCGCCGAGGACGACGGCTCGCTGGTCAATTCGGGGCGCTGGCTGCAGTGGCATTGGGCCGGCGGCACGCCCCCCGGCGAGGCCAAACGCGATACCTGGATTATGGCGCAGCTCTATCTGCGCCTGAAGGAGCTCTACACCAAGGAAGGCGGCGCCTTCGCCGAGCCGATCGTCAAGCTCAACTGGCCTTATGCCGATCCCGGCGATCCGACGGCCGAGGAGCTTGCCCAGGAGATCAATGGTAGGGCGCTCGCCAGGGTAACCGACACGGCCGACCCGACAAAGGTGCTGGCCGAGGCCGGAAAGCTCTTGCCGGGCTTCGCCGCGCTGCGCGACGACGGCTCCACCTCCTGCGGCTGCTGGATCTATTCCGGCTGCTTCAACGAAAACGGCAACAACATGGCCAGGCGGGACACCACCGATCCTGACGAAACCGGCGCCTATTCCAAATGGGCGTTCTCATGGCCTGCCAACCGCCGCATTCTCTACAACAGGGCGTCGGCTGACCTCACCGGAAAGGCTTGGGATCCAAGCCGCAAGGTGATTGAATGGGACGGCACGAAATGGTCGGGCTACGATGTCCCCGACATCTTGCCAACGGCAAAGCCCGATCAAGTAGGCCCGTTCATCATGAATCCGGAGGGCGTCTCGCGCCTCTTTACCCGGGGCATGATGCGCGACGGACCATTCCCGGCGCATTACGAGCCATTCGAGTCGCCCATCGCGAACCCGATAGCTCCCAAAGTCCGCGGCAACCCCGCAGCGCGGGTGTTCGAAGGCGATATGGCCCAGTTCGCCGAATCGGCTTCGCAGGAGTTCCCCTACGCGGCGACCTCCTACCGACTGACCGAGCATTTCCACTTCTGGACCAAGCACGTCATCACCAATGCGGTGATGCAGCCGGAGTTTTTCGTGGAAATTTCGGAACAGCTTGCGGCCGAGAAGGGCATCACCAAAGGCGGCTGGGTGCGCGTCTGGTCGAAGCGCGGTTCCGTTGTGGCGAAGGCCATGGTGACCAAGCGGATCAGGCCGCTCACCTGCGATGGCAAGACCGTCCACATCGTCGGAATACCGCTGCACTGGGGCTTCACGGGAGCGGCGAAGAAAGGCTTTGGCCCGAACATGCTCACCCCCTTTGTCGGCGACGCCAACATCGAGACGCCGGAATACAAGGCGTTCCTTGTCAACATCGAGCCCATCGCCGGGCCGGTAGCGTAGGAGGAGTAAGCGATGTTTCCTCCACTTCCAAATCCTTCGACGACGGATACCGCACCGCGTTTTTCCGACAAGGACCTCATCCGCCGCTCTGCCTCGACGGTTCCCGCGCCCGAGCAGCAATTGACGGAAGTCGCCAAGCTCATCGATGTTTCGAAATGCATCGGCTGCAAGGCGTGCCAGACGGCCTGCATCGAGTGGAACGACACGCATCCGGAGATCGGCTTCAATGCCGGCGTCTATGAGAATCCTGCCGATCTGACGCCGGACATGTTCACGCTGATGCGCTACAGCGAATGGGACAATCCCGAGACGAACGAACTCGAATGGCTGATCCGCAAGGATGGCTGTATGCACTGCGCTGACCCGGGCTGCCTCAAGGCTTGTCCGGCACCAGGCGCCATAGTGCAGTATTCGAACGGCATCGTCGATTTCGTCCATGAGAACTGCATCGGCTGCGGCTATTGCATCAAGGGTTGCCCGTTCAACATTCCGCGGATCTCCAAAGTCGATCACACGGCCTACAAATGCACGCTCTGCTCCGACCGCGTGGCTGTCGGCCAGGGACCAGCCTGCGCCAAGGCCTGCCCGACCCAGGCAATCGTGTTCGGCACAAAAGACGAGATGAAACAGCACGCCGACGGCCGCATCAAGGACCTGAAATCGCGGGGCTATCCGAATGCCGGCCTCTACGATCCGCCCGGCGTCGGAGGGACGCATGTGATGTATGTGCTGCACCATGCCGACCAGCCGGAACTCTATTCTGGTCTGCCGAAGGAGCCGAAGATCAGTCCGCTCGTGGAGGCGTGGAAGGGCGTGACCAAATATGCCGGCCTCACCATTCTCAGCGTGGCGGCCGGCGTCGGCCTGCTTCACCATCTGGTCATGGGACCGAACAGGGTCTCCGAGACGGATGAGGAGCATGCCGAAGAGCTGACGGAAGGCGACAACGATGGCCGCGTATGACGTGAAGCCGAACGAGCAGGTACATCCCGGCAAGCCAGTCATCGTGGACCGCTACACGGTGGGCGCGCGGATCAACCATTGGATCACGGCGGCCAGCCTGATCCTGCTCGCCTTGTCCGGCCTTGCCATGTTTCACCCGAGCCTGTTCTTCCTGTCGGGGCTGTTTGGCGGCGGCCAGTTCACGCGCTTCGCTCATCCATGGATCGGCGTCTTGCTCTTCTGCAGCTTCCTTGGGCTTTTCCTTCGGTTCTGGAAGGCCAATTTGTGGAGGCCCGAGGACGGAACGTGGCTCGCTCGTTTCCGTGACGTATTGTCCAATCACGAGGACAACGTCCCCGAAGTCGGCAAGTACAATGCCGGCCAGAAGCTCGTCTTCTGGTCAATGTCGATCCTCATCATCATCCTGATTTCGAGCGGCATCGTCATCTGGCAACAATATTTCGCCGCTTACACCACGATCGGTCAGCAGCGGGTGGCGCTGCTTGTTCATTCGATCGCTGCCGTGGCGATCATCGGCGTCTGGATTATCCATTTCTATTCGGCCATCTGGGTACGCGGCACCATTCCCGCCATGACGCGCGGACGGGTGACCGGCGGCTGGGCTTGGCGGCATCATCGCAAATGGCTGCGTGAACTGATCGCAGGCAAACCGGACGGACGTTCGGGATCGAATCCCGCCGAATGAGCGGGTATTTGTTTTTACGCAATTCCGGACGGAAAACCGTTATACACTTTTCGTGGAATTGCTCTGGAGCAGTATCAAGCCGACCACGTGGCCCGTGAGGTTCGTGAGGTTGAAATGCCAAAGCAACAAGATCCGTCACGCCCTGACCCGACTGTAATCGGCGAGGTCTCGGCTCCACCCTTTGCGCGCCTGCCTGATCCGCGGACCTTGTTCATTCGCCGCTCCGAGCGATTGGATGTGTTGGCGGATGACCACCAGCTCGGCCCCTATCTCCGCTTCCTCTCTGCACTGACGGATGCGCAGCACCGCATCCAGGACGGCTTGCCGGAGATCGAATTGCCGACCGCGGAGGCGCGCGAGCGCGCACGAACCTTCGGTATGCCGCCGCTCGATCGCAACCAATCCACTTCGGATGCCGCCCTTGGAATGACGCTCGGCCGCCTGTTCGAAGTGGCAGCCGCGATCGAAAAACCCAAGGCGGCCGCAGCCGCCTTGGACAGGCTGGCGAATATCGATGCGTCCGGGGTCGACTCCATGGTGCGCAATGTGCTCACCGATGCGATCCCAATGAACGCGCTTGCCGAGCATGTCTATGTCGCGGCCGCGCTGCAGGTTCACTTTGCCCGCCTCGCGGCATGTCTCGACAGCTCGAAGCTGGTTCCGGTTGCCGACGGCGCCTGTCCGGCCTGCGGTGGGCCGCCCGTATCCTCGATCATCGTCGGTTGGCACGGCGCACACGGGGCGCGGTTCTGCGTCTGCGCGCTGTGTGGAACATTGTGGAACCACGTCCGTGTCAAATGTACGCTGTGCGGCTCGACCAAGGGGATAGGCTATCAGGAAATCGAGGGAGGCCCTGGCACGGTCAAGGCCGAGACCTGCGATGCATGCGGCTGCTATGTAAAGATCCTGTACCAGCACAAGGATCCGGCTCTCGATCCGGTCGCCGACGACGTGGCGACGCTCGGCCTCGACCTGCTCGTCCGCGAGGGTGGCCATCGCCGCGGATCGTTCAATCCGTTCCTTGTTGGCTATTGAGGATACGATGACCGCTTCATCGGCAAACCCTTTGCGCAACCTTCCGTCGGTCGACCAAGTGCTGAGGACCCCGCTGGCGGCGGCCGCAATCGAGCGCTTCGGACGGCAGGCCGCGACGGAGGCCATTCGCCGAGCCGTCGCCGATGCACGAATGGCCTCCCGCAATGCCGGAGCCGTCGTGCCGGAGGCAAACGATCTTGCCGGCGACGCGCTCGTGCAGCTCAGGGACGGCGAACGCTCTTCCCTGCGTCCCGTTTTCAACCTGACCGGAACGGTGCTGCATACCAATCTCGGACGAGCCCTCCTCGCGAAAGAGGCGGTCGAGGCTGTTCGGCTGGCGATGCGCGAAGCGGTGGCTCTCGAATTCGATGTCGAGAAAGGCGAGCGCGGCGAACGGGACGATCATCTTCGATCGCTCGTTTGCGAGCTGACCGGAGCCGAGGATGCAACCGTCGTCAACAACAACGCGGCTGCCGTCCTTCTCGTGCTCAACACGCTGGCGCTCGGTCGCGAAGCGATCGTTTCGCGAGGCGAGTTGATCGAGATCGGCGGCTCTTTCCGGATGCCCGAGATCATGACGCGCGCCGGCGCCAGGCTTGTCGAGGTCGGCACCACCAACCGCACGCATCGCAAAGACTATGTCGCGGCGATCGGCCCGGAGACCGGGCTCATCCTCAAGGTGCACACGTCGAACTACCGGGTCGAAGGATTCACGGCCGAGATCCGAGCACCCGAGCTCGCTTCAATCGCCAAGGCGCATGGGGTACCGCTGGTCCATGATCTCGGTTCGGGCACGCTGGTCGATCTAGCCCGCTACGGCCTTGGGCGCGAGCCGACCGTGCGCGAGGCGGTCGCCGACGGCGCCGATCTCGTCACATTCTCCGGCGACAAGCTGCTTGGCGGTCCGCAGGCGGGTTTCATCGTCGGCCGCAGGGACCTGCTCGCAGCGATCAGCCGCAACCCGATGAAGCGGGCGCTCAGGGTCGACAAGCTTCGTCTGGCCGCGCTCGAGGCGACGTTGAAGCTCTACCGCGACCCCGACCGCCTGGCCGAGCGCCTGCCGACGCTAAGGCTGCTCTCGCGCTCGGTGAGGGAGATTGCAGCGCAGGCAAAGCGCCTTGCTCCCCTGGTTGCTGACGCCGTGGGCGAAGCCTTTGCGGTCGACACGGTGGAGTGCCGGAGCCAAGTCGGATCCGGCGCGCTGCCGCTCGAAACTGTGCCAAGCGCCGGGCTTGCTCTCAAGCCGCGCTCAGGGAGCGGCCGGGCGCTCGAAGCGCTTGCGGCTGCGCTGCGTGGGCTGGGCGTCCCCGTGATCGGGCGCATCGAAAACCAGGCGCTCGTGCTCGATTTCCGCTGCCTGGAAGACGAGGCGAACTTCATCGCCAATCTAGCCGGCTTAAATCTGGGAGGAACCGATGCGCTGGCTTGACCGCCTTGCGCGCCGCCCAGCCGAGACGCCTGTGGCCGGAGGCATGACCGAGGCCCTCGAAGCCGCGCGGCGAGGCGATCATGCCGTGGCTCTCTCCATATGGGAGCCGCTGGCTCACCAGGGCGTTGCCCGCGCTCAGAACAATATCGGCGCCTGCTTCGCCGAAGGGCTCGGCGTCGAGCGTGATGCGGATATGGCCTTTCGCTGGCTGGCGCTCGCCGCCGAGGCAGGAGATCCTGTCGGGCAAAGGAACCTGGCCTCGCTCTATTTCCGCGGCGAAGGCGTTCAGCAGGACTTTCGCCGGGCGGCCGAGCTCTATCGGGCCGCAGCGGAAACGGGCGACGGACCGGCGCAGGATATGCTGAGCTGGATGCTGCTGGAGGGCGAAGTGATGGCTCCCGATGCCGGCGAGGCGCGACGCTGGGCGCTTGCCGCGGCCGATCAGGGCATCGCATCCGCTATGACCCGGATCGGCATGCTTTATCACAATGCGCTCGGCGTGCCGCGCGATCCGGACGAGGCTGTCCGCTGGTGGCGCCGTGCTGCCATGCGAGGAGACGCCGAAGGGCAGGCAATGCTCGGCGCCGCCTGCCATCTTGGTACGGGCGTGCCGGCTGACGCGGTCGAGGCGCTGGTTTGGCTCCTGCGTGCCGAGGCAGGCGGCAGCGCCCTTGCCCGCCGCTATCTGGCTGCGGTGCGGGCCGAATTGAGCGCGGGCGATGCCGCCGAGGCCGAGCGTCGCGCCGCCGCGCCGTTGCCGGAGACCGCATCATGATCGTCGGCACGGCGGGACATGTCGATCATGGCAAAACTGCGCTGGTGCATGCGCTGACCGGTATAAACACCGATCGTTTGCAGGAGGAAAAGACACGCGGCATGACGATCGATCTCGGCTTCGCCTATTTGCCGGTGCCGGGTGGGGATAGCATCGGTTTCGTCGATGTTCCCGGGCACGAGCGTTTCGTACACACGATGCTCGCCGGCGCCAGCGGCATCGACTTCGTGTTGCTCGTGGTGGCCGCCGACGACGGCGTCATGCCGCAAACCCGGGAGCATCTCGCCATCGTCGACCTGCTCGGTGTCAAGCGCGGCGCCGTCCTGCTCACGAAATGCGATCTGGCCGGTCCCGAGCGCCGCACTGCGGTGGCGAACGATTTCCGCTCGGTGCTTGCCGGGACGATGCTTGCCGAGGCCCACCTGATTCCCGTCTCGGTCGTTACAGGCGAAGGTATCGATGAACTCAGGTATCTCTTGGTCGAGGAGGCGTCGCATCTTGCCCGGCGTGCAGTTTCGGGCCGTTTTCGACTAGCGGTGGACCGCTCGTTCACGCTGCGCGGCGTGGGCACCGTCGTGACGGGCACCGTGCTTTCGGGTTCTCTCGGTACTGGGGACAACGTGGTCGTAAGCCCGTCAGGATTGCTTGCGCGGGTCCGATCGATCCACGCCCAGAACCGGCCGGCCGAACGTGGTCGGGTGGGAGACCGCTGCGCGCTCAATCTGACCGGCGAAAGGGTTTTCAAGGAGGCGATCCGGCGCGGCGACGTAATTGTCGATCCGAAGCTTCACGCGCCGTCGGACCGGATCGATGCAAGCCTTCGCGTTCTGCCGGGTGAACGCAAGCCGATCGGCCAATGGTTTCCGGTGCGGCTCCACCATGCCGCGACGGAGGTGGGAGCACGCATTGTACTCCTCGGAGACGAACCGATCGGGCCTGGCGGCACGGCCAATGTTCAATTGGTGCTGGACAGTCCGATCGCGGCCGCTGCCGGCGACGTTTACGTGGTGCGCGACACCTCCGCGCAGCGAACCATCGGCGGCGGACATTTTCTCGATCTGCGGGCGCCCAGCCGCAAACGCCGCGCGCCGGAACGGTTGGTCCAACTCGATGCCCATGCGCTATTGGCGCCCGAACTGGCCGCCGCCGCACTCCTTGATGCGCCGCCCCACTATTTCGACCTGAAGGCTTTCGCGCGCGACAGGGCGCTTAGTGACTGCGAGACGGAAGGCCTGATCGATCAACTCGGGCTTGTCCGTTTTGCCGTCGGAGAAATGCTCCTCGTGCTGTCGCCGGAGCGCTGGTTGCGATTCAAGCGCGACTTGGCCGCGACCCTGGAGACCTTCCATGCCGACAATCCGGATTTGCCGGGCGTAGGAATGGAGAGACTGCGTATTGGGCTTGATCCACGTCTGCCGGCGCCCGCTTTCACGGCAGTTCTGCGGAGCCTTTCGCACGCTGGAGAAGTTGCCTTGGACGGCGCCTGGGTGCGGCTGCCCGGTCATGAGGCGCACCTGACGGCAAAGGATGAAACTCTCTGGCTGCAAATCCAGCCTCTCATCGGCGGACCCGAACGGTTCCATCCGCCGAGAGTGTGGGATATTGCCGAGGTGCTGGCCGCGCCGGGGACGGAAATCCGGCGGCTTCTGAAGCTTGCCGGCCGCATGGGGAAGGTCCACGAGGTCGCTCATGACCACTTCTTCCTGCGCGAGGCGTTGGCGCAGATCGTCGAGATCGCGCGCGACCTCGCTGCGTCGATGCCCACAGAGCAGTTCACCGCTGCTCAATTTCGCGATCGCGTGGGCAGCGGACGCAAGGTCGCCATCCATATCCTCGAATTTCTCGATCGGCACGGCGTGACGCTGCGGCGGGGAGACTTGCGCCGTCTGAACAGGCGCAGGCTGGACCTGTTCCGCCTGACAGGCGAGGGTGAGCCGCCGATGGCGCAAATTTCTGGAGGAGCATCGTCCCCGGTGGGGCGTCCGGACTTCAAATCCGGGAGGGGCCGCGAGTCGGTCTCTGGTGGGTTCGACTCCCACTCTCTTCCGCCATCCTAGTGAGCCAAGATGAACCCGACGGCTTCCTTTCTGAATGACCTGAAAACGACGGCTGAGACCGCCAGGACAACCGAGGCAAGCTTCAGGCGACAAGCGGCCAATCAGATCGCGGTTCTGGAACAGGAGCGCGCTTTCGCCTTCAGGCGGCTCAACCTCATGCAGGCGATCTCGGACGCCGTGGCCTCAGCCGAAAGTGAGGAGATCGCCGTGGCCAGCGCTTTGGCCGTCCTGCGCTTGCGGCTCGGCTGGAATGCGGACAGCGAGGCGCGCACGGAAGCGATCACGCATTTTGGCCCCGTTGCGCTTGCGTTGTTCCAGGCTGCGAGGCTGCCCGAGGACGAACCCGCCACCAATATCGGCGAGGCCCTTGCGATTTTTGAGCATTGGTACTCCGAATCCCGGGGATCGCCGTTCTGGTTGCTATTCGAGCACCAGATCGTGGACACGCCGCTGGTCGACTTTTGACCGACGGACTTTTCGGCATACCCGGATGTGAAAGCAGAGAGCGCAACGTCGCTTTATTACCGACGACACGATGCGGTAACCGGCGCCTCGGTCACCGCCGCAAGCAGCTGCTTTGGGGGCGGACGCCGGAAGGCGTTCACTCCCATGACATAGGAGCCATATTCGAGCCTTATGTCGTCGAGGTTGACAAATTGACCGGCTACCTAGAGATCGCGCGCGCTCTCAAGCCAGGGGATATGTCACAGAACGAAAGGCGCTCGGCGCCAGGAACGGCGCGCAAGAAGACAGAGAGCAATCAGCAGGCGCCCGCGGAGCGCGGCAGCATGGCCATTCGCACTTCCTCTTTGGTGTCGAAACCCGGCAGAATCCGGCTAACTGAGCCAATGGTGCGTGGCATTTGGGCATTGACAGGCGATGTACGCGGAAAGGCGAGCTGGCCGACCATGCACCAGGACATAGGTGGTTGAGTTTGTTCGGTAAGTGACAACAACGTACGTCCGACGTTCACTTTGTGAGGCATTCGCATCAGATTCGCGACAAACAGATAGCCAGTGCCGCCGACGCTATCCCTTGACCGCCGAGCCGACGATCGAATCCACGAAGAACCGCTGCAGCAAGACGAAGAGCACCAGTGGCGGGAGCACGGCAAGCGTCGCGCCAGCCATCACCAGTCCCGTGTTGAGAGCGCCTCGATTGTAGCTGAGCAGGCGACTAAGGCTGATGACGATCGGATATTCGTGTGCATTGCCCTGTAGAACGGTCAGCGGCCAGAGATAGCTATTCCAGTGATAGACGAAGGCAAACAGCGCCAGTGCCGCGATTGCCGGCGCCACGCTCGGCGCGACGATCTTGAACAGGATCAGGAGTTCCGACGCCCCATCCATCCGTGCTGCGTCGATCAGATCGTCGGGCACGCCGGCTATGAACTGGCGCATCAGGAAAATGCCGAACGCATTGGCGAGATTGGGCACGATGATGCCGGCAAGGCTGGCGTTCAGGCCGATTGATCCGACGAGACGGTAAAGCGGGATCAGCGTGACGATCGGCGGCAGGAACATGGTGGCGATCAGCACCGAAAACAGCAGTGAGCGGCCGGGAAAGTGATGCTTGGCGAAAGCGTAGCCAGCCATCATGCTGGTGACCAGAATGCCGGCGGTGGTGATCGTGGCGATCACCAGCGAATTCCACATCGAGCGGCCGACATTGATGACGCCGGACACTTTCTCGTACGCTTCGAGGGTGGGCGTGCGCGGTATCCACACCGGCGGCACCTGCATGGTTTCGGCCGGCGTTTTCAGGCTGGAGAGCACCATCCACAACAGCGGGAAGGCGGAGGCCACGGCAACCAGCAGCATCAGCGTGGCGAGCAGCGCTCTGCGGCCCGCCAGGCGTTTGCGCGCCAACCGGCTCGATGCTGAGCGGCCCGGCGCGCTCATTCGTCATCCTTCCGGTTGGCGAATGCAAACAGCGCACACACAATGACGATCAGCGCCAGCATCAGCATCACTGCCATGGCCGAGCCCAGCCCGCCTTGTGCCCGCTCGATGCCGACTCGGCGGATATGGTAGGTCAGCACGTTGGTCGAGCCGACCGGCCCGCCTTGGGTGATCAGCGCCACCGGCTCGAACACCTGCACGGCGTTTATGATGGCAATGACGGCGCTGAACAAGAGCGTGCGGCTCAATAGCGGCAAGGTGATGAAGCGGAACTGTTCGCGCCGGTTGGCGCCGTCAAGCGTCGCCGCCTCGTAAAGACTGCCCGGGATCTGGGTCAGCCCGGCAACGGCCAGCACCGCAAAATAGCCGATCTGCTGCCAGACATTGAGGACGACGATCGAGATCAACGCCGATCTTGGCGAGGACAACCAGAGTTGCGGGCCGATGCCGGCGAGACCGAGCACCTGGTTGAGCGGCCCCTCGCTCGGCGAATAGAGCTTCGACCAGACCAGCGTCACGGCGATCATCGGCACCATGTAGGTGGAAAACAACACGGTCCGCAGCGCCGTGCCGCCTGCGACATCGCGCTGGTGGACCATCAAGCCGAACACTACCGAAAGGGGCAGGATGAGCATCACCGACAATGCCGTGTAGATGGCGGTGTTGAGCAGCGCTCGCTTGAAATCCCGCCCGACCGAGGTCGGCCCGAATATTTCGCGAAAATTGTCGAAGCCGATGAAGCTCGCATTGGAAAAAGGCGTCTGCGTCGACCAGTCCTGGAATGACAGCCAGATGGTGAGCAGCATCGGCAGCAGGATGAAAACGCCGATCACTGTCACGGCGGGCGCCAGCATGATGCCCGCCGAGGCACGATAGGTCTTGATCATCGCTCTGCTTCCAAAGCGTCGGGCTCTCGAAACAGCGCCTTCGCTATTTGGCGGCACGCTCCAGGATCGAGACGGCATCGGCCTGCGCGTTCGCCTGCGCATCCTTGGCCGAGAGCTGCCCATACTGCAACGCCTCGAGCGTCTGCTGCAGCGATTCGCTGAACTCCTGGCCGCCCGGGACGACAGGGAAGGGCTTGGCGTCGGCAAGCACGCTGACATAGCCGGACAGGAACTCGGAGCCGAGCTTGTCCTTATGGGCTTCGATGTCGGAGGTCCGCGTCGGCAGGATGCCCATCGACATCAGAATATCCGACATTGCCGATGCGCCGTTCTTGCCGGACTTCGGACTGTTCAGCCATACCAGGAAATCCCATGCCGCTTTTTGTTCGGCCTGACCGGCATTGGCGTTGACGACGGTCATCCATGAATAGGAGATCGAGTGCGGCTTGTCGCCGCTCGGACCGACCGGGATGGGTGCGGTGGCGATGTTGGAGAACTTGTCGCCCATGCCGCTCTTCAATGCGCTTTCCCACCAGTTGGCCATGATGATCATGCCGGTCTTGCCGGAGACGAAATTGTCTAGGAAGGGGCCGGTTGTGTTGGCGTCGGCCGTGGCCATCGCCGGATCGCTGGCGCCGGACTTGATCAGGTCCTCGTAAAGCTGGAAAGTCTCACCGGCTTGAGGACTGTCGAGCATCGGTTTGCCGTCCTTGACCAGCTCGCCGCCATTGGAGACCAGCAGCGAGGCGAAGGGATGGACGACGCCCGCCGCCCAGGAATTGATCATGCCGAAGCCTTGCTGGCCGGCATCTTTCCTGGTCAGCTTCTGGGCCGCATCCTTCAATTCGGACCAGGTCTTCGGCGCGGCTGTGATGCCAGCCTGCTTGAACAGCTCCTTGTTGTAGTTCAGCGCATAGACGTCGATCTCGTTTGGAATGCCGTAAAGCGTGGCGCCAACAGAGGCCGCACTGACGACACCGGCCCGCCACGCACTCTTGACCTCGCCGGCAACCGCATCGGGGGCCGGCGCGACCAGCTTGTCTCGCGCCAGTTCGGGCAGCCACAAATCATAGATGCCGGCGATCGTCGGCCCGTCCGAGCTGCCGCCCTGGGAACGCAGTGTCGTCAGGAGATCGCCGAAGGGGACGGCGCGCACGGTGACGGTCACATCCGGATTGCTCTTGGCGTAGTCCTTGGCCGCGGCGTCCAGCAAAGCGACCGTTTCGGGCGACCAGTGGGTCAGATAGGAGATGTTGACCGATTGGGCCCAACCAACGGTGGGCGAGGCCACCAACCCTGCAGCCAGTGCCAGTTTCGAAATCCAAGCCAAAGACATTCGACCCTCCGCATAGCCACACAGCAATGTCCATGACGTTATGACAACTTGAAGCAACGATGCAAGCGCTATCTTCGTGGAGAGCTCCTGCCGGTGTTGCGACGTTTTCTTACTGCGGTCCACAAAGCATGCGAGATTACTTTGTCAAAACAAATAATTAGCTGATACAGTTCGAGCTGATTCTCCCCTGCCGGCCATGCCCGACTTACTGCAAGGCACTTGCGGTCGAGATCATGTCGTTATAATGACATGAGAAAAGCTTATGACTGCCTCTCGGCTTTTGAACCGCCGTGGGAATGACAATCGACAAGAATGGGAGACTGAGTATGTTTTCAATTCATCGACGCGCCGCACTCGGCCTGATCGGCGGCTTTGCCGCAGTCTGCACCGGGGTCTTCACCGCACTGCCGGCAAAGGCTGACGACACCGTGACCCTGTGGAGTTGGCGCACCGAGGACGAGGCTGCGATGCGCCGCATCTTCGACGCCTTCGAGGCCAAGACTCCCGGCATTAAGGTCAACGTCCAGTTCACCCCCGACGCCGACTACCAGAACCGGCTGAGCACGGCGCTGCGTGGCGGCCGCGGGCCTGATATCGCCCAGCTCAAGGCTTACGGCGAACTGCAGCCGTTCATCGAGGGTGGCTATCTCGACGCGCTCGACGACAGCGTGCCGGAGCTGAAGAGCATGCCCGATAGCGCGCTGGGCGGCGCTCGTGGCCGCGCCGACGGCAAGATCTATGGCGTGCCCTATTCGGTGCCGATGATGGGTGTTTTCTACAATCAAGACATCTTCGCCGCCCAGGGCATCGAAATCCCCAAGACCTACAAAGATTTCGTCGCCGCCTGCGAGAAGCTGAAAGGGGCGGGGATAACGCCAATAGCCGCCGGCGGCGCCAACGGCTCCGCCTGGGCGCTGGAGATCGGCGTCGGCGTCGTCGGCCCGACCATCTATGGCCCGGGCTTCTACGACGAAATGATGAGCGGCAAGGCGACCTTCGAGGATCCGCGCTACGTGGCTGCCCTGAAACGCTATGCCGAGTTGAAACCGTATTTCCCCGACGGCTTTGCCGGGGTCGATTACACCACCTCGACACAGCAATTCATCGGCGGCAAGGCGGCCATGTTCTTCGGCGGCTCGTTCGAGAACGGCAGCTTCAAGGCGCAGAACCCGAAGCTGAAATTCTCGATCTTCCCGTTCCCCGCCGACGATCCTGCCACCAAGCTCTACACCTCGGCCTTTTCAGACGGCTCCTATGGTCTGGTCTCTGAAAGTACCAACAAGGAGGCAGCGATCAAGGTGCTCAACTTCATGGCTTCGGCCGAGTTCGCGCAGCTCTTCGCCGACGAGTTGGGCTGGCCGCCGGCCCGTACCGACGTCACCGTGAAAGACCCGGTACTCGCCACGATGATGGAGATGTCGAAGAATTCCACACCCTATCTGACGCTTGTCGGCTTCCGCTGGCAGACGCCTACGGCCTCCTCGATCCTGCAGTCCGAGATCATCGACATGGTCGAAGGCAACATCACGCCGCAGAAGCTGGCGGCCGACATGCAGGCCGCCGTCAGCAGCTGGTTCAAGCCGAAGCAGTAGGCCGTCACACCTGCGCAAGAGCAGCACATGATCGCCCGTCGCCGCAAAAGCAGCCTTCAGCGCACCCAGCAGCGCATGGCCGTGCTGTTCATCGTGCCGGCACTGGCCGTTTATGCGCTGTTTGTCCTTTATCCGCTGCTGATGTCGTTGTGGGGCAGCTTCTTCGTCTGGAGGGGCCTGCGCATGCTGGAGTTCGCCGGCCTGTCGAATTTTACCCGCCTGTTCGTTTTCCCGAGCGGTGGGCGGCTCTACGGAGCGCTCTGGCACAACATCGCCTGGTTCTTCGGCATCATGCTGTTCCAGAACGGCCTTGGTCTGCTGTTGGCCTGGCTGCTGTTCCTGCGCGCCAAAGGGGCGGCCTTCTTCCAGTCGGTCTTCTTCTTCCCGGCAGTGCTGAGCCCGGTCATCGTCGGCGCCCTGTGGCGGCTGCTGCTGGCGCCCGGCGGCACCATCGAATGGATGCTCAACGGCCTTGGCCTGCATCAAGGCAGTCTGACGGTTCTCGGCAACAGCCACACGGCACTCGTGATGCTGATCGCCGTCGACGCCTGGAACTGGATGGGCCTGCCGGTGCTGATCTACACCGCCGGCCTCAGGCAGATTTCGTCCCAGATATTCGAGGCTGCCAGGCTGGATGGCGCCGGCAGCGGGCGCATGCTGGTCTCGGTTGCCCTGCCTTTGCTGATGCCGGCCGTCGGCACGTTGACGACGCTGTCATTCATCAACACCTTCAACCAGTTCGACATCGTCTATGTCATGCAAGGCGTGCAGGGCAATCCGAGCTATTCCACAGACACGCTGGTGACCTATTTCTACCGGCTCGCTTTCGGCGCCGAAGGCGCGGTCGGTATCACCGATATAGGCCTGGCGCTGGCGCTCGGCACGCTGCTGTTCCTGATCCTGAGCATCGGCACGCTTTTGATGTTGCGCTTCTTCGACCGCCGCACGGTGCAATTGTGAACACGCTCGCCATCCCTCAACAGCTCGCACGGCTGCCCGGCTGGACGGCGCTGGTTGTGTGGACCGCAGCGGTGCTGCTGCCGCTCTATATTCTCGTCATCTCCTGTTTCAAGACCACGGCGGAGATCTACGACAACAGGCTCGGCCTGCCGCAAAGCTGGGCCTTCGACAATTTCGTGGCGGCCTGGACGCGCGCCGATCTCGGCCAGAATTTCGTCAACAGCCTGATCGTCACCGCCGGTGCGGTGCTCCTGACGATTGTCGTGTCGGCAATGGCCGCCTATCCGCTGAGCCGCTACCGGCTGGGATGGAACGGCATCATGCTCGGCCTGTTCCTGGCCGGCATCATGCTGCCGATCCGGCTTGCCTCGGTGGAGCTGTTCACGCTGATGCGCAACCTTGGCCTGCTCGATTCGCTGGCCGGCCTGATCCTCGTCTATTCGGCGATCCGCATTCCCTTCGCCGTCTTCATCTTCGCAAACTTCATGCGGGTGCTGCCGTCCGAGCTCGACGAGGCGGCGCGCATGGATGGGGCCGGCGAGGCGCGCATCCTGTTCCAGATCGTGCTGCCAATGGTGAAGCCAGCCGTATCGATCGTTGCCATCTTCACCGCTATCGCCGTCTGGAACGACTTCTTCTTCCCGCTGATCTTCATTTTCGACGACCGCTACAAGACTGTTCCGCTGGCGATCAGCGTGTTTGTCGGCCAGTTCCGCACGGATTGGGGCCTGGTGTACGCCTCGCTTGCCATCTCCATGGCGCCCATCCTGATCATGTACTGTCTGCTTGCCCGCCAGATTCGCGAGGGCGTTGGCTCTGGGGGAGGCGCGAAATGATCGAGGATAAGGTCTATGCCGCACGCTCGATCCTGGTCGTCGGAGCGCACGCCTTCGATGCCGAGGTGATTGCCGGTCCACTGGCGGCGACGGTGGTGCAAGGCGGTGCCGAAGTCACCTTCCTGCATCTCAGCATGGGCGAGCAGGGCCATCCAAGCCTCGCCCCCGAGCACTATTGCGTCCAGAAGGAGGAGGAGGCCGCAAAGGCCGCAGCCAGGCTCGGCGTTGCCATGCGCAGTCTCGGGCTGCACGACGCCTTCTTGCCTTGCGACGACGAGACGGCGCTCAAGGTTTGCGATGTTGTGCGCGAGTTGAAGCCGCAAATCGTCATCACCCACTGGCATGGCAGCTGGCACAAGGACCATCGCGCCGCGGCCCGACTGACACAGACCGGTATTTTTTTTGCGGCATTGCCAACGCTGAAGCGCGACCATGGCGCATACACGCCGCAACTGCTGCTGTTCGGCGAGAACTGGGAGGACGACGAGGGCTTTCGTGCCGAGCATCTCGTCGATGTCAGTGACGGCTTCGAGGCCTGGAGCGAGGCGGTGCAGGAATACGAACTTGCACGTGGCTTGAGCAGTTTCCCCTATGTCGATTATTACAGCGCACTTTATCGGCTGCGCGGCTGCCTGCGCGGCACGCGCTACGCGCAGGGTTTTGTGGCAGCGTCGCAATCCTGGCATGCCGGCAGCGGGCTGTTCGCGCCGGCTGCCAATCGGAGCCGCTCTCGATGACACGCGTTCTGGCCATCGATCTTGGCGGCACCAATTTGCGCGCCGCAATCCATACCGGCGATGTTCGCTGGCTGGAGATGCTGAGCCGCGAGCCTGCGCCGGCAAGCCTTGATGCCTTCGTCGCCCGAATCGGTGCCTTGCGCGCCGAGGCCGGTCCGGTCGAGGCACTTGGCCTGGCGGTGCCGGGGCTTGTCGAGGGCTCGATCTGCCGCTGGGTTCCGAACCTGCCCTATTTCGATGGTGTCGACGTCGCGACCTTGTTTCCTCGTCTGCCTGTTGCCATTGGCAACGATGCGCAGATCGCCATGCTGGCCGAGGCGGTCGAAGGTGCCGCAAAAGGCCTGTCCGATGCCATCCTGCTGGCGATCGGCACCGGCATCGGCTCCGCCGTTCTGGCCAACAACCGCATCGTTGCAGGCGCACGTGGCGGCGCCTGCTCATTCGGCTGGGCCTGCGCCGACATCGAGGATGAAGGCGAGGACCGCAGCGGCTGGCTGGAGCGCTTCGCTTCCGGGCGGGCGTTCGACGCCGCGGCGCGCCAGATCGGGCTGGCCAATGGCGGCAGGCTGGTCGAGGCGGCCCGGGGTGGCAAGACGGCCGCACTTGACGCATTGGAGCTGCCGGCGCGCCGGCTGGGCACTGCCTTGGCGGGTGCGGTCGCGCTGCTTGACACCCAGGCGGTCCTGATTTCCGGCGGCCTTGCCGATGCGCTGGACGTGGTAGGGCCGCCGCTGCTTTCGGCTTTGCAGCGTCATCTGCCGCCGCATCTGCGCGATGTCGTTCTGCGGCCCGGCGAATTCGGTTCCCGCGCCGGTCTCGTCGGCGCCTCGCTGGCCGGTCTCGCCGGAGCACAGTGGAGGCAGATTAGATGAGCCAAGCGAGCTTTCAGCTGCCCGACCGCCGAAGGCCCGAGCCGCTCTGGTATCAGGTGGAAGAGGCCATCCGCGCCATCGTCAAGAGTGGCGAGTGGGCGACTGGTGACCAGATTCCGGCCGAAGACAGACTGTGCGCCCTGTTCGGGGTGAGCCGCATCACGCTGCGCCACGCGCTGCGCAATCTGGAGGAGCACGGGCTGCTCAGGCGCGAACATGGCCGTGGCACCTTCGTGCGCTCCACCACGCTGGTCGCCGGCACCCGCGAACTCACCAGCTTCACGCAGGAAATGGGCAATATGGGCGTGGTCGCCGGCTCGCGCTTGCTCGACTGCAGCCTGACCACCGCCAATGCCGCTGCGGCCGGAGCGCTGGAGATCGAGGAGGGCGACCCGGTGGTGCGCATCCGGCGGCTCAGGCTCGGCAACAACGAACCGATCGGTATTCAGACTGCGCAACTCTCGGCCGCGCGCGTGCCCGGCTTTCTCGACGCCGGCCTGTTGCAGGGCTCGCTCTACGAAGCGTTGGAAGGCCATTACGGTATCGTGCCGGTCGCGGCACGCGAAAACTACCGTGTCGGCGCGGTCGGGGCGGCGGATGCCGAGTTGCTCGATCTGCCTGCGGGGAGTCCCGCTTTCGTGGTCGAGCGCATCACCACCGACGATCGCGGCCCGTTCGAATTCACCGTCTCGGTGATGCGGGGCGACCGCTATGAAATCCGCTCGACGCTGCGCGCCGGCCGCGCCCCGCCAAACGCACGAAGCTGAGCCATTGCCGAAGCCGACACATAACAATAACAGGAGTACCGACGTGTCCGATCTCTACATACCCCGCCTCGCCGCTCTGATCGAACTGGCCTCGAAAGCCAATGCCGAAGCCTTTGGCGAGGCGGCCAGCCGCTTTGCCGACACGCTCGAGAGCGGCGGGTTGGTTCATCTTTACGGCTCGGGCCACTCGGTGTTGCCGGTCCAGGAAGTGTTTCCGCGCTACGGCAGCTATGTCGGCTTCAATCCGCTGACCGACCCGCGCGTCATGTGGCACAACGTGCTCGGCGCCGGCGGCGTGCGCGAACTTCTGTGGCTGGAGCGGACCGAGAAATACGCCGAGAAATTCCTCGACCACCAGCCGCTGAACAAAGGCGATTCGATCATCATCTTTGGCCACAGCGGCCGCAATTCGTCCGGCATCGACACCGCGCTTTATGCGAAAAAACGCGGCATCTTCGTCGTTGCGATAACTAGCAAGAACAATCTCGACAAGCCGGCGACGCACTCTTCCGGCAAACGGCTTGGCGATGCCGCCGACCTTGTCATCGACACCTGCTCGCCGATCGAGGATGCCATCGTGCCGGTCGAGGGCTGGAGCCGGCCGGTCTCCGGTTCGTCGACCGTGCTTGCCATGATCCTGGCGCATGAGCTGATCGCCCGCACCGCCGAGGCGCTTTCGAAACGCGGCATCGAACTGCCGGTTTTTGCCTCGCCGACAATTGCCGGCGTCACACTGCACGACACCGACGTCATCTATGGCGTCTATCGCGAGAAAATGCTCGAGGCACAGAAGAAGCACCTGCCGACCTTCCAGGCGACCATGCGCGGCGAATGACAACCGGGGAGGGCACGCAAAACGCTAGGACGTGGACTCATCACCGCGTAGCCAGATGCGAGTTGAGACGAGTTTCAGGGCAGCAAGGTAGTTTTCTGCCAGCTTGTCATATCGAGTTGCGATGCGACGGAACTGCTTGGCCTTGTTGAAGAAGCGTTCGACGAGGTTGCGGGCCCTGTAGAGGAAGGGGCTGAAGCACATCGGGTCCTTGCGGTTGGCCTTGGGCGGGATGTTGGCCCATGCCTTTTGCTCGGTGACGGCATTGCGCAAGGCGTTGGCATCATAGCCCTTGTCGGCGAGCAGCATGGCACCCTCGGGCAAATCCTTGATCAAGTCCGCTGCGTAGGCGATGTCACTCATTTGACCTGCCGTGAGCGTCAGCTTGATCGGCCTGCCTTCGGCGTCGACAAGAGCATGGATTTTGGTCGTCAGCCCGCCTCGGGAACGACCGAGACAATGATCCCGATTCCCCTTTTTGCCGTCGCACCCTGCTGATGGACGCGAACAATGGAGGTATCGATCATCTGCACCGTTGCATCATGGGCTTTGGTGATGCCATGCATGAGGCGGTCACACACACCTGCTTTCCGCCATCGAACGAAGCGATTGTAGCAGGTGGTGGTGGGCCGTATCGCCCCTTGGCAGATCGCGGCATGGCACACCCGATCGCAGCACCCAGAAGATGCCGTCTGCCCGCTGTGCCTGGACGGTGATCGTGCCGAAGAAAACCAGTGCTGCAGCGAACGTTCCTCGTAATATTGCCTTTAGCCATGAAAGACGACGATTCGCCCAAAGCATGCAAAAGGGCCCATCGGCCCTCGCGCCGCGATGCAAGGCCTGGAAAGCCTTACGCCAGATCAGTTTGTGAAAAGTCATTGCCCTTGTAAAGCAGGGCAAGCCGGTGAGCCTTCGCGCAAGCATAGGCAAAACAATCGCCGAAATTGAGATCGGCTTTGTGCCCGACTGCTTTGCCGTATTTCATGCTGGCTTCGATCGCCCGGTCGCCGATGTCGCCGGATATCATGATTTCCTTGCCGGCGATCTCGATCAAAAAGGCGTCGACGGTATCACGGGCTTGCGCCAGCATGTCGGCCGTGGGCTTGGCGTTCTTTTTGATGGCTTCGGCCGATGCTCGCGCGAGACCCTGGACTGCCTCGAACCGGACGAGCGGGGAGATATACAGCGGCTTGGTCGCGGCCGCGAGCCGCTTTTCCAGTTCTTCCGCGCCAGGTTCCTCGTTCAGGATGGCAACGATCACCGAGGCATCGACGAACATCAGTCGTCGCCCCACATTTCGTCGGTGAATTTCTTCATATCGAAATCAGGGTTGGCCGGCCCGATCCGCCGCGCCATTTCCTTGACTTTGGCAAGTCTCTCGCGCAGCGGGACGCTGCCGCGGTTGCGCTCGATCTCGTGACGCAAGGCGGTTCTGACGGCCTCGGTCTTGCTGCGCGCGTTGGTAATGTGCTGCAGTTCGACGGCCATGGCATCGACGTCGGGATCGCGAATGAAGAGCGGCATTTTGTATATCCTCATGAGTGATATATGTATATCATACTGGAGATATACTCGCCAGCGAATTCGCGAGCGGCGGTTTTGATAAGGAGGGGAGGGAGGAAGGCAGCTCGCGAAAATCCGTCGGGAGGGTCGGTTCTGGTGCTCAGTCCTTGGAATTGCTCGGCGTCTGAAACACGTCGCTCCGGCCATGTCACTGTCAACGCCCACATGCCCAAGGCGTATCGACGTTACGTGCGCCGACGCATGCGCATCCCAACATCCGCGGCGACCGATTGATGTCGATAGACCGCCCACACGCCCGACGAGGTCAGCGCCAGCTGCATCGATTGCGTCAGGTTCATAACGGCCATAATCCCGGCCCAGCGAACTCTCTCGTTAGGGCAGCTCGGGGAGTGCTACCGCTGGATGCTCTTGGGAACATCCCGAGCGCATGATCCGGCGGCGAGGATAAACAATCTGAACCACGCGCTGCCTCCACATGATGGCGCCGGCGAACTCAACGAAGCCGTGCTGCCATTCGTGGTGAACTGGATAACACGGCCTATCTTCTCGCTCGAAAATTCGGCGGCCTCGACAATCATTGCCGGGGTTACCTCGACCGATCCCTTCGCCGTCTATCCGCGTCTCATCGGCTGTCGCGCTGATCCGGATTGACAGCCACCCGCAATTAAAGGGCCGTTTGATGACACCTAGGCCTCCCCAGCAGTATTAGTTCACAAAGCAGGTCGGCACCCCTGCGATCCGCTGGATCCGGTCAGCGTGTGCTTCGGGTTCGGGGTGCAAGATCAGGCGGTGCCATTTGCACGGATGGCGGCGAACCAACCACCACGGCAGGGGCGCCAGATTGCTCACCACGTTGGCTGTCTACTTCGCGGCTCATACTTTGGTGAGCAGCTTGCATCTCCGGAACGGTGAAAACCGGCACCTCGCCCTTGAAACCCTGGAGTTCAAAGGCGCCCGCCTGGACGACCGGCATCGGCGCTCCTGCCGCAAAGCCGGGACCAAGCACCAGGGGGATGCCCAGCTTCTTGGTCGTCGACTCGAGCCGAGCCGTGCGGTTCACCGGAGAGCCGATCGCGGTGTAATCGAAACGCCGTTCGGAGCCGAAATTGCCTACCGAGCAGATGCCCGTCTCGATGGCGACGCCGATTTCGATGGAGGGATGGCCGTCCGCGCTGAAGGCGGCGTCTTCACGCTTCACCCGCTCGATCAGGGCAAGCCCCGCGTCGAGCGCGCGCTTGCGATGGTCCGGCTGATCAAGCGGCGCGTTCCAGAAGGCGAGCACCGCATCGCCCATGAACTTGTCGATGGTGCCGTCGCGCTTGAGGATCTCATCGGTCGCAATGCCGAGGAAGTGGTTGACCACCTTGGCGATTTCCTGGGTATCGAGCTGTTCGCTCATCGTCGTGAAGCCGCGTATGTCGCTGAGCAGAATTGTGATCTCGCGCTTCTCGCCGGACAGGATCGCTTCGGTGTCCGAGCTTGCGAGGCGCTGCACCACGGAAGGCGATAGATACTGGGAGAATTGCCGTGCCAGGGTGGACCGGCGCTGCTCGCTGCGCCTGTAGAGGACATACCCTTCGAAGCCGGCTACCAGGATCGTCGCCAGCGCCGGCTGCAGCGGGTCATAGAGTTTACCCTGCAGGCTGTATTCGAGAGCGCCGAACACGAACGGCGTGACGGCCAGCAGCACGAGAGCCAGGGCACCAAGCACGACACGCTCGGCGAGCACTCCGGAAAGCCCGATGAAAACGATGGCGCTGAGGACAAACCAGAGCCGCTCGAGCATGCGCGCGTGCATTGGCTCTGCAAGGTAGCGCCCGGCAAGCAACTGGGCGATTGCATCGGCGTGGATGTCCGCCCCTGGTCGCGCTGGACGCGTCGGGGTGGGCAGATACTGCGTCAGTCCCACGGCCGACAGATCGACAATGGCGATGGCCTCACGCAGCCGCGGATCACTGTCGCCCGAAAGGATAGTGCTGGCAGACAGGCGGGGCGTATCGGTGTTGGTTTCCCAGAGGCGGATGCTCCCCTCCGGCTCGAGCGGCACGATGGCGCCGGCCATCCTGAGTGCGTCGAACCCGGCAGCATTCATCCGGGCTATGTAGCCGTCCTGTCCGGCATAAAGGCGCAGGAGCTCGAGTGCGAAGGACGGCCACAGCTGCACGCCTTGAGCGGTGTTGCGAAGCCACAGCAGCGGCACATGGCGCAGTACGCCGTCGGGATCGGGCAAGGTGCGAATCACGCCGAGGCCCGCGGCGGCGTTCGAGAATTCGGCAAGCGAGCCGGTCAGGCCGGTGAAGCCGGGAAGTGTGTCGGGTACCTGCCCGACGATCGACCAGCCGGCTTTGGGTTCTGCTTCTGAAACCGTCGCCTCATTGCCTAGGCTGACGGCAAGCGCCGTTCGATTTTTGGCCAGCGCCGCTGCCAGGCGCTTGTCTCCGGCTATGCCCTCAGGCGAGGTGTCGGCCTCGGGCAGTACCAGCGCAAGCCCGACCACCGCCGCGCCGGATTCGGTGATGCCATCGACCAGATCGGCCAAGAGGCCACGGTTCCAGGGCCATCGCCCATGTGCCTTGAGGCTGGCGTCGTCTATCGAGACGATCACGACAGGATTGCTCGTCGCCTGGCGTGGGGCGAGAAACTGGTAGAAGTCGTACGTCCGCTCACGCAGGCGCGACAACGGCCCGTCAAAAGCCAAATGGCAAGCGAGCAGCAGGAGCACGACCACAAGGCCGGATATTTTGCGCCTGCCAGCTTGCCGCCAATCAGCCCAGCGCCAACCGACCAAGAGGCTCATGTCGTGCGGCCAGGCCTAATTGCAGTAGTAGCAGCAACCCTCACCCTCACACTCGCCCTTATTCACGCCGCCGCCCACAGGTGGCGTTGGGGTGTCGGGGAACTCCATGACCACTCCTGGCAATGCGCCGTCCGTGGACTCGCAGACTTTGAGCGAGCCGCCGAGTGCCGACGCACAAATCGCGCTTACGTCCAATCCAGGACCCGGTGCGCCTGGCAGGCCGGTGCCGGCTATCCGGTCGATGCTGTCCAATATCGGGAAGGTGTCGATTCCGCCGTAGCCGGTCAGCAGCTTGCCATCTTCCGATGTGCAGGCGTAGCCCGGGTTTGTGATGACCAGCCGTTTGCCATTGATCGTGCAGGTCATACGGCCGGCGCGCAGTATGCCGACGGTCTGGCCGGCTGCCACCAGCACTTCGATGATGCCGCCTCTGGCTCCGAGCACCATGTGCGGCGTCGCAACCTGCATGACGCCCCCTTTCGAAACCTGGCCACCATAAAAACGGGCCAGGCCGCTGTTCATCCCGATGTCGATCTTTCCCGATCCGGAGCCCGGATTGTAGACGAACTCGTCGATCGTCAGGCTGGTGTTCGGACCAATCTTGGCGCTCGATTCGTCCCGGAACACCAGCATTCCAAGACCGGTGGGATTGCTGCGCAGCTGGTCGCCGAGTTCGACGCCGGCACCAACGTTCATTGTCCCGCCGTTGTTGCGGACGATGTTGGTCTGATAGGCCGTCATCGACCCGACCGTCTCAGCGGCGGATGGTGCCGCGAAGGCAAGGCAGGCGATAAAAATGGCGATCTGACGGTACGGGGTCCTCATCGCGGCCTCTTTCAATTGAGCGTCAACGTATAGCTCATCAGCATTTCGAACGATTTTCGGTCGCGGTTGGCGATGTCGAAGTTGGTTTCGCGATAGGCGAGATCGACGCTGATCTTCTGCGCCTCCGTCAGCTGAAAATCGCTTTCCGAGGCAATGCGCCAGAAGTCGCTCTTGATATTTGTGCCGATGCCGACAGACAGATCGGGAGTGTCGCTGTGGCCGGCCGAGAAGGCGATCTGGTGCGACCATGCGAAAAGATCCGGTACGTTCATCAACAGGCCGCCATAGCGGACCTCGCCCGTGTAGCTGCGGCCGATTTCGCCAGATCCGGAAGCGAAGTCATTCGAGCCGACAAAGCGCAGTCCGAGCGCCTGGCCATTGCGGAAGCGGTAGCTGCCGCCTGCCTCATAGAAGACCCTGCTATCGGCGAAAATGCCTTGCGAGGGGCTTAGATCGATGTAGCCGCCGCCTGCGAAAAGCGTCGTCTCGACCGTCGGGCGCACAAGAAAGCGCCCACTGACGCCGACGCCGGTTTCGTGGATATCGCTGTCGAAGCGATCTGTAACGGTGAACGCGGAAAGCAGCAGGCGCAGCGAATCGATCCCACTGTTGGGTAGCCCCTTGTCCCAGGTGATCGCGGCGTTGCCGTGGATGAAGGTCTCCTCGCTACCCGGAGCCGACAGGTCTTCCGTGAAAAAGCGCTGTGTCGCAGTCAACGACCCCGAAAGGACGAGAGCGTCGGCGCTTGGCGTGCCGAGGTCCCACCGGACAAAGCCTTCCGCCCGCCCATAGGGCGAGACGAAGCTGTCGTCGTCTTGCGCCCCGCCGGGCTCAAAATCAGTAAATGCGCTGAACACGCCGCCGGTCAGGGCGAGTTCCCAGGTGACGCCACGCAACGCGCGCTCGATGCGGGCGAGCAGGCGAACAGCTTCCTGCTGCTCACTTGCGGTCAGGCCGCCGACTTCGATGCCGTACTGCACCTGCCGCCGGGCCAATTCATAGGAGCCGACATGATAGTACAATCGGCTGGCCGCCAGGCGGGCGCGCGCATCGCGGGGATATTTGATCAGATACTGCTCGATTGAGGAGATCGCCTGATCGTATTGTCCCGCGTTGACGGCAACTGTGACGAACTGGGCGAGCGTTCCGTTGTCGGCCGGACTGGCGATGCGGGCCGAAAACGCATCGTCATATGCCGTAAAAAGACCTTGTGCGCCGGCCGGCAATACGCCGGTACAAAGCAGCGCTGCGGCGCAGCCGAAGATCGTTCGAAACGAAGATTGCATGCCGAGAACCCACCCCAAACCCGACTAGTGCGAAGGACTTAGCACGACCACAAGAAAAAGGCGACTGAACGGTCGCCAGACCATGCGAGTCTCAGCAGCTGTTGCAGCTGCGCAACAAACCATCGGATTTATTCGTATTTCGGCTGCGCTGGTTATCAAAACATCTTCTCAGCGTTGCTGTAACAATTGAAGTATTCGGCATCAGCGGCAACTAACTCAAATCGTCAGCAGTCGTGGATCGCACGGCCGACAAGATTAATATTGTTTGCGCGGTTCTGCGCGTATCTGGTCACCGAATGAGCCATCAAGGTCACCCACGGCTCATCCAAAGGTCTTCCGTGGCGTTGCGCAAGCGGTCGGAGAGCTGCCGCGAGGTGCTTCTCACGACGCGTTCGCGATGCGGCACGGCTCTTGCTATTTCGTTGGACGCGACGAGGTCAGCTTATAGGAACCCCATCTCCCCATGGACGCGTCACCGGACGCGCCTTGCTACAGCACGAGCATGGTGGCCAGCCCCAGCATCAGGCCCATGCCTACGATATCGGTCACGGTGGTGAGAAAGATCGCCGAAGCGACCGCCGGATCGGCGCCGACCCGGCGCAGGCCCAGCGGGATCAGCACGCCGGAGATTCCGGACATGAGGCACGATCCGGACATGGCGAGCAGGATCACAAGTGCCAGCATGGGCGCCTGGGCCGCCGACTCCGGTTGCCGCGACGCGTAGAACCACATCGCCGCAGCCGCCACAAGACCGACGAGCACGCCGTTGGCGATCCCGAGCGCGCCCTCCCTCATCACCAGGTGCAGCTTCGGTCGTTTGTCCACATCCCCCAGGGCAAGGCCACGCAGCGTCATAGCCAGTGCCTGGCAGCCGGTGTTTCCGCTCTGCCCGGCCAAGACCGGGAGGAACGCCGCCAAGGCGACGATCTTCTCGATCGTGCCTGTGAACGAACTGACCACGAAAGCGGCCATGAAGGCCGTCAGCAGGTTCAGCTGCAGCCACGGATGACGCTTCAAGAAGGCTGAAAACAGCGGCGTAAAAGAACGCTCCTCTTTCTGGACGCCCACCATCTGGCCAGACTGGGCGGAAATCTCAATGATTTGCTGTTCGAACAGCCGCCAGCCGCGGACCTGCCCGAGCAGCCGGTTCTCCGCGTCCACCACGGGATAGACAGGGTAGTGACGGCGTACCGCCGCCTTGCAGGCGTCGCTCAAAGACAGACCGACGTTAAGGGCGAACGGCCTGGGCAGCATGATCTGATCGACCATCGCGTCCGGTTCGCTCAGCATCAGATCGCGCAGGACCACCAGGCCAACCAGCTTATCGCCGCCCTCCGTGACGTAGAGATAAGTGAGCTCGGTCGGCACCTGGGTGCGTCTGACGGCCTCCACCGCGGCGGCTATCGTCGTGCCGACAGGAACGCTGGCGGGAATCGGGTCCATCAGTTCGACGAGCGACTCAGGGATCGCAAGGTCCTTGCCACCGGCATCAGGCTTGACAGGCCGCATATGCGGCGGCAAATGCTCCGCCACCTTACGGGCGTGCCTGTCCGGCAACAACTTTAGTGTGTCCCGGATGAACTCGGGAGATTCTCGGGCCAGCAATTCAGCCGCGTCGTCGGGTGCTCGAGCACGCAGCGTGCGCACCAACTTCTGAACGTCGTTCTCTTCCTTCATCTGCCGCCGCCCCCAAATTGCTAGTGTCTTGCCTCTGACAGTATGACACGGATCGGATCGCTCTGTCTGGCGCGCAGTGGCCCAAGCGCCTCGATCCCGATATCTTCGCCTCTCGGGCCCGAGTGGACCGAACCCAGACAGATCTGCGTCATTGCGTGGGTGCATACAGGCGGGCTGTAACGTCAGAGTGTCGCCGAGAATTTGACGTGTTGCGAACTTCACCGGTCTTTTGGGCTTTGCGAGCACGCCGCACCCATGAAACTTAAACCCGGAAATTCTGCAGAGGCAGGCTCTCCGGCGTTCGAATTGATTGCCTCATCCGGCGCATCTTGCCAGTTTCACCAGCTATTGACGCCACGGCCGGTTAATATCTGCGACTGCTTGCACAGAAGGATGTGGAGCACGAGCTCCTTCGAGGACGATTTCATGACGGTCTTGCACCAAGGCAAAAACTTCGGCAAGTTCGTTGCGTCTTGGGAGAGGGCAACAACAATGAAATTAGCTTGCGTAGGCATGATGCCGGTCGCGGCAATGGTGATTTGCGCAAACTCGTTCGTTCCAACCGCCGCCCGCGCTAACTCGGTTGCCTTCGATTATGGATATCAGATGGCGGCTTATTTGTTTTGCTCTCAATCGATCTATAACGACAGACGTTTTGGCGACTTTCTTGTTGAGGGTGGGAAGTATGACAAAACGAAAGAGTACAATCGTGGCGTTGCCGCTCTGAAAGCCGGGCTCAAAGGCCCCCACCCTAGGAAAGTGTGCTTCGATGCCGCCCGCGCCAGCGGTTGGTGGACCGACCGCTGACGGCTTTCGAACTCGGTCTTTAGTTGGTTGCTTATCGGCTTCGGCTCACCGCCAATCGGCAGGCCGTCGAAGCCGTGCAACCATGCCTCGGCACGCTCGCTGTCGCGGCGCTGGCAATCCGGCTCCACGATTGACGTCCGGGGACGGATCTCGAAAGCCGGCGACTCGGATGTGCGGCGTGCGCTCTGCGAGGCGGTATCGGGTCTGGTGATCCGCTTCAAGGGCAGGGACAAGGTCAAGAGCTGGGGTGAGGCGACCGCCAAACGCTCCTGCCACTGCAGAGCCAGCGTCGCGGTGGCCCCGCAAGCTGGCGGTGATCATCATCGCCTTTGAGAACCTCTTCGCCATGGAACCGGGTCAGTGCCGGTAGACCCCGGCCGAGGTGGCGCAGACGGTTAAGGCGGTCGGCCATCCGAACTTGGTGGCGCTTATCGATTTCAGTCACGCCTATATTGAATCCACCCATCGCGGCCTGAACTTCCGCGAGCAGCTGCGGGCCATGGCGCCGGTGGCAGGGCACCTGCATGTCCATGATTCCTTCGGGGCGCCCGTTTCCATCGAACCTACCTCCCGCAGGAGGATGCAGCACGAGGTTTGGGCGACCTGCACATGCCGCTCGGCTGGGCCATATCGACTGGGATGACCTCTTCAGTGAGTTGGTCTTCTTGCCGGGACCGTCCTAATCATGGAAATCGGACCCGCTATCGCAATGAGCAGCCGGATTGCCTGGCCCGGGCGAAAAGCCTCATCGCCTTGAACAATCGCGCTGACCGCGGAGCAGCTGAGTAAAGGCCGAGAATCCGCCGCTGTGGTGCTGTCAATGTCGGCCAGAGCTGCCGAACTCGTTGCCAGCGAGCCGTTTCGCATTAGCAAGATCGACCGTAACAAGTCTTGTCGGTCCTGTTTTCGATGAGGTTGTAAGAAGAGTGCGGCTGGCTGCGCGATACAGTCGCGGGATGCTCCCGCATTTTGGTTTGCTCGCTGCCGTGAGGTCATTTACTTTCGAGATGGCGTACCAGTCGTACGCCGGGTCCGCCGCTGTTTTCTGGGATGAATTCGATACCGGCAACCTCCAACGCTTGGCGAATCGCTGCCATATTGTTCGGATGCGGAACCCGGGCGCCTCGCTCGAAATCGACCACCGTAGGCCGTGATACCTTGGCGGCGTCCGCCAGCTCGCGCTGACTTATCCCCAGCATCGCGCGAGCGCCCCGACACTGCGCGGCAGAAATTTTACTATAGGTCAAACGTTTATCTCTTGGGTTGACTTTTCACCGGTAGCTTGTCAAATTGCTCCGGTTATACGTGCGGCAAGTTCGCGGCCGAACAGGATGTTTGCACCATCCCGCCCGGCCTGACCGCAACCCAAGCTGATTGGAGCTCGGATCATGGCTGATTCCGACAATAACACGACTCTGCCTTACGTCACCCGCAGGCGAGTACTTGAGGGAACAGTCGTGGCCACCACCGCGTGGACGCTCCAAGGCAACGCGCCCGCAAGCGGCGCCGGAAGCACGAATGTGCGTTCTGATCCTGCACTGGCGCTTTGGCGGGAATGGGAGAGAGTCCACAAACAGACCGAGCGGCTTTGCCGGAGGCAGCAGCGCTTGGAGACAAGGCTTGTCGAGAGCGTCGGCTTTCCCTGTGTGACCGTCCGCCTGACCGAGGGTGAGCAGGTGACGGTCCATTCGAGCGAGATGCTCAATGAAGTGCTCGGCAAAGCGCCGGATATGGCGGCTCTCCGCGAAAAGGCCGAAGCTGATTTCGCGGCGCATCAGGCACGCTGGGATGCGGCTGCGGAGCAAACTGGCTACACCGCCGCCTTCAGGGCCGAGCGCGAGGCTAGCGAGAAAATGCAAGATCTGCTGCAAGCTTTCTCAACCACCCCCGCTACGACTCTGGCCGGTGTGGCGGGCAAGCTCGATGCCGTGTTGCGCGAGGGCGAAGCGTGGGAGGAATGCTCCGAGTTTCCTTGGCCGCAAATCCGCTCAGCGCTCTGCGATCTGGTGCGCATCGCCGAAGGCTTTGGTGCTGACCGGGTGCGGCGCCGAAGGATCCGTCATGACCAAACTGAAACTCTCCGTCATTCCCGATGACCGTCCGGTCAAGATCACGGTCGAACTGCCCGGCACCATTCATCGCCATCTCGTCGCCTATGCTGAATTGCTGGGCCGCGAGACCGGACAGATAGTCGCCGATTCGGCAAAGCTGATGCCGCCGATGCTGACTCGGTTTCATTACAACGGACAGAGCCTTTGCCAGAGCCAACGAACCCTGAAGGCGGGATGACTATTCGGGTCATTTGGTGGGCGGACGGCCGTCAGGACCAATACCTATCGCGCAGGAATGTGATGAAGACCGTCAGGGCAGGATTGGCATTGTCCGGACGCCAACGGGCAAAGCTGGAGATTCGGATCGGCTTGCCCCCGATCCGCAGCTTGCGGCAGACGGCGCCGTCAGGAACGCTGTTGGCGTCTCCATCGTGGATCAGAGCGACTCCAAGGCCGTTTCCGACGAGGCGCAGAAGGATGCCCGCAGTGACGTGGTGTTCGACAATTGCGGGAAGCTGCACGCCATTTCCAATAGCGTCGGCGAGCAGAAACGCTTCGCCCCTGCGCACGAGCAGCGTCTCTTGGCCCAGCTCCAACCACTCGATTACGGGGCGGCTGGCGAGAGAATGATTTGAAGCAACAACGACTGCCAGAGTTTCCTTCCACAACATTAGTTCGAATGGGCCGCCATTGGAACGCGAGGAGGAGGTCACGGTGACGTCGACCTCGGTGCCGCCCAGAGCCGCCCCGGGCTCGGGGTGAGACCCCTCTATCAAGCTGACGGTCACATTTGGATGACATTTCCCGAACTCGATGATCGCATCCAGCGCTCGCCCGGCGAGGATGAGTCCGTTGGAGCCGATGGAAAGCCTTTGCTGTTCATTCTTAATGCCGGTCCTGGCCAGCGTCAGAGTATTGTCCAGTTCGAGCAGCACGGAGCGCAGACGATCGAGGAAACGCTCGCCGGCCGGGGTTGGCCCAACGCCGCGGGCATGGCGATGAAATATCGTCGTTCCCATCGCGTATTCGAGATCGCGTATGCGCCGGCTCAGCGCAGTGTGATCGATTCCGACGCGCCGCGCCGCGCGCAGAAAGCTGCCCTCTTCTGCGACCACAAGCGCATAATTGAGTGTCCTGAGTTGAATGGAGCTCCGCATCTTTGCTCAAGGTCAATGCAGCGACAAATCGCTGACGTTTGAGCGCTTTTGGCCGTGGCGTGCTATCCCCAGATCTCAGTATTGACATTGAGTGAAACGATCTAGGCCTCCCTTTAAGGAGATCACGAGGGTAACGACGATACATTCCACTTTTCGGGCGAACCTTATGGAGAGTACGTCGCGCCAGCCCCAGGAGAAGAGCGCCAGCCGGACTGGTTACTTCGCTTGGAAATCCGGTGCTTGAACAAAGATAAAGCGGCGGACTGTCTCGAAATGAAGGTCCGCCGTTCCGGGTCGTTCAGATTACAAGGAACGAACCTGCTGCAAGCGACAGACCTGGAGAGAGAGTGGCGAACTGTATTTGAGCTGCGCCGCCGATACCGTCGCTGTCGAAAGAGAGCGCTCCGGTTGAACTGTTGTAGATGATATGGTCGGAGCTATCATGCGCAGCCGTGCCAGCAAAGAAAGCATCGGATGAAAGGCCGCCCAACTTAAGCCCGGCAAAAACGGCGTCGTCGAGCTGGATCTTGTCCTGGAGCTTGTTGAAGTCGGTGACCTTGTCGATATTGCCGGCTCCAAGAGCGCTGTTGAACACGAATGCATCATTGCCTCCGTTACCGGTCAAGATGTCAGCACCGCCGCCGCCGTTGATGACATTGGCGCCGGCATTGCCTTGGATGGTCTGGGCAAAGGCGTTGCCGGTCAGGTTGATAGCAGACGTACCGGACGGATTGGTGGTGGCGAGGAGCTCGATCTGCGAGCCGGCCAAAAGGGCGTGGCTCACCGAGGCGAGCACTTTGTCGCTGCCGCCGCCCACTGCCTCGTAGACTTTGTCGCCGGCGTTGTCGACTTGGTAGGTATCATTGCCGCCATAGCCGGCCATCTTATCAGCGCCGCCGAGGCCGTTGATGACATTTGCGCCGGCATTACCCACGATCGTCTGAGCGAACTCGTTGCCTGTAAGATTGATCGCCGTCGTGCCAGCCGAGTTCGTGGTGCTGAGAAGCTCAATTTCCGAGCCGGCCGCAAGCACATGGCTCACTGAGGCGAGCACTCTGTCGGCGCCTCCGCCGACCGCCTCGTAAACCCTGTCGCCGGTATTATCGACATAGTAGGTGTCGTTGCCGCCATAGCCGGCCATCTTGTCAGCGCCGCCGAGGCCGTCGATTGCGTTGGCGCCGGCATTGCCTACAATGGTTTGAGCGAATTCGTTACCGCTGAGATTGATTACCGTCGTGCCAGCCGAGTTCGTGGTGCTCAGAAGCTCAATTTCGGAGCCGGCAGCAAGTGCATGGCTCGCTGAGGCGAGCACTCTGTCGGCGCCACCGCCGACGGCCTCGTATACCTTGTCGCCGGCATTGTCGACATAGTAGGTGTCATTGCCGCCATAGCCGACCATCTTGTCAGCGCCGCCGAGGCCGTCGATTGCGTTGGCGCCGGCATTGCCTAAGATGGTTTGAGCGAACGCGTTACCACTGAGGTTGATTGCCGTCGTGCTGGCCGAGTTCGTGGTGCTGAGAAGCTCAACTTCCGAGCCGGCCGCAAGCGCATGGCTCACTGCGGCGAGCACTCTGTCGGCGCCACCGCCGACGGCCTCGTATACCTTGTCGCCGGCATTGTCGACATAATAGGTGTCGTTGCCGCCATAGCCGACCATCTTGTCGGCGCCGCCGCCGCCGTTGATGACATTGGCGCCGGCATTGCCCTGGATAGTCTGGGCGAACGCATTGCCGGTCAGGTTGATCGCCGTCGTGCCGGACGGATTGCTGGTGGCGAGAAGCTCGATCTCGGAGCCGGCCGCAAGAGCATGACTTACGGAGGCAAGTGCTTTGTCGGTACCGCCGCCCACCGCCTCAATCTCCTTATCGCGGATGTCATCGACATAATAGGTGTCATTGCCGCCATAGCCGATCATCGTGTGGCCGCCGGCCCCGTGAAACACATCGTCGCCGCTGCTGCCATACAAGGTGTCGCTTGTGTCGACGGGAGGCGGAGCGGTCCCAGTCGTTGCGAGATTGTGCTCCCGGAAAACGGCCTGCAGTTCCGGGGAGCTCTCAAGCGCGGTGTCGCCTCGCTGCGAACCCCAGGCGTACGCGTAGTCGAAGGCGGGTGATGGAACCAGCTTGGCCCAGTGGTCCATCATGGTCTCCATCTGGGCGGCGGTGGGCACGACATATTTGCCACCCATGTCGGTGTTATACTCGCCACCTCCAAACGCCTGGTAGCCCGGAACGATCTGGCTCGTCGGGATGCCCGATGCCTGAGCGGCGGCGACGAATTTATCGATCATGTTGTAGTCGACCGGGCCATCCGTGCGGACGGGATAGACATCTATGCCGTAGTAATCGATACCCGTATTGGCGGGATTGTACGTGCCCCTAAAATCCGGATTCGCCGACGTCCCCAAGCTCATCATTGTGATGTAGGTCTTGGCGCCTGGAAAATGCTCATGGATCCAGTCGGATTCTGCCTTCAGATTTGCGGCAGAGGCGTAGGTACCCCATTGGCCGGTGGGATCCGGCTCGTCAACCAGGAAGAACCCAAATACGTTCGGATTGCCGAGGAAAGGAGTAACCTTGTCGATAAAGGATTGGGTTACTCCGTTGGCCTCGTCGAGGTAGACCAAGCCTTTCATGCCCTCTGGCAGCTCGTTGACCTGGTCAACATATTGCACGCTAGCCAGATTGAATCCGGCTTTTGCAATGTCCGTGCCGGACCCGCCCGACGTGTAATGGAGAGTCGCCATCCATAATCCCTCATTTTGATTCGATAGCGCCCCGCGGATGCCTGCCTACTAGAAGGTGTATATTAGCGCCAAATCACATACCTGCACGCCCTGATAGAATGGTTGATCGGTGGCAGGGTTCTCACGTTGCGGCGAAAAATATACTTAGGGATAGTCGACATTGTGCGATAAAAGCAAATTTAACTTCAGAGGTGCCCACGTTGTTTTCCGAGCGATGCTTATTGATATTTCTACGACATTCTACTTGTTGCTGACAGCACAAGATACCATGATCACCGTCGTTAAAAACGAAATTGAATTTTATTAAAATTAGTTTGATGATTGCGCCGGTTACTACTAGAGAGGCGTTGGAGGCGCTGACTTATCTGAAGAAAAGCGACAAAAAAATCCGATGTTTTGGATTATAAAAGTCTCAAACTATAAGATCGAACGTCAAGCCGTGGCAGAAAAACTGCTTTTCTCCACAAGATGCATTTGACTGCCGGCCAATTGAGCCGACATTAAACTAAGATGCCAGCCGCATCGCGCTCTCTGCCGGAGACACCAATTTGTTGTGGACAGATACCGCAGATACCAGTCCGCGACCAAGGTGTCTGCAACTGAGATTACGACTCGGGAGATCGTCAGAATTTGGAGAACTGGCTGGGGCGCCAGGATTCGAACCTGGGAATGTCGGTACCAAAAACCGATGCCTTACCACTTGGCGACGCCCCAACAGCCGGAGCCTGCCCGCTGTGCGCGCGGCCTTATAGGACGAGCCGGGAGAAAGCTCAATGCCGACTATGCGCGACCGATCCACCAGTTTTGCAATCGCTACTTTGAACGGATCTATTCACCCCACACCGCCATTTTCATTGCCGGCCGGATCGACGAAATGGCACCGCCTGCCGCCGGGGAATGAAAAGATCGGCTTGACGATGGTGCCGCCGGCATTTTCGACGGCGCTCAATGTTTCCTCCAGCCTTTCGGAATAGAGCACGGGCAGCGGCTTGGCCGGCGCATCTTGGCCATCCGCTCGAAAACCGCCGTCCAGCCCTTCGGCAAAAGCTGAATAGGTCGGCCCGTAATCGGTGAACGACCATGAGAAGGCCGCGCTGTAGAAAGCCTTCACGCTGTCCAGCGTTCCGCCCGTCGCCGGCATTTCCAGATAATCGGGCTTTCCGGTCATTCTCATCGCTCTACCTTTTGTTCTCGTTATGTTCTACAACAAAGCTTTCCAAAAAGCAAGTCTTTTCGACGCCGCTTTTCCTTAATCGATTGTAGAGGCCGGCCGGCTTGGTCGATGCCTTGCCTTTCGCACTGCAGCATCATATCGCTCGATTTGCCAATATTTCCAATCTTCTGCAACCGGGGAGCAAGCATGACCAAATGGGTGTACACCTTTGGCGACGGCGCCGCGGAAGGCCGTGCCGGCGACCGCAATCTGCTCGGCGGCAAGGGCGCCAACCTGGCCGAAATGTGCAGCCTGGGCCTGCCGGTGCCGCCAGGCTTCACCATCACCACCGAGGTCTGCAACGCTTATTACGCCAACGGCCACGCCTATCCGGCCTCGCTGGAAGCGGATGTGGCGGTCGCCCTCGATCACATCGGTCGGCTGACCGGGCGGCGTTTCGGCGATCCGTCGAAACTGCTTTTGGTGTCGGTGCGCTCCGGTGCCCGCGCTTCCATGCCCGGCATGATGGACACCGTGCTCAATCTCGGCCTCAACGACGAGACGGTCGAAGCCTTGGCCGCCGATTCAGGCGATCCGCGCTTTGCCTATGACAGCTATCGCCGTTTCATCCAGATGTATTCCGACGTCGTCATGGGCCTCGACCATGAGGTCTTCGAGGAGATCCTCGAAGACCAGAAGGGTGGGCTCGGCCATGAGCTCGACACCGAGCTGACAGCCATCGAATGGCAAGGCGTAATCGCACTCTACAAGGCCAAGGTCGAGGAGGAGCTCGGCAAGCCGTTTCCGCAGGATCCAAACGAGCAGCTGTGGGGCGCCATCGGTGCGGTGTTTTCCAGCTGGATGAACAACCGCGCGATCACCTATCGGCGCCTGCACGACATTCCCGAAAGCTGGGGCACGGCGGTCAATGTCCAGGCCATGGTCTTCGGCAATATGGGCGACACCTCGGCCACCGGCGTCGCCTTCACCCGCAATCCGTCGACCGGCGAAAAGCAGCTTTATGGCGAGTTCCTGGTCAACGCCCAGGGCGAGGATGTCGTTGCCGGCATCCGTACGCCGCAGAACATCACCGAGGCGGCGCGCATTGCCGCCGGTTCCGACAAGCCGTCGCTGCAGAAGCTGATGCCTGACGCCTTCCAGGCTTTCGTCAGCATCTCCGACCGCCTGGAAAAGCACTACCGCGACATGCAGGATCTCGAATTCACCATCGAGCGCGGCAAATTGTGGATGCTGCAGACCAGGTCCGGCAAGCGCACCGCCAAGGCGGCGCTGAAGATTGCCGTCGACATGGCCAGGGATGGACTGATTTCGAAGGAGGAGGCCGTCGCCCGCATCGATCCGGCCTCGCTCGACCAGTTGTTGCATCCGACCATCGATCCGAAGGCGGCGCGCGACATCATCGGCGTCGGCCTGCCGGCCTCGCCGGGCGCTGCCACCGGCGAAATCGTGTTTTCCTCGAACGACGCCGAGGAGGCCAAGACACAAGGCCGCAAGGCGATCCTGGTGCGCATCGAGACCAGCCCCGAAGACATCCATGGCATGCATGCGGCCGAAGGCATCCTGACGACGCGCGGCGGCATGACCAGCCACGCCGCTGTTGTGGCGCGCGGCATGGGTAAGCCTTGCGTTTCGGGCGCAGGCTCGCTGCGCGTCGACTACAAGGCCGGCACGCTGATGGCGATGGGATCGACGTTCCGCAAGGGCGACATCATCACCATCGACGGCGCCAACGGCCAGGTGCTGAAAGGCGCGGTACCGATGCTGCAGCCGGAACTCTCGGGCGATTTCGCCGCCATCATGGAATGGGCCGACGGCGCGCGCCGCATGAAGGTGCGCACCAATGCCGAGACGCCGCTCGATGCGCGCATGGCGCGGTCCTTCGGCGCCGAAGGCATCGGGCTTTGCCGCACCGAGCACATGTTCTTCGACGGCGACCGCATCATTGCCATGCGCGAGATGATCCTGGCCGATACCGAAAAGGACCGGCGAACGGCGCTGGCCAAGCTGTTGCCGATGCAGCGCTCGGATTTCCTCGAACTGTTCGAGATCATGGCCGGGCTGCCGGTGACGATCCGCCTGCTCGATCCGCCGCTGCACGAATTCCTGCCCAAGACCGAGGAGGAGGTGGCCGAGGTCGCCGCCGCCATGAATGTGTCGCCGGACAAGCTCCGGCGGCGCACCGAAGCGTTGCACGAGTTTAATCCGATGCTCGGCCATCGCGGTTGCCGGCTTGCCGTCTCCTATCCGGAGATCGCGGAGATGCAGGCGCGCGCCATTTTCGAGGCGGCCGTCGAGGCCGGCAGGAAGGCCGGCGCGCTGGTGGTGCCGGAGATCATGGTGCCGCTGGTCGGTCTGGTGAAGGAGCTCGACTACGTCAAGGCGCGGATCGATGCCGTCGCCAAAAGCGTGATGCAGGAAACCGGCGTCAAGATCGACTATCTTACCGGCACGATGATCGAACTGCCGCGCGCCGCGATCCGCGCTCATGTCATTGCCGAGGCGGCCGAATTCTTCTCTTTCGGCACCAACGATTTGACCCAGACCACCTTCGGCATCTCGCGCGACGATGCGGCCTCGTTCCTCGAGACCTACCGGAAAAAACGCATCATCGAGCAGGATCCGTTCGTGTCGCTTGACATAGACGGCGTCGGCGAGCTGGTGCGGATGGCGGCCGAAAAGGGCAGGGCGACGCGGCCCGACATCAAGCTCGGTATTTGCGGCGAGCATGGCGGCGACCCGGCCTCGATCCATTTCTGCGAAAAGGTCGGCCTCGACTACGTCTCGTGCTCGCCATACCGGGTGCCGATCGCCAGGCTGGCCGCGGCGCAAGCGGCGGTGCAGGCTGCAAAGAACGGCCGCGGATAGGAGGTGGAGTCCACCGGCATCTGACCTTACCGATTTGTAACCGAATTCACGCGAACGTGCGTGTGTCGGCTCCAAATCCCGACATCGTTTCTGCCCAGTTTCCGGCCCTCGAACCCGCCCCGGTGCCAGAAACAGATGTTGCAGAACCCGCCCACGCACGTCCGCTCGATTCTCATCCTCCAGACGAAATTCATCGGCGATCTTGTCCTCGCTTCCGCGCTCGCCAGAAACCTGCGCCTCCAATATCCAAAGGCCAGGATAGTGTTCCTTTGCGAGGCGAACTTTGCCAGTTTCCTGTTGGCTCATGGCATCGCCTCGGACGTGGTGGCGTTCCGGCGCGTACGGATGCGTGGCACCCCTGTGCAGCGTGGTCGCGAGCTTTACGCGATGGTGCGCGCTCTGCGCCGGTTCGGGTTTGACCTGAGCATCGACCTGGCCGATTCCAAAACCTCACGCATCATCGTCAGGCTCGTCAATGCCAAGACCCGCGTCGGATACGATCCTCCCGAAAAACCGTTGCGCTGGCTGGAAAGTCAGCCCGCAAACGTCGCAGCCAAGCCGTTTGGCTTTGGTCGCCAGCACTATCTCTACCGCTATCTTTCGCCGCTTGAGGCGCTTGGCGTGGAGTTGCGTGCGCCTGTCCCGACGATTGAGCCGCTGCCGCTGGAGACCGCCAGGGCATTGGCGCTTCTCGACCGGCATCATCTTCGGCGTAACGCCTTCATAGCCGTTCATGCAGGAGCGAGCTTCCGGGGGCGGCAATGGCAGCCGGAACGTTTTGCGCTGGCGATCGACGAGATCTCGCGGCAGACCGGGTTGGACTTCCTGCTTGTCGGCGGCCCCGATGAACGGGCATCTGCCGAGCGCATCGTCGCCAAGGCCGCTTCGCCGGTCGTCAACGTGGTCGGGGCGCTGTCGCTGGCAACGCTGCTGGCGGTCCTCGGCCAGGCACGCCTGTTTCTGGGAAACGAGAGTGGCCCGATGCACATGGCCGCCGCCGCCGGCACGCCGGTTGTCGGCCTCTTCGGCCTGACCGACCCGGCCGTCTGGGGGCCTGTCGGCGTGGCCAGTGTTACGCCGCGGCCCTCCATGCCTTGCGAGTGCATAGCCAGGGACCTGTGCCGCCGACCCGATCCGAGCAAGGCTTGCTGCGTCTGGCGACTTGAGGTCAAAGCGGTGGTCGACGCGGTGCTCGCGATCCTTTCACGTAAGGTTAAGGACGTGGAGCACGCATTGTGACCTCGCGCTTGCCAAAGGTCAGGCCGGCGGTCAAATTGCCGCTGCCGACGCTTTTGCAGGGGCATCGTCCCGATTTCCGCCTTGATGGCGGTCTTGGGGTCGCCGCTTCAACTTTGATCCGGCCGACCTGGAAATAATCGATGCGCCCGTTCCAAAAGTATTTTTGCGCCATTGCGATATCGCTGTGGGCTGTTTCTCCTGGCAACGCCCAGTTGCTCGTCGCACCGACGCTGCACATCAAGGCCGAGGCGGGCGGCGGCCGCGTCGCGCTGACGCTCGATGCGTGCGGCGGAAGGACCGACACACGGATTCTCTCGGCGCTGGTGGAAAACAAGATTCCTGCCACCATTTTCGTCACCGGCATCTGGCTGAAGCACAACGCCGCCGCCGTCGAGATCATGCGGGCGCATCCCGAACTGTTTGAATTGGAAAACCATGGCGGCCGTCATGTCCCCGCCGTCGACACGCCGCAAAAGATCTACGGCATTCGCAGTGCCGGCAGCCCGCAGGCCGTGCTGGCCGAGGTCGAATCGGGTGCTGCCGCGCTTGCCGTGACCGGCGAACCGGCGCCGAAATGGTTTCGCGGCGCAACCGCCGAATACAGCCCGTCGGCAATCGCGATGATACGCAAGCTTGGTTTCAAGATCGCCGGATTCTCAATCAACGGCGATGGCGGCTCATTGCTCGGCGCAAAAGAGACCGCCCGGCGCGTCGCCGCGGCCAAGGACGGCGACGTCATCATCGCTCACATCAATCAGCCGACCCATGCAGCCGGCGAAGGCGTGGTGCAGGGACTTCTGGCGCTGAAGGCCAAGGGCCTCACCTTCGTGCGTCTCGACGATGCCGACGGCGTCGGCGATGAAGGCACCACCGACTGATCAGTCGGGCGTCGCCTCGATGGTCACCTTGTTCGGATAGAACGCGCCGTGATCGCGGATATCGGCCATCTCGTCGAACGGCCGCTCATAGGCCCACATCGCATCCTTGCCTGCATCGCCGGCGGGCAGCACGCTCCAATAGCTGGCATCGCCCTTATAGGGGCAATGGGTCGAGTGTTCGGTCTTGCCAAGCTGTTTGAAGTCGATGTCGCCGAACGGAATGTAGAAAACAGGCGGATAGGGAGGTTCGGTCAGCACCTTGACCTTCTTGGACGAAGCGATGATGACATCGCCAGCGCGCACCGTCACGGTGCCCTTGTAAGGCTCGACTGTGATGACCTTGCCGGGATTGCGCTGAAAGCCGGGTGACGGATTTGCGATCTGGTCCATATCGGATCTCCTTGCCTCAACCCCAAGATGTGTCTGGCAAGCGCCTTGCGCAAGAGCTGCCTGCCACCAGGCGGACGTCGCCCGCGGAGACAAGTCTCGCCTCTTTCTTCCGCTTCCCCGAAAACTCAGGCGGCGGCCTGGAAAGCGTCCATCAGCCCGGCATACGCGGCGGCAATGCCGGCCACCGGATTGGTGCTTTTCGAGGTGGTCTCGACCTTCAGCGCACCACCGCTGGTCGGCAAGGTGAGCAGCAGGAACTGGCGATTGCCGCCGTCGCCGACGCAGGCGGCAGCGACGTGCTGGGCTTCGCCCTCGTTCTCGACGCACATCTTGAACAAGAGCGTGCCGCCGACCGCTTCGAGGGCGCCACCGACGACCTCGACGAATTCATCTTCGGAAACGGCTTTGGCGTCAGGCACCAGATCTGCCTGCGCGACGTCGGCCGCCACCAGATCGGCCAGACTCTCGGCAAGCGTATTTTCGAGGGCTTTGTCATCGAGCTGCGCGTCCATGCGAACCTCTTTCATTCGCCAATCACACCCCGCCTGTTAATCAACGTTAACGCCGAGCATGGCCGGATTGTGGCGAATTCCGGCTCATTTCGCTCTGTTCGCCGCTCCAGCCCGGTCACGGCTGGACAATCCGCCGGTTCGTCCCACAATGGCGAAAAAATAACGGGAGGAACAAGATGCTCGGGCTGATGCAGGAATGGCCGCTGCTTTGCCATAAGCTGATCGACAATGCCGAGCGGCAGCACGGCAGCCGCGAAATCGTGTCGCGTTCGATCGAGGGGCCGATCGTGCGCAGCACATATGCCGAAATCCATGATCGTGCCCTGAAGGTCGCCGAGCGGCTCGAGCGTGACGGTTTCGGGCTTGGCGACCGCATCGCGACCCTGGCCTGGAACACCGCGCGCCACATCGAGGCCTGGTACGGCATCATGGGTGTCGGCGCCATCTATCACACGCTCAACCCGCGGCTCTTTCCCGAGCAGATCACCTGGATCATGAACAATGCCGGGGACAAGGCGATCTTCGTCGACCTGACCTTCCTGCCGCTGCTCGAAAAGATCGCCGGCGCGGTCAAGTCGCTGAAGCAGGTTATCGTGCTGACCGACAACGCGCATATGCCGGAGACTGCGCTGCCCAATGTGGTTGCGTACGAAGAATGGCTTGCTGAAGCCGACGGCAACTTCGCCTGGAAGACATACGACGAAAACACCGCCGCCGGTATGTGCTACACCTCGGGCACCACGGGCGACCCGAAAGGCGTCCTCTACAGTCATCGTTCGAACGTGCTGCACGCAATGATCGCCGCCATGCCCGACGCCATGGGCCTGTCGTCGCGCGATACCATATTGCCGGTCGTGCCGATGTTCCACGCCAATGCCTGGGGCCTTGCCCAGAGCGCGCCGATGGTCGGCGCCAAGCTGGTCATGCCCGGTTGCAAGATGGATGGCGCTTCGCTCTACGAGCTGCTCGACACCGAGCAGGTGACCTTCAGCGCCGCCGTGCCGACGGTGTGGATGATGCTCCTCCAGTATCTGGAAGAGACCGGCAAGAAACTGCCCTATCTGCAGAAAGTCGTCATCGGCGGCTCGTCCTGTCCACGCGCGCTCACGACGAAGTTCCAGGACAGTTACGATGTCCAGGTCGTCCACGCCTGGGGCATGACCGAGATGTCGCCGCTCGGCACGCTGTGCACCCTGAAGCCGGATTACGCCGGGCTGAAGGGCGAGGCCCGCCTCGGCGTCCAGCAGAAACAAGGCTTTACACCGTTCGGCATCGAAATGAAGGTGACGGACGACGCCGGCAACGAACTGCCATGGGACGGCAAGACCTTCGGCCGGCTCAAGGTCCGCGGGCCGGCCATCGCGCGCGCCTATTATGGCGGCATCGGATCCGAACAGTTCGATCAAGACGGCTGGTTCGATACCGGTGACGTCGCGCATATCGACCCCGGAGGCTATATGCAGATCACCGACCGCGCCAAGGACGTGATCAAGTCGGGCGGCGAATGGATCTCGACCATCGAGCTCGAGAACCTCGCGGTCGGCCATCCCGATGTGGCGGAGGCCGCCGCCATCGGCATTCCGCATTCGAAATGGGGCGAGCGGCCTTTGCTTGTGGTCGTGCGCAAGCCGGGCAGGGAGCCGACCAAGACGGATATTCTCGCTTTCATGGACGGCAAGGTGGCGAAGTGGTGGATGCCGGACGACGTCGCTTTTGTCGGCGAAATCCCACACACCGCTGCCGGCAAGATCCAGAAGATTACCTTGCGCCAGCAGTTCCGGGATTATCACCTGCCGACGGACTGACCGGAGATGCGGCGTCTTTGCGTCTTCAAGCCGCCGCTGAAAGGCACTATGCCTGTGTTCGGGTTGGGGCAGCGCGGAAAGCAATGACGGGAATTCCCGAGCGACAAACGTCGAGGGCTGCCGGTTGGTCGCGGCGCGCCGGCGCGTTTTCGGCAGTCCTGCTGCTGACCGCTCTCATCGGCCATCGCTATGACCTCGTCGAGACCCAAGCTTTCCTATGGGTGCTTGGCATTGTCGCCTTGCTGGCCGCGTTTGCGCTTTTGTTTGCCGGGTTTGCCTTCGCGCGATTGTGGAACTTCGGTGATCGTGGCGGCCAAGACCTGACCGCCGGCGCCTTGCTGGCGTTTCTGGTGCTCATCCCTTACGCTGTCGGGGCCTATTGGGCGGCGACCTATCCGCCGCTGCGCGACATCTCGACGGATTTCGACGACCCGCCGGCGCTCGATATTTCTACCCGGACAAAGGATATGAACGGGCTTTTGCCGCCGACACCCGGCGAGCAGCGCCTGCAAATCGAAGCTTACCCGCTCGTTACCGCACGCAGCTACACCTTGCCTTTCGATCGCGTTCTGGAGGCGGTCAAAACGGTGCTCGATCGGCGCGGCTGGCAGCTCACGGCGCCGTTTCCAGACGCAGCAGGGCAAAGCGACGTGACGGTCGATGCGCTGGCCAAGAGCTTGCTGCTTGGTCTTCCCGCCGATGTCGCCATCCGCGTGACCGACGACGGCGATGTGGTCATCGTCGATATGCGCTCGGCCTCGCGTTACGGCCGCCATGACCTTGGCGACAATGCAGCGCGCATCACCGATTTCCTTTCCGAACTCGACCAGGAAGTCGCCGGCCAGGTGGGCGTGGCGCCGGCGGAATGATATCCGAAGTGTGCTACGTTGCCGGCGAATAGATGCCGTCGATAGCCGGCGCGCCGTCGGTGTGGACCAGGCCCTGCGCCACCAGGTCTTCCAGATGGGCAAGCACCGACAGGCCGGCCGCGCCATGCAGGCGCGGGTCGGTGTCGCGATAGATCGCGTCCACCATGTCCTTGATTGTCCGGTCGCCGTTGTTGATCCGCTCCAGAATTGCGCGTTCGCGCATTTTTCGATGCGTTTTCAATCCGCGCATGAAGCTGCGCGGCTCGGTCACCGGCCCACCATGACCGGGCAGCAGCAGCCGGTCGTCACGTTCGATCAGCCGATCGAGCGATGTCATGTACTCGGCCATCGCGCCATCCGGCGGTGCGACGATCGTGGTTGCCCACGCCATGACGTGATCGGCTGAGAAAAGGATGCCGGTTCCCTCCAGCGCGAAGCCCGCGTGATTGGCGGTATGGCCGGGCGTCAGCACCGTCCGGATCGCCCAGCCGTCGCCGTCGATCACCATATCATCCGGCAGCGCGATATCAGGAACAAAGTCGGTGTCGGCGCTGGCATCGAGTGGATTGACCTCGCCGGTGCGCAACGGCCGCGCCGGGCGATGCCGGCCCTCCGCCAGAACCACCGCACCCGTATGCTGCTTTAACCGAGCCGCCAGCGGCGAATGGTCGCGATGCGTGTGGCTGATGAAGATATGGCTGACCGGCCTGGTCCCGATCGCTTCGAGCAGTGTTCGAAGATGTGCCTCGTCATCCGGTCCGGGATCGATCACCGCCAGCGTCTCGCGCCCGACGATATAGCTGTTGGTTCCGTGAAAGGTGAACGGGCTTGGGTTCCTGGCGGTGATGCGTTGAATACCAGGCGCAACGGCTACGCCCTGGCCATAGGCCGGATCGAAGCGTGTATCGAATTTCAGCGCCATGCGAACGTCGCGACCTTTTTTGGGGCGAGGGCAAAACCGATTGCCGCATAGCACGGAAGCCAATATAGGAAAACGCAAGGCCGCGTTCGGCGGCAATCCGGAACGGGGAAGACTATGGCAATTACAACGACGATGCGTCCGCTCATTTCTCTCGCTTTGCCTGAAAAGGGCGCGGCCCGGCTGGCAGGACAGCTTTTGCTGGCGATCGCCGGAACGTTGCTGCTGATCTTGTCTGCCAAGACCAAGGTCATGCTCGGACCGGTCGATATTTCGATGCAGACGCTCGCCGTCTTGCTGATTGCCGCCGCCTTCGGCATGCGCCTTGGCGTCGCCACGCTGCTTCTCTACATGGCCGAGGGCGCGTTGGGCCTTCCGGTCTTCCAGAGCACGCCCGAAAAGGGTATCGGTATCGCTTACATGCTCGGTTCGACCGGCGGTTATCTAGCCGGCTTCGTCGTCATGGCGGCGATCGTCGGCTGGGCTGCCGACCGTGGCTGGGATCGCCATCCTATCAAGCTCTTCAATGCCATGCTGGTGGCCGAGATCGTCATGATGGCAATGGGCTTTGCCTGGCTGGCGCTGTTGATCGGCCCGGAAAAATCCTGGCAGTTCGGGGTGTTGCCCTTTATCGTCGGTGATCTGATCAAGGTTGCGCTGGCCGCGAGCTTGGTGCCGGCTGTCTGGTCGCTGTTGAAGCGTTCATGAAGCCGGTCGAGCGGTGATAACCTGTTCTGCGCGACAGTGATTTTTCGCCGTAGTTGGTGTGGCCGTGCAGGATCTTTGTCGCTGGCGGCAGGCGTGTGCGCGACGCCATCCGTCACATTAGCTTCAAGTCGACGGACTAAGTACCAGAACCAACGGGCGATTCGTCACGACCCGCGTAACCAAGCACCTACGTATGGAAATAAATTGCTCGACATAGCATCTCAGCCAGCTGAAAAAGAAAGCGGCTCGGTGATTATTTAGGCACAGCTAAATTTCTGGACAATGTGTAGGAAATTCTTAACCCAACCGCCTTGACTCTAGTGGCTTGGTTGCTTGCTGGTATCCACACACTGTCGTAACCGTTGACCTGAGATCATGCCGCCGACCGCCGAAGGGAGACACGTGAGTAGCGCGGAAAAAACAACGAGCAAGGCAACAGCCCTGTCGCCTGAGCCGACCGCCGCGCCGGCAACGCGCTGGTATGCGGCCAGCGTCTTTCCCGGGAAGGAGCATGTCGCAGAGCGGCATCTCCGGATCCAGGGATTTCAGCCCTTTGTGCCTCGCTGCGAGAAAACCGTGCGTCACGCCCGGCGCCTCGAAACCCGGTCGGCCGCATATTTCCCGGGTTATATGTTCATCGCCCTTGACCTCGGGCTGCAACGTTGGCGCTCGGTCAATGGAACGTTCGGTGTGCGCTCCCTCGTCATGCAAGGGGACCGGCCTTTGCCTGTCCCCTCCGGTCTGGTAGAGCGCTTTATTGCGCTAACCGGCAGGCACGGCCTGCTCGATTTCAGCGGCGGCCTCGCAGCCGGTGCTTCGGTCCGGATTCTTTCCGGCCCGTTCGCGGAAATGATCGGTCGCCTTGACCGGCTCGATCCAGCCGGAAGGGCTCGGGTTCTGGTTGCGATCATGAATGGCGAGATACCTGTCGACCTTGATACCAGGGATCTCGTCGCCATCGCATAGTCGTAAGCATCGAGGTGCGGCGAGGCGATGCAAATTGTTGTAGGATCGGCTCTCGGGTTTTCACCCGGGAGTGCGGTAGCCGTTCTTCGGTGGGACTAGGCGCTGTCTGACGAGATCGTCTCGTCGGCGCTAATGAGAGTACGCGCTATGCGAATAACAATGATTGGTGCCGGCTATGTAGGGCTCGTCTCGGGCGCCTGCTTCGCCGACTTTGGCCATCAGGTCTGCTGCGTCGACCGGGATGCGGAAAAGCTTGCCATGCTCAAACTTGGCAAGATACCGATCTATGAGCCAGGGCTCGACGACCTCGTCACCACGAATACCGCGCAAGGTCGCTTGCGTTTCGACGACAATCTGGCCGATGCCGTTTCTCAATCGGATGTCGTCTTCATAGCCGTCGGCACGCCGTCACGGCGTGGCGATGGGCACGCCGATCTGTCCTTCGTTTACGATGCGGCCGCCGAAGTTGGCCGCGCGCTCAAAGGATTTACGGTCGTGGTGACGAAATCGACCGTCCCTGTCGGTACCGGCGATGAGGTGGAACGGATCATCCGCGAGCAAAATTCCGCCGCCGATTTTGCGGTGGTCTCCAATCCGGAATTTCTTCGCGAAGGATCGGCCATCGAGGATTTCAAGCGGCCCGACCGCATCATTGTCGGGACCGAGGCCGAAAGGGCCAAGGCGGTCATGGGCGAGATCTACCGTCCACTCTCGTTGAATGTCGCGCCGATATTCTATACGAGCCGGCGTACGGCTGAGCTTACCAAATATGCTGGCAACGCATTTCTGGCCATGAAGATCACCTTCATCAACGAAATTGCCGATCTCTGCGAGCGGTTGGGGGCCGATGTGCAGGACGTCGCGCGCGGCATCGGCATGGACAACCGCATCGGTGCAAAGTTTCTTCACGCCGGGCCGGGCTACGGCGGCTCCTGTTTCCCGAAAGATACGCTGGCGCTGGTCAAGACCGCGCAGGACGCGGCAAGCCCAGTGCGGCTTATTGAAACGACGGTCTCGATAAATGACCAGCGCAAACGGGCGATGGCGCGTAAGGTGGTCGAGGCCTGTGGCGGCTCGGTTCGCGGCAAGACCATCGGTATCCTCGGCCTTACGTTCAAGCCGAACACCGACGATATGCGCGATGCCCCCTCATTGGCCATCATTCAGGCACTCAAGGATGCGGGCGCTTCGATCAAGGCCTATGATCCGGTCGGCATGGACCAAGCGCGCAAGATGATCGAGGGCATTGAGTTTGGGGAAAACGCTTACGCCGTGGCCGACGGTTCCGACGCGATCGTCATCGTGACAGAGTGGAATGTGTTTCGGTCACTGGATCTAAAACAACTTCATGCACTTATGGCGACGCCAGTCATGGTTGACCTTCGAAACGTCTATCGCGGAGAGGATGTTCGAAAAGAAGGCATTGCCTACTCCAGCGTCGGAAGAGGGAGCGACATCTCGTCAGAGGAACGCCGATAGTCAAAGTTCTGATCGATCGAGTTTACGGGATTCAACTTGAACACTTCCACCATAAACCTGCCCAAGGCAAGACATCTTCTGCTTCGCATGCGTTTCCAGCTTCTTGGTGGGTTAACGTTCGCTATTTTGATTCCTGCGCTAATTCGGATGTCGTTTGGCTTCGGCGCGATCTTCTCCTCCAACATGCAAGTCACGATTGTGGCTGCGTTTATCGCTCATACCGCAGGTTACCTGCTTTATAAGCGGATCGGCAATTTCCCTGGCGTCGCAGCGACCGGTTACATTCTCCCAACCTTTGCACTGACATACGGACTTGTATTCGCAGCCATCTTCTTTTTTCGATTCGACTACAGCCGCTTCCAGGCGGCAGCGAGTTTCATCCAGTCAACCTTGTGGTATTTCGGTCTGAGCCTAGCCACGCGACGGCTCAACACATACCGGCTGGCGATAATTCCCGGCGGAGATGTCGACAGACTCGAGAACATACCGGGTGTGAGTTGGCATAGGATTTATTCACCTGGCACGGTCGTCGAGTATGCGAACGGTGTGGTGGCTGATCTTCGAGCTGATCTATCAGATGAGTGGGAGCGGTATATTGCCGATCGCGCGCTCTCAGGAACGCCGGTCTATCATGTCAAACAAATCAGCGAATCGCTCACAGGCAGGGTAGAGATCGAGCATCTTTCTGAAAATACCCTGGGTTCCTTGAATCCAAACCAGGCTTATCTGAAAATAAAGCAGGCAATAGACTGGACTTCTGCATTGTTTGTTCTTGTGGCTTTCTCGCCATTGCTGTTGTTTGTGGCGATTGCCGTAAAGATCGATTCGGCGGGACCCGCACTATTTAGACAGAAGCGAATGGGCTACGGAGGGCATCCCTACGAGGTCTACAAGTTTCGAACGATGAAGCTCAGCGACGCGGCTGCCGACGAGAAGGAAGCGGCCATCACAAAGGCCGGCGACGCACGCATTACCCGCATGGGACAGTTCTTAAGAAAATCCAGGATCGACGAGTTGCCGCAGGCCTTCAACATCCTGCGCGGGGAGATGAGCTGGATCGGTCCGCGGCCGGAAGCACTCGTGCTCTCGAAATGGTATGAAGCGGAGCTGCCGTTCTATCGTTACCGGCACATCGTTCGGCCTGGCATTACCGGATGGGCGCAAGTTAACCAGGGCCACGTTGCGGCCGTCGACGATGTCCTGGAAAAGCTTCACTACGACTTCTACTACATCAAGAATTTCTCCCCTTGGCTCGACGTGCTGATTGTGTTTCGTACCGTCCGAACCATGCTGACAGGATTTGGCGCGCGTTGACACCGCGACAAAGATCGATAGTCAATGCAGCCAAGCCACCACTCACGAGCCTCGCAGGGTGGGGACAACCACCAGCTTTGTGAAAATAGGTATTTGTAATGTCAAAAGTTACGCTGATCAGCGTTGAATATGCCGTCCTATCGACCTCGGAGAAGCACAATGATTAGGAAGACCGCGCTTATTACCGGCATCACCGGCCAGGATGGCGCCTATCTGGCGGAACTTCTCTTGGCAAAGGGCTATGATGTCCACGGCATTAAGCGGCGGTCGTCGTCGTTCAATACGGGCCGTATCGATAATCTCTACCAGGATCCGCATGAAAAGAACGTAAGGCTCTCGCTGCACTATGGTGACATGACCGATGCCACCAACCTCATCCGCATTGTGCAGGAAGTGCAGCCCGACGAGATTTACAATCTTGCGGCGCAATCCCATGTCCAGGTGAGCTTCGAGACCGCAGAATATACGGCGAATGCCGACGCGATCGGCACATTGCGTCTCCTCGAAGCCATCCGGCTGCTTGGCCTGACAAAAAAAACACGTTTCTATCAGGCATCGACTTCCGAGCTCTACGGCAAGGTGCAGGAGATCCCGCAACGCGAGACGACGCCTTTCTATCCTCGCTCGCCCTATGCGGCGGCAAAAATCTATGCCTACTGGATCACGGTGAATTACCGCGAAGCGTATGATCTCCATGCTTCCAACGGCATTCTATTCAATCACGAGAGCCCGATGCGCGGCGAGACGTTCGTCACCCGCAAGATCACGCGCGCGGCTGCCGCGATAAGCCTCGGCCTTCAGGACAAGCTCTATCTCGGCAATCTGTCGGCTGAACGGGATTGGGGGCATGCCCGCGATTATGTCGAAGGCATGTGGAGAATTCTCCAGCATGAGGTGCCCGACGATTATGTCCTTGCAACCGGAGTGAAGAACTCGGTCCGCCGCTTTGTCGAGCTTGCGTTCAACGAAGTCGGGACCGAGATCCGATGGGTTGGTTCCGGCATCGCAGAAAAAGGCATCGACGCAAAATCCGGCGCCGTTTTGGTCGAGGTGGATCCGCGCTATTTCAGACCGACCGAAGTTGAGCTTCTGATCGGCGACCCTGCGAAAGCGGAGCGCGTTCTCGGGTGGAAGGCAACCACGTCGCTGGCGACAATGGTCCAGGAAATGGTCCAATCCGACCTCCAGACAGTAAAGCGGGAATCCGAGCACCGGCGCCTGGACGAAGATCGGATGCGCGTTGCAGCCCAGTAAGCGTCATTGGATCGTTTGATATGAAGATCTCGGTTCTGACGGTCTGTAGGAATTCTGCCAGGACCATCAAGCATACGATTGACAGTTTCTTTGCCCAAGACCATGCGGACAAGGAACTCGTGGTCGTCGATGGCGGTTCGTCGGACGAGACGCTGACAATAGTCAGGTCCTACTCACAGGACCGGATCCAGCTGATCAGTGAGCCGGACAGCGGAATGTATGATGCGCTCAATAAGGGGTTGCGCCTCTATACTGGAGACGCGGTAGGCGTGCTGAATTCGGATGATTGCTTTCACGACAACACAGCGCTGCGGCTGATTTCCTCAGGACTTAACCAAGCCGATATCGTGCATGGCGCTCTGGATTTTGTCGAAGATCATGTGACAAAGCGGGTTGTACGACGTTGGCGTGCTGTTCCCCGACCAGTCAAAGGTTTTCGGACCGGCTGGATGCCGTCCCATCCGACCTTCTACGTCAAGCGGAAGGTGGCGGAAACTGTCGGCATGTTCGACGTGAGCCTCAAAGTCTCCTCCGATTATGATTGGATGTTGAGGGCAGTTGAAGGTTACGGGTTCAGCGTCGCGACCATCGATCAGGTGCTTGTCGACATGATGATCGGAGGCGCCAGTACAAGAAGCTTTCTTTCACACGTCGGGCACAATCTTGAGGCGCTGCGTTCTAGACGGCGTTGGCTAGGATCAGGTCCCATCGACTATGCTCTTGTCGCGAAGCCAACGCGCAAGATTGGTCAGTTTCTCGTGGGCCGTCATAAGCCATGAAACAGGACCGGATCCTTTCGTTCGAGGCCACGCGCCTACTGAGTGCAAGCCTCAAGGGGGAACTTGCTGCGAACGTCTACGGCCTTCAAGATTTCGCTTTGTCCGTTTGCGCTGCCGTATTGCCAGTCCGGCTTCGTATTCCATCGAGCGGCTGTGGCTTCTTTGGCGACCTTTTCATGACGCTCAACGGGCTTAGGTTCGCAGAGTTGTGCCGGGCGAGTGCGTCAGTGGAGTGGGGAAGCGCCAGTCTCTATTTTGATGCAGACGCTGGCCAGAATGCTTATCGCTACTTTTTTGAACAGGCCGAGTTTAGCTTTGAAGAGACAGGATCGCGTCGGCTTTTGAACCTTAAATATCGACCGACCGCGGATACATTTCGGCGATACGACGGGAAATCCGTCCGGGTGTCCCTTAGCCAAGCCATTGCCAAATATTGCGTAGTGCGAAAGGAAATCGCACAAGAGGTTGAGGAGTTTGTCTGCGGCAACTTTAAAGGAAAAGTGCTTGGTGTCCACGTTAGGATGACCGATGCAGCAACCGGCGCGGAGAGCCGAAAAGTCGCTGCTCTGGATCTTTACAAATATCATATTGACAAATGGGTCAGAGCTAATCCGGGAGGCGCTGTGTTTCTCGCCACTGACGAGGAACGAATTGTGAGCGAGTTTGGCAGACATTACGGTAGGCGACTGGTTGTTCGTCAGAGTCTACGATCAACCGATGGGACTTCGTTGCATGGCCACTATGATCCTGGCGTTGTGGGGAGCCCCTTCCAGAAGGGAAAGGATGTTCTTATCGAGGCATTAATTCTTGCGCGTTGTGATTATCTTATCCGTTGCCACTCAAGAGTAACTTGTTACACACTATGTGTAAATCCGGAGCTAAAGTTTAAAGACCTAAGTTTGGAAATTGGTGGCGAAGATAGGACCCCATGGCTGCGTGACATTGGTTAACTTCCAGACATGACAGCGGAAATCGTACCATTCGTCGTATTGGCGATGGCCGCCGTGATTGCAATGCTTTTGCCGCTCGGAAAGGACCTTGCGGTACCAGCATTTCTGCATGCATGGTTCGCGCTAACTCCAAACATAGGCATAAATCTTCCGCTCAGCAAGCTTCTGTTTGGGCTTCTCATTTTAAAATATCTCATCCACGGGCGCTTCGATCCTGTAAGGTCGTCACCTTTCCTAATCTATATTCTATTGTTGGCGTCCGGATTGGTAGCCGCATTCATTTCGCTGTCTGTGACAGGCTCAGGCGTTGAATTTGTAGGCGGCGCGTTTCGTAATGGCTGGCTTCGCGTATTAATAGCGGTAATAAGCCTGACATTAGGCTTTGCGCCTATATTCCTGCTTTTGGCAAAAGGGATCGAAATACCTGCCCGTTTTTTAATTCGGTGGATATGCATTTCTTTGCTCACATTGTGCCTGATTGGGATTGTTCAGTTCGCGGTTTTTGTAGCTACCGGGATCGACATTTTGCCGCTGGGGCTTTTTATGGGAGCCGAAGAACTGCGAACGGGTTTGGTAGCTGTCGGCGGCTTTCAGTACATGAGACCTGCCGCTCTTGCCGGAGAGCCTAAGAGCCTTGGAATTATCGCTTCCGTGCTCTTGTTGATGTTAATTACGATGGGCAGTCAGATTTTTCGTTCCAAGTTGATCAGGTATGTTGCCTCCGCGATGGGCTTATTGACGATCCTTCTCACCCAGTCTACCTCGGCCTTTGTGTCGTTAGGTCTAGGATTGGCTATTTACTATGCTTTGAGAACTATAGGGCGTCCCCTTCGTACTCCAGAGATAATATCGCTATACGCCATTGCAGCGGTTGTTATCCTATCTGTGTTCTTCGGGAGGGTTGCGGGGATTGACACCATTGGGCTATCTGTGACCAACATGGACGCTCCGGACAGTTTTATTTCTCTCATGAAAAGTCGAACTCTGGATAGACTGGAAGTCGAGGATTTCGACGTCATAATTCTCAAGTCAATGCTCGACGATCCCTTGTCAATTGTGGTCGGCAGAGGGATGGGCCTTGCCCATCTTTTTACAAACAATTACGTTCCCGAAGTGTGGAGATACTATGTACAAGATCGAGTCATATTTCCTAAGACAGGATTGACTTTCTTTCTTGCGAACGGAGGGGTTGCTTCGGTTCTGTTGTTTGTATTATTGATGGCGAATCTTACACCTGCACCTCGAGACAAAAATGAGCTTTTGGGAAAGAACCTATGGCGGCATCTCACTTTGATTCAGAATACTGTCATTCCGCTCATGTTTCTCGCAATGATACGTATTTACGTGTTCGAACTGTCGCTGTTAATTGGCGCGATCCTTACACTGAGCCTTCGTCAAACTATAAACACCCGTAGCCAGATACATTTTTCATGGGCCAATCGTAGCAGGCGAGAGTCTGCACCGACCTCTATTTAACGCGCTGGCACCGACAACGCGAGGTCGCCCGCGGCAAAAACACCGGAGAGAAAAAGTGCGACTGGATTCATTGAAGTTACGAGCCCGAAATGCTGCTCGTCGTGTTGGACTTGAGATTAAGCCAAGCAATCTCCATTCGCGATTCGACCTTAGGCTTGTGGAACTTCTGAACGCAAAACAAGCAACGGTCTTGCTCGACGTGGGCGCGAACCGCGGCCAATTTGCCACTGAGATTTTGAAGTCCGGGTATGGCGGAACCGTTGTGTCATTTGAGGCCTTACCTCACGTCTACCAAGAGCTGTCAGCCTCAGCCGCTGCTTTCGGGAAACGGTGGGTGGTTGCCCCTCGGGCTGCACTTAGCGACTCAGAGGGCCACGTCAATTTTAATGTGACCAAGAACTTCGCGAGCAGTTCCCTACTTCAGCCAACCAGTTACATGCTGGGGAAGGGCGAGCCACTCACGATTTTAGAGACCATTGAGGTTCCCACTAGGCGCCTAGACAATTTGGTCAGCACGCTCGGGCTGGTCGACGAGTCCTTCTTCCTGAAGATGGATGTTCAAGGTGCAGAGCACCTCGTTCTTGCGGGCGCGCCTGAAATCATAAAGCGCTCGGTTGGGGTGCTTTTGGAGGTTCACCTAGTCGACTATTATGAGGGGCAGCCGACCTGGAAGCAGTTGGACGACATCATGACGTCAAACGGACTGCGTTTGTGGGACGTTCACCCTTTCCTTAGAGGAGTTCACGGCAGGCTTGAGGGGATGGATATAGTATATGTTCGACCAGATGATGCGTCGGTAAACGCTGGCCCGAGCGCGCTAGGGTGAGATGGCCGTTAAAACAATTGGAGTTAATATGAAAACAAAACTACAAAAGGTGACGTTGGCGAGTGGTATTGTAGCATCGCCGCTGTTTTCGCTTTTATCGGCTGCTACTAAGTCACGGGCTGCCGCAAAGCTTGCGCTTCGCTTTGATCCTGAAAATTTTCGTGTAATGGCAGCAAGCCTCGGGACACCGGCGGAGAACAGACTTCTTTTTTCGCAACTTTTAATAGCCGCAAAGCTGGTGGCTAGAGTGAATGTCCGGAGTGGTGCAATATTGAAAGAGGCCGTTTCGTTTTCTAAATCGCAGCTTCTTCAGGATGCGTTTTGTCTTGCGGCCACCGCCGGAAAGACGAATGGTTTTTTTGTCGAAGTTGGTGTCGGGAACGGGGTCGACCTGTCGAATACGCACTTGTTGGAAAAGAAGTTCGGTTGGAGCGGAATTTTGGTAGAGCCCAATACATCGTACCATAAGGGTATCCGATCGGAACGTTCCGCAATTTTAGACGTCAGAGCCGCTACGTCTCGCTCCGGCGATTTTTTGACGTTCGAAGAGATGGAAGGCGAGGGGATGCACTCGCGGCTTGCTGGAACAAGTAGTGCTGCAGCGACGGGTGAAGTCAAAAAGTATCAAGTCGAAACGGCGTCGCTCGACAGCATCTTGGATACGCACAATGCGCCTGATGTTATTGATTATGTCTCGCTCGATACCGAAGGCAATGAGATGGATGTGTTATCTGGCCTCTCCTTGGCTAAACGACGAGTGAACGTTTTCACAGTTGAACATAATTTCGAACCTAGAAAGTGCGATAATATTAAGAGCTTTCTCGGCCAACATGGATACGTTCCAGTCTTCGAAGACGTCTCCCTATTCGATGTTTGGTTCGTGCATAAGTCCGTCGCAGCTAATCTAGATGTCGCATAGAAATGAGACGGGTTTGCCGACTTCAAGCTCAAGAATTCGACAGATTGCTTCGACGGCCGCGCTTGGCAGCGTGTCAGGGGTAATAAGGGTACTGGCGACGCTGGTAACGTTTCCCTCCCTTCTCTCCTACCTTGGGCAAGAACGTTTTGGACTTTGGCTGTTGTCGCTGTCACTTATGGGGCTTTTGGGATTTGCGTTTTCTGGCACCGCTGGGGCGACAATCACGGAGGTTAGCCGGTCGCTCCAAGATCCATCCAAAAGATCTGTACGATTGGCGGCAACGAACGCGACTGCCATTGCTCTCGTCTTCGGCTCGATCTGTGCCATAGTTGGATCGATCGCTTGCTGGCAGTTGGATTTCGCTCGCATTTTTGGGCTTGAGGCAGCAGTGCCAAGAGCCGAGGTAAATTCGCTGCTGCTTGCTTTGTCGATCCTGCTGGGGTTCGGATTCCCCGCGAATGTTCCTAAGTTCGTGCTTATAGGGATGATGCAGGGGCAAACAGCCTACAGCATTGAACTGGTAGGTATAGCTGTGGCCGCAGTGTCATTACTTGTTGCAATTCATCTACAGCAATCTCTCGCAGTGTTGGCAGTCGCCTTTCTGGGACCGCAGTATTTTTTGATGATAGTGGGCGGAGGATTTAAGTTATATCTGAACGAAGTGCCCATTTTTTCTCGAGCCTATTTTGTGAGAGACAAATTTCTTGTAATGCTCCACGAGGGCTGGAAACTGGCGCTCGGGCAAGCTTCGTTCGCGATCGCGTCTCATACAGATCTGACTTTGATCAGTGTCGTCGTTGGTGCCGCTGCTGCAGCACCTTACGGTGTTGCTCAACGAGTTTTTGGCGTTCCCATCATGTTCTTGTCGATGGGCAACGACGCGCTTTGGCCTGCGCTCGCGAAAGCTGATGCGAACGGCGAAAGCCGTTGGGTCCGTCGCGCCTATCTATATACGCTAATCACCATGGCGTTGACGTCTATGACAGCAGGTATCGGTATCTGGTTCCTGTATGAGCCCTTGACGCGCCTCTGGCTCGGAACGCGCGTTGAGACGGATCCGCTTCTACTGTTTGGTATGGCAGTCTACATAGTACTTACGATGGTCGTACACACAACTGCTACGTTGCTTCGATCCATGGAAATGACCACTGTTCTGACGCGAGCGCTGGTTGCAATGATGTTGCTAAATATTCCACTGTCGATCGCATTTATATATTTAATTGGATCACCTGGTGCGATCTGGGGAACGAATATTTCGTATATTGTTTGTCTAGTGATACCATTTGTAAAGATAATCCCTCCGTTGCTTTCGCAGCGAGAAGATTCGGATGACAATAGAGGGAATCGGAAAGTGTCAACGTCAGGTGTATTGTGAAAATATCAGTTGTCATACCGTCCTATAATCAGGCTTCATTTGTGAAAGAAGCTCTAGTCTCTGTCCTGGAGCAAGACTATGCAGAAAAAGAGGTTTTGTTTTTGGATGGGGGCTCGACTGACGGCACGATGGAAATAATTGAACCGTATCGAAGCCAACTTGCCGTTTGTATTAGTGAAAAGGATAGCGGCCAGAGCGATGCGCTCGCAAAGGGGTTCGCGCGTGCGACGGGTCAAATTCTAACATGGTTGAACACCGACGACGTGCTCCTGCCGGGAGCGCTCGCGGACGCTGCACGAGTGTTCGACAATAACCCCACAGCTGAGTGGGCATTCGGAAACGTAATATGGGTCGATGCCGCCGACAAAATTTTGCGATGTCGTAAAGGGGAGGTATGGGGGAAGACGGCAGTGTTTCTCGGTATGATGACAGCATGCGGGCCGTCTGCGTTTTTTAGTCGCAGCTTATATGAGCGCGTTGGTGGAATTAATCGGCAACTCCACTACATGATGGATACGGAGTTGTGGTGGCGCTTCTCGCTTTGCGGCTCGAATTACGTCCGTTTGCCCCGATATACGTGGGCCCTGCGGCTCCACGAAAGCGCAAAGACGTCGAGCCACATGTTTTCTGATCCAAATGACCCGAACCAGTTGCGCATTGAGACCGCTAAAGCTCAAGAAAGAGAACACATCGCGGGGATTAAAGGCGCGAACGAGGTTCGATCGGGACCTTTGATGGCACCGTTCCGAATTGCGCTCAAAGCGGCTTCACCAGGCTACATCTGGTCATATTTGGATAGTTGGCGTTGGCGGGGGCGGTCTCTGAGTATGTTCCTAGAGCAGATGCGATGACGTGGAAGGTGACCGTCTGGTCGGCCGATAGAAGCAGCGTGCCAGCGATCAATTTCGAACGGGAGGGTTATGCCCGTGTGGCCAGATCCGGTTGCGACTGGTTAATCGCCGAGGAGGTGGCTTGACAGCTCGTTCGCTGCGGATTGTTCATACTATCGCGTCGATTGAGGAGGAGGCCTCTGGTCCATCCTACTCAGTACCCGCATTGGCTGCCAATCAGGCCCTTCAGAACGAGGATGTTTCCGTCTACTCGATCGGCGACCCTGGCGAATATCTGCGCGATGGGTTCTGTCACCGGCGCTTCAAATCTGACTTTCAAGGATATCCGGTTTTGGGGCGGATGGCAGTGTCCAGTTCGATGCTACAGTCTCTGAGAGTTGCAATGCCGGACATCATACACAATCACGGGCTTTGGTTAATGCCAAATGTCTACGCTGCATGGGCAAGGAATGGATCAGAAGCGAAGCTTGTATTTGCTCCGCGTGGTATGCTTTCTCCTGTCGCCCTTCGTTTCTCGACCGCGCGCAAGAAGGCGTTTGGTGCGCTTTTCCAAAATCGAGCCTTGTCATCAGTCGATCTCTTCCACGCAACCAGCGAGCAGGAGTACGAGGATATTCGGGCCTTTGGCCTGCTGGGGCCGGTAGCAATTGTACCAAACGGGATTGACGTGCTGCCGCGTGGCTCCGCCGCCAAGCCCAAGGAAAAAATCGTGATTTCGCTTGGTCGAATTCACCCCAAGAAGGGATTAGACCGCCTCATTCGCGCTTGGTCCTTGCTTGAGGCAGATTTTTCTGATTGGCAGTTGCTCGTCCTTGGCCCCAGCGAAGGCGGACACGCGGACGAACTCAAGCGGCTCGCCGCCAGTTTGTCGTTGACGAGTGTCCAGATCCGCGAGGCGGTGTACGGGAACCAGAAGCGAGAATTGCTTTCTCTGGCGGAGCTCTTCGTTTTGCCGACACTCAGCGAAAACTTTGGCATGACCGTTGCGGAAAGCCTTGCGGCCGCCACGCCTGTGATTTCCTCCAAAGGCGCCCCTTGGCAAATGTTGGAAACGAAACGCTGCGGATGGTGGATTGATCATGGGGTCGAGCCACTGGCGTCCTGTCTGCGGTTAGCTATGTCGATTTCTCCAAACGAACGCATCGCTATGGGCCGTCGAGGGCGAGAATGGATGCTGCAGGACTTCTCATGGCCTTCCATTGCAACTCGAATGAGGGAATCTTACCAGTGGCTAGTTGGTAATCGGAAAGCTAGGCCGGAATGGATTCGGGTGCTCGAATAGTAGACTTTGAAGAGAACCGCCGTATGGTCAAGTGGAGTAAGCGCGACCAGGTAAAACGCGTATTATGGACTTTGGCTCATCCGCTATTTGTACTAAGCCCAAGGCCGTTTTGGGGATGGCGCAGGATGCTAATGCGGCTCTTTGGCGCGACCGTCGAAGACCACGTACATGTTTATCCTACTGTCAAAATTACCATCCCGTGGAATTTGCATCTAAGAAGAGGTGCGGCGATAGGGGACAATGTTATTCTATACGCGCTTGGTAGGATTGAGGTCGGCGAGGGCGCTGTCGTATCACAACTGGCGCATTTGTGTGCCGGAACGCACACCTTTCGGGATCCGCGTATGCCGCTTGAAAAGCAGCCGATAGTCATCGGGGCGGGGGCATGGATTTGTGCTGATGCATTCATTGGTCCTGGTGTGACGATAGGTGCCGGAGCGATTGCTGGCGCTAGGGCCGTCGTGATGAGGAATGTTGACGAAAACTCGATTGTAGTCGGAAACCCAGCAAGAATAGTTGGCCAACGCTGAAAGGCCGTAATGTCGTGATTCCTGTTACCGTAGTCATACCAGTAAAGAACGAAGAGGCGAGTATAAGAAGATGCCTATCGGCGTTACAGCGATTCACAAAGATCGTCGTTGTTGATTCTGGGAGCACAGATGCTACCGGAGAAATTGTCGCCAATTTTGGTGTCGAACTTGTGAATTTCTCATGGAATGGGAGTTACCCAAAGAAGAGAAATTGGATGCTTATGAACTACAAATTCACCACTCCTTGGGTGTTATTCTTGGACGCGGATGAGATCATATCTAGTGAATTTTGCGACGAAATTGAACGCATTCTTGATGGCGCTGTGGAAGATGGCTTCTGGTTGAATTACACAAACTACTTTCTCGGCAGGCCCCTGCGATTTGGTGTTCCTCAGAGAAAACTTGCGCTGTTTAGGGTCGGTTCTGCCTACTATGAACGGATCGAAGAGGACCGTTGGAGTAAGCTCGACATGGAGATTCATGAACATCCGATTTTGATCGGCAAAGTCGGGGAGATATATTCGAAGATAGATCATCAAGATTTTCGGGGAGTCGAGAAGTTCGTCGACAAACATCAGGACTACGCCAAATGGGAAGCCAAGCGATACCTAGCCATCGAGTGGGAGAAAGGCGTAAGTCACCTGACCGCCCGGCAGAAATTTAAGTATCGAAACATTGGGCGGTGGTGGTATCCACTCTTTTATTTTCTATATAGCTATTTAATTCGGCTTGGCTTTCTAGATGGATCAGCCGGATTTGCGTACGCGTTCTATAAATCCTGGTACTTCTTTATGACGAGAGATCTGATTGCCGAAAATCGAAACGGGCATGCCCCTACCTGGGCATAAAGGAACGAAACATGACGAGAACCTATGGCAATCGCAAACGAATTCTTGTTACAGGGGGAGCCGGATTCCTAGGCTCGCATCTGATAGACCGGTTAATTGACGCGGGACATGAGATTTTGTGTGTCGACAATCTTTTTACCGGCACGAAGAGAAATGTCGATCACTTGCATAACAATCCACGTTTTGAATTTCTCCGGCACGATGTAACGCTCCCACTATACGTGGAAGTCGATGAGATCTATAATCTTGCTTGTCCAGCTTCGCCTATTCATTATCAGCACGATCCCATTCAGACGACAAAAACATCTGTACACGGCGCGATCAACATGCTCGGTCTGGCCAAACGTCTTCGTTGTAGGATTCTCCAGGCGTCAACTAGCGAAGTCTATGGTGATCCGGTAGTTCACCCGCAACCTGAGGAGTACTGGGGGCACGTAAATCCAATAGGGCCGCGATCATGTTATGATGAGGGCAAGCGGTGTGCAGAGACTCTATTTTTTGATTACCATAGACAATTAGGGCTCGAAATAAAAGTGGCCAGGATATTCAACACTTACGGTCCGCGAATGCATTTGGCGGACGGACGGGTGGTTTCGAATTTTATAGTCCAGGCACTTAGCGGTCGCCCTATTACGATCTATGGAGACGGAGGTCAAACTCGCTCGTTCTGTTATGTGGATGATCTGGTTGACGGCCTGATAAGACTCATGGACTCAGATACTTCGGTGACCGGACCGATTAATATTGGGAATCCGACGGAATTTACCATTAGCGAGTTAGCCGAAAGAACGCTGCGTATGACCGGCTCTTCTGTTCCAATCGTTAAGATGGCTCTACCTCAGGACGACCCGCGGCAGCGGCGGCCCGACATCACCAAGGCCAAGGAGGTGCTGAGGTGGGAACCAAAGATAGAGTTGGAAGAGGGACTCCGTCGCACAATTGAGTATTTTAGGGAAGTTGTGTGATTGAGGCTGGAGTGGATAGCTTCCTTCATGCTGTTTGCTGATCTGCGTCAACGATGATCTAAATAATCAATATACGACCTGTCTCCCGGCCAATGCTTTTCCAACTGTTGCTCGCCGTTGAACTTTCATCGAATGAGATTAGAACTCGACCGTCTCTGTTGAGCTGTTGGGCCACAGGTTGAGCAATCGGCGACGACGCGGAGCCTTCGATCAGCGCTGTGTCGGACCCCGGTCACAGTGGTGACAGGGTGGTCTGATCAAGGTCATCTGGCATCACGGCCAGGGCGCCTGCCAGTGTGCCAAGAAGCTCGAGCGCTACGCGGCTGGACCGGACCCTTTGCCGATGATCCTGTGCGAGAATTTCGCCGAGCACCGGCCACTGAATCGGCAAAGCGAGTGCTATGCTCGCGAGGGCATCAGCCTCTCCACACTGACCGATCAGATCGGAGCCTGTGCCGCTGCCGAAGCCGGTGCACGCGTTAATCGAGACGATGAGCTTGCCGCCGATCGGCTTCATGGAGATGACAGTTCCGATTTTGGCCCGCGGCGATACCGATACAGGCCGTTTTTGGACCTATGTCAGGGCCGACCGGCCGACCGGCGGGTAATCGCCGCCGGCAGCACTTTACTGTTCCTCGTGCGATCGGCGGCTGGGAACATCCAGAGCGTCATGAAGACCTTTGGCAGCATCCTGCAGGCGGACGCCTGCAGCCCTGCAGCGGCTACGATCCACTCTTCAAGGCAAATCGTGGCCCCGGTCCGCTGATCCAGGCGCTGTGCCGGGCCCATGCAGGGTCTCGCGGCCGAAATACTCCTGCGAAACCTGCCGCTTGAACTCGACGCTGTGGGTTCGGTGCTTTGCCATGGGCCTTCATCCTCTGAAAGCCCGGCTGCCCGGTCAAATTACCGAAAACCATCCTGTCCGGCCCGAGGGGCCCACTCCAGCGACGGGGCCAAATTTGTCTCACGAATGACGCCGCCGAACGGGCGCTGCGTGGTTTGCTCTCGGCAGGAAAGCTTGTTGTTTGCAGGCTCCGATTGAGGCGCCGATCGGGCCGCGTTAATGGCGACACTGATCAAACCGCCAGCTCAACGACGTCCTCTGCAAGCCTGGCTTACAGACGTCCTCGCCCGCATCGCCGACACCCCAATCACGCGGCTCGATGACTTGCTTCGATGGAATCGGAGCCCCTTGACAATCGCAGCAGATAAAGCTGGCTGCTGGGCCTCATAAACCAAGAGCACTGCGCAACTCTTGGCGTGAGCGCTCATGGTGCCAGCCGCGTGAACCAGGGTCAGAACAGCTCCTCCGCATGCTGCAAGCCATTTGACTTCGCCTTGTTTGCTGGAGTCGTGATTAGCCCCTTCTGGTGAACGCGATCCGAAGCATACCAATCGACCCTCCCTTCCAGGCGCGCCTCTCGTCATGTGGCGTCAGCCAAAGCAGGCCCAGAAAGCATAGTCGATCCTGTCGGTGCCGATCTATAGCGCGGCGATCTGGGAGAATCTCATCCTGATCGCCGCGCCGCAGCCGATCTCCATGCCGGCAGTCTAACACGGGAAAAGACGCCTGCCGCGGTCCACCCGGATGGTCGACTCGACATAGCCGCTCTGCATCGGCTCGTCCGGCGCGATGTATTGCCGTTCCACCTGATGATCCTTCACAAGGCGAAGATGGCGTTCGAGGTGAACTCGGTGCACAGACGACAATGCCGGGCCCCCGCTGCGGGCGATTAGTTCCGTCAATTCACACGCCACCCCGGCGCCCCGGAGATCGACGTATCCGGATCGCCGCCAGGCATTCGCGCTCGACGATGTTGAGTGCGCGGAACCTCCGGCCGCAGGCGAACTGGTCGTCGGCGAAATCCACCGGCCATCGCGCGTTCGCTTCGACCTGGATCAGGATCGGAGCCCGACTCCTCATGTCGATCAGATTGAAGTGATCAATCGGCAGAGGCATGGAGGCATGGGCGCTGGTCTCGGGAAGAGAAGAACCGGCTGGTCGCGGCGCCGTTTTGAGCCTCGGGCCAGTGTTTCCGAAATTGCACGATCGGCAGACGTTCATAGAGGTCACCTTTCTCAGGTGCCGCAGGCAGCTCTGTCAGATTTCCGCGCCGACCGCGCTACGGCTCTTTGCGGTGCCCGGTTGGCGAGATCTGACAGGCCGTTCTTCCAAGCCGAGGACGGCAACTCTTAAGAGAATTGGACACAGCGGCGCTGCTCCTTCTTATCTGGAGGAGGTAGCGACCCTGTCACGAAGTCAAAAAGCGAGAATGGCAGGCGCTTTTCGTGCGACGGCAATAGCGGAAGCACTAGTCCGTCATTGGCTTCCTTCGTCACGTGCTTTTGTCTCGCCAACTGCAAAATGGTTTCCTATCTGTCTTGCACACTCAATCGAAAAAAAGGCTGTTAGTTGGGAAAGCGAATAACGAATCGTCGTTCATTGTTGAAAGCCGCTCCGATCGTCGCATTTGCCTCACGTGCTCCCACCTCGTCGGCGGCCGAAGCATTTGCTGTGTCCGGCGTCGGCGATGCGTCACATTCGGCGAAGCAAGGCAACATCCCCACCTACGCAGCGAAGACTGTGGCGTCGGGTCTTAGTATTCCTGTGGGGACCAAGCTGCTTCGGGTCGAAGGGTATTCAGCCGTGGGAGACGGTGGCGCGGCACTGTATAGGAGAGTTGTTTCTCAACCTCTTCACGCGGGAAAATTCCAGTCGCTCGATGGGGCATGGTGGGAGATCGCAGAGTCAAACCTCAATATTCAGATGCTTGGAGCGGTCTGCGACGGTGTGACGAATGACGCGAGTTCCTTTTCAGCCGCTGTCAACTTGGCTCTGCTGCTCAATAGCTCATTGGAGTTGCCGGCTGGCCGGGACATAAATATTGCTAACGCGGTCTCGTTTGAAATCGCCGCCGGGAAGGTTCTGCGCATCTTCTCGCAAGGGGGCGCGCGGCTGCTGATCAACAGCGGCAATCCGTGCGTGAATTTTCATGGAACGACCGTCGCAACTGACTTGGCGTTGACGTCGCCTGTGGAGTGGGGCGATCGAACGATAGGGATTTCCAGCGCCGCCGGCATCCAAATTGGCGACCTAATCTATCTCGACACCGATACACCAGTTGAGTCGTCGTATGGCTACCATAAGCAGATGCTCGGCGTGGTCGGATTGATTTCAGGGAACAAGGTCTCTCTGGCCGAACCGAGCAATTTTGATTTCGCTCTGACTGAGACTTCAATCTCTGTGTACCGCTCAGGTTACCTCACACTTGAAAGGGTCAGTTGGAGGTGCGTGGCCGGTACTCGTTTAGACTTCACAAATCTCCGAGCGCCATATTTCTGTGGCGCAACGCTAGAAGGTGACAGCGCACAGGGAGAACCGGGCGGGATCGATTGCCTTATAGTCAGTAAGTGTGAGGGCGTGCTCGGCGAGCGGCTGCGGCTTCTCAATAGCCGCTACGCAATCAATGTTTCCAGTGCTTCAGCGAATAGCACATTCCGAGACATCTATGCGGAGGGATGCAGACATCCCATAGACGCAAATTCCTGGGCTCGAAACACTCTTGTTCAACGATTGGAGGGCCTCAACAATGTAGCCAGCGTTGAATGTCATCCGTCCTTTGAAACCAAATTCGAGGACATCACCGAGACGATGCTCCCTCGCCAAGAAGCGCCGTCAGTAGGGCTTCGCTGCGTGGGTGGCCACGCCAAACGGGTGAAGGCGACTGATCCCTCCGGGGCGCTCGTGGCCGGCGGCGGCGGCGTTCTGCTCCTCCCTGCGTACCGGTATCTGGGCCAACTTTACGATCGGGTTTACGAGGACGTCGAAAGCCTTCATGGTGGTCTTGGCGCTACGAACGTGCGTGGCTTGTACATCACACGGTGCAAGGTTCCGACCATTGACGTCGATGCCAGGACAAGCTTCATAGGGTTTGTGGAGGTTGATGAACAGTCAGTCGCAGCCGCTAATGTTCGCAGGACAATCCAAAGAACTGCACAGCGAGCAGAGCCGATTCTGCTAATCGCAACTGATGAGTGGGGCGCGAGGGGTTCAGCGATTGCGATCACGGGCATAACCAGGGCTAACCCAGCGGTTGTAACCGCCCCATCACATGATCTTTCAAACGGTGACGTAGTCAGAATCGATGGCGTTGAGGGAATGACGCAAGTCAATAAGTTAACATTTACAGTGATTAATGTAACAACTGACGGTTTTGAATTGTCAGGTCTGGACAGCAGCATCTATCGCGATTACTCGTCAGGCGGAAAACTGGCGCCTGGCGTCAGAATGAAAACCGCGTCAGTAAAGCAGGTTCCTTACCTAGGTTGGTCACCAGTACTTCACTACAAAGTGGTTCTGCATTCATCGAATGCTCATGCGGGGGCAAAAAGTATCGTGATCCCCTTTAAGTTGAAGCATAATTATGGCGTCCAAGAAATTGGAAACGGATATCGACAAATCGAGCTGACGTTGCGAGCCTTTTCGCAAGGGTGTGGCATGGCGGTTATCAAGTACCCTTTATTCGTCTGCCAGGGAAGCGCGAGTGTGCTTGCAGTTGGTTCAGGGGTTGACCTGGGGAGAACGGGGGGCTTGAGGGCCACAATAAGCAACTCAGCGCCGCACTTTTCCACGCAAATTGTGGATGAGGGCGGAGATCCCGGCTTGGACTATGACCAATTCTACGTAACTGCTGACGCTGTGATCAACATTGCTAGATCAACCGACATAGTAGACCTTGTCGAGCTTGAGGTTGTCGAACGTCGAATGGGCATTTGACGTCCACCGGTTGCCTACAGCACACTAGCGGCGGCGGTTTCCCGAAACCAGTGTGTTGGGGCTCGACCGAAGTCGGGTGACCTTTCTTCGGCGCGCCGTAACAGCCGTTGTCTGTCGGGCACGAGTATCATCACAACGATTTTCCTCACCTGTGCTGATCGCGCATTGGGACTCACCTGACGACCCGTCAGACCTGGCACGTGCGAAATCCACGATTCCTCGTTCACCTGCAACATCCTAGACGGGTCGGTGCACGCTGAGCGCTTCGAGTCTAAGCGCCATCCAGGCAGTTGATGATTGCGCGTCGCGGCCTCAACGTCGTGCTGTCCGGTGCCGCATTTGCCAAGCCTCAACATCCACGCAAATCCTCGTGATCGCGTCGTTGGGCAACGCCTCACCTCCCGCGGCATGCATCTGTGTGTGTGGTGGTTATCGAAGCGAGACGCGAGACCCTGTTTGGACACCCCACTCAGGCGGGCTCGACCTACAGGTCTTGCGCGCAAGGTTCATCTCCCGTTTCGGACGAAAGGGTGGGCGATATAAGGACACGGTCGATTACAAGATTTTGTGTAACGCGTCGGAGCGACTGTAGCGTTACCGGCCACAAGGAATGGCAGATCGGCCCGCCCGTAGCCTGCTATTAGCCGGCTGTAAAGATGACTCGTTACGATATTCTAATAGTGTGTTCAATCAACCACACCGAAACCAAAAATTATCTCGCAGATGCGAAACGGGTTGGAATTGGCGCAGAAAGCTGTTACGCGCTTTTGAGTACCTTAGCGGTTGGGTGGGCCTCAGGTAACGTGGGACAGAAGGATTGATGCGGATGAACCTAGTTTTGAAAAGTGCGTTGGCCGGAGTTGTTGTGTTGGCCGGCTTCGCCCCGGTGTCGTCTTTCGCGCAGGATGGGTCGTGCACCTGTGCAACCGCCTATAACGGCGTAAATCCGATTGGATCGCTCGGCAGCGTCAATGGCGACGTGATGATCTCGCAGGTGGCTGGCTATGGCCCGGCGCAAGCGGGCGGTGCGCTCGATTTCGGCAGCCGTGTCGTGGTTGGCGCCAAGGGCTCCGCTTCGGTTAATGTCGGTGGCTGCAATCTGAGCGTCCCGGCGAACTCGACCCTCGATATCTCCCGCGTCGAGAACAAGATTTGCCTCAATGTCCTCGGTTCTGAGCACACCGCCCAGACGGGCAATACCAACACAAGCAACAACACGCCGCTCTTCATTTTTGGCGGCATGGCTCTTGGGGCCGGTATTCTGGCAGCGACGGCGGACAAACATCACGGCGTCAGCGACTGAGCTGGCTGTAGACAACAGGATAATGGCAGCAGAGGCGCGGTGCGCTTCTGTTATGTGCTTGTTGTCGGTGACAGGAGTGCCATGGCTTATACGCTGGTGTATCGGTCGGATCGCTCAAGCCTAAGGCGACGTGCGGATGTCTGGGGCTGGCGGCTATATCGGGATGAGGACTGGAGCGCCGGTCCATCCCGGCGCTTGTGTCCCGACTGGATCGAAATCTTCGGCTTTGCTGCGTGTCGGTGCGAATTGCGGTTTCGACATTCCGGTGACGATCAAATTCGATCCCATAGAAGGCGAGATGAACAGAGCGCTGGATACACAGAGCGCTGGATACATTGGGCGTGGGCTCTCTCCTTGCCCCCAATTCTATTGGGCGCTGTTGTGGGTGCGGCGCTGGTCATCGGCCTGTATGATGACAACTCTGTCAGCCAGTAGCTGGGCCCGGGCATTCATCTTATTGCATGAGCTTGACGAACGCGTCACTCGCCGTCCTGCGGGCGACGCATTTCTGGTTTTTTGCGATGACGTCGCCATGTTGCTTCGTTGTAGTCACAAACGCTCATGATCGATCTGCATTCCCATATTTTGCCCGGCGTCGACGACGGCTCACCCAGTCTTGCCGAGTCGCTGGAAATGGCACGACTGGCGGTGGCCGACGGAACGACCCACATGGTGTGCACGCCGCACGTGACCCCCGGCGTATACGAAAACGAAACATCGAACATTGTTCGGGCGGTTCAGGAGTTGCACCGGGCGCTGCGCCACGCGGCCATACCGCTAGCTCTTTACGTCGGCGCCGATGTTCACATAGCGCCGGATCTTCCGGACCGGTTGGCGGCCGGCAGTGTGCCGACTTTGAACAGGTCGCGCTATTTTCTGTTCGAACCGCCGCATCATGTCTTACCGCCACGGATGGAAGATCTTGCTCTGCGCCTCATAACCGCCGGTTTCATTCCGATTCTTACTCACCCTGAGCGTTTGACCTGGATCAAAACGAATTACGACGTTATCGAGAGGTTGAATGCAGTCGGCTGCCTTATCCAGCTTACCGCAGACTCGATTGTTGGTGCTTTTGGACGCACGGCGCTTTATTATTCGGAAAAGCTGATTGACGAGGGCAGGGTGGATATTATCGCATCCGATACGCATAGCGCTACCCGCCGGCGTCCTGGGCTTTCGCAGGCGGTTGCTGCTGCTGCCAAGCGATGTGGGGAAGACGAGGCCCGCAATATGGTGTTGAAACGTCCGACCGAAATATTGGCGAACCGGCCCATCGAGCCGGTCGGAAAAGCACGTCCGACAAAGCCAAACGCCGGCAACGGCGGCCGGTTTGGCGGATTTGGCCGGTTGTTCAAAGGCGGGACAGCGTGATGGGCATTTTTCGTTTTGCACGAAGCCATATGGGTGCGGTATTCGTCTTGCTCGTTTCACTCGCAACGTCGGCATGCACGAGCACTTCGGCGACAACACCATCCTCGTCCGTTGATGCGCTTCAACTGACATCGTCGTCCACGCCACTTTCAGGCGGCGGCGCTCTGCGGGTGGTGAAGGAACTGCCTGCGCCGCAAAACACACAGAACGGCAGCGAGCAGCCTCTGTCTCCGAACGATGTGCTCGAGGTAAATGTGTTTCAGGTCGACAATTTAAACAGAACGGTTCAAGTCGACTCTGGTGGCCAGATATCGCTTCCGCTTATCGGCACCATTACCGCGGCAGGAAAGACCGTCCGTCAGCTGGAGCAGGAGATCGAGACCACCTATGGCGCCAAATACCTGCAGTCACCTGACGTGACGATTTTCGTAAAGGAATCGATTGGACAACGCATAACCGTCGACGGCGAAGTCAACAAAGCCGGTATTTATCCGGTGACGAGCAATTCTTCTCTCATCGATGCGATCGCACTTGCTGGAGGATTCAACACCGTTGGGGATGCAAAAAAGGTCTTTATCTATCGCAATATCGGCCCAAACACATTGGTTGCTAACTACAACGTTGAGGAGATTCGTGGTGGCAAAAGCCGCAATCCACGCATCTATGGCGGCGACAAGATTGTGGTCTTCGCCTCGAAATCGAAAATTGCGATGAACAATCTCAAGGACGCCCTCGGTGTCGCGTCAAGTGCAGCTCGGCTTGCTGTGGTTCCAGGCTTGTGATTCACGGCCAGTCAAAATCTAGACGAATTTAGGATAACCTCCGACCATGCTCGATCGCAACAGGCAGCATCAAATAGCAGGTCCAGGACACGGTCAGGCCCTCTCCGCCGACCTGTATTATGACGGTGCGCAGAATTATAGCCCTTACGGTCGCGACTATTCGGAGCAGGAACAGGGCTTCAATCCGCTCAAGCTGCTCTTTTACGTCGTCCAATACCGCTGGCTGATCGCAATGATGGCGGCAGCCGGACTAATTGCCGGCGTCATTGTTACGATGATGCAGACGCCGAAATATCAGGCAACAACGCAGTTGGAGGTAGTGGTTCCCTCGGCCAAGGTCTTCCAGGACATCGAGGTGGTTTCTGAAAACGCCGACATACGGGCATTTCTGACTGCCCGTGAGAAGTTGAAGAGCCGCGCACTGGCGCAGCGTGTGGTGTTTCAATTGGGACTTGGCGAAAAGCCAGACTTCCTCTTTCCGACGCCGAGTTTCTCGCTCAGCAATATTTTCTATCGTGCTTTCGGAATCTCAAAGACGCCTTCTGTTGAAGAAACGACGCCGGAGAAACGTGAGAACATCGCAATCAAACGCGTTCTTGATGACCTCACGGTTAGTCTAGTCACCAACACAAGTCTGCTGTCGATCACGTTCGTCGATCAAAATGCAAAATATGCGAGCGATGTCGCCAACCAGGTCGCCCAAAGCTTTATTGATCAACGCCTCGATCAAACCGGCGAGACCTCTGATCTGGCAAGGCAATTCATCCAGGAGCAGGTTCTGCAGGTGAAGCAAAAGCTCCAGAAATCGGAAGAGGATCTGGTCGCTTATGCGAAGGATGCCGGCATCACAATAACCGGTGACGACAAGTCGCTGATAGGGTCGAACATCGAGGCGCTGAACACCGCCCTAGCGACTGCGATCCAGGACCGTCTCGATGCAGGGCGGGTAGTGGACCAGGTAGATAAAGGCCGCGGTTCGAGCTTGGCGCCCGTTCTGGAAAGCGAAGGTCTGCAGAAACTCAGTGAAAAGCTGGCAGATTTGACCAGCCAGTACCAGCAGAAGCTGGGCATTCTTAAGCCCGGCTTTCCCGAAATGCAGCAGCTTCAGTCACAGATCAAGGAGTTGCAACGCCTCTATAACAACGGCGTGCTTGCCATAACGGATTCACTGCGGCTGAAATATCAGGAGGCGCAGAACAAGGAGGCCGATCTGAAGGCCAAACTTGCTGAGATGGAAAAACAGCAGGTTATCTTCAACGACAAGAACATCAAATATACAATCCTGAAGCGCGAGGTCGATTCGAACCGGTCGCAATATGACAATCTTATTGCCAAGCTGAATGAGGTTGGTGTCAGCTCTGAGCTCAAGACGCAAAGTGCCGCGATCGTAGATTTCGCAACCGTACCTGATCGCCCTTATTCTCCGCGCTTGACCATAAACGTTGCGATCGCCCTCGCACTTTTCATGGTTTTGAGCGCCTCCGTTATCTATGTCATCGAGCTGATGAATAACACCTTCACCAATCCCGAGCAGGTTGAAAAGGAGCTGGGCCTAGCGATGCTCGGCATCTTGCCGCTCGTCGATGAGCGGGAACTCATGGCCAGTATCGCCGATCAGAAATCCGGACTGTCGGAGGCCTACCGCTCGCTTCGGACCTCGTTGCAATTCTCCGGCGCGGAAGGCGCGCCACGGTCGCTGGTCGTCACGAGTTCTGAGCCTTCGGAAGGTAAGTCGACCACGTCGTTCAAGCTCGGGCAGGATTTTGCATCGCTCGGCGCAAGAGTTCTCATTGTCGACGGCGATCTTCGAAAACCGAACCTTCATCGCCTATTTGGTCTGGACAACACGATTGGGCTGAGCAATCTGCTGACAAACACCGTTCGCAAGGACGATCTCGCTAGCATCTTCAGGGCGACGAAATACCCCAATGTGACCGTTCTAACTTCTGGAACGATCCCTCCAAATCCTGCGGATCTGCTCTCTTCACCGAAGATGGCTCTGATCATAACCAATCTCGGTAAGCGCTTCGATCTTGTCATCATCGACGCGCCGCCGATCGTCGGCCTTTCGGATGCTCCTATTCTGAGCCGGCTCGCCGAGGGCACGTTGATGGTCATCTCGACAAATCAGGTGACGCGCAAGTCGGCCAAGACCGCGTTGAAGCGCCTGCGGGCTGCTGGCGCGAACGTGGTCGGAGCCGCGATGTCAAAGTTTGCGGTGAACAAGTTCGACTACAACTACGCCTACAAATACATGAACTATCAGTATTACAACTACGGCACGGAGACGAGTACTCCAAAGATTGAGGGCAAAGTCGATGATGGAGCAAGCCAGCCCGCTTATGCAAAGTCTCCGACATTCAGTCGTTTGGTTCGTCGCGTCCGTTCTAGTGTTGGTGGCTTCCTCGATCGGGCTAAGTCGATTTCTTGAAACAGAAACACCGGCTCTTTCTCTTGCGCTGGATCCGTTCAACGTCGACGCATTGATAGCTGAAATCACCAGTGACCTGAACGATACGAAAAACGCTTCCGATCTTGATTCATCGCTTGACAGGGCCAGAGGCGCGCTCGCTTTTAATCTGGCGGATGCGCGTCTGTACAGCCTGATCGGTGAAATCAAATACCGGCAAGGCGAAAAAGACGGGGCCTATGCACTCTTTGACCAAGCAAGAAAACTGTCCAAGACAGAAATCCATGCGCTGCAGAGATCCATTACCCGCGCGGTCGAAACGGCTGACTTGTCAAAGGCCGTTGGCGAGATCGATATTTTGCTGCGGCGATGGCCGGACCAGTTTTCAGCGGTCGCTGATGCCTTGCCGGCAATTCTCTCAGATCCTGATGGATACCAAGCCGTGCTGACGGCCATTCGGGCCGAGGCGCCCTGGAGAGCCAGGCTATTCGCGACTCTTAGCAAAACTCCCGAGGGACTCGATTTCGCAAATCGGCTTCTGCTCGATTTGCTCGGGTCAACGGCACCGCCGAAGCCGAGCGAACTGTCCACTGTGATCAGTGGCTACATCCTTCAAAAGAAATATGAACCAGCTTATCGGCTGTTTTTATTCAGCCTCTCTGATCAAGAGCGGAAGTTGGGGGGGTACATTTTCAATGGCACGTTCGAACCGCTGGCGAGCGGCAGGCCTTTCGACTGGCAACTCCGCGATCAGTCGGGGTTGGAAGTTACATTTGCGACATCCCAACATGCTGTGGAGGGTGAGGGCGGGGCGACGGTCCGCTTCTTGAATACGCCGGTCAAGGGCATAGCTCTTGAGCAATACGTTGCGCTGCCGCCCGGCTCCTACAAGATTTCGCTGACTGCCTCGGCAAGGAATCTTAAGCTTCCAAAGGATTTGTTCTGGTCGATCAGATGTGTTGACCCGGCGGGAGAAATAGCGCGATTCAACATTCCGGAGGGAACGTATAATCGTCAAAAGCTGAGCCGGGATTTCTCGGTCGGACCGGCTGCGTGCCCATTGCAGTTGCTGAGGCTGCAGACTGCCGCCATTGCCGAGAGCTGGCGGTTTCGATATGTCGGTACATTGATAATGCACCAGTTGAGCATCGAGAGAGTTCCATCTTGAACGACCGGTCGTCGGAATGGGATAAATATCTTCTCGGATCGGTGTTGTGCATGTCACTGCTGATCGGCGGTGGGACTGCGAGCGGCCTTTACACGGACACTCTGATGGAAGTCGCTGCAATTATCGCGGCGGCGGCCGTCTTCACCCAAACCGCTGGCCAAAAAAGCCCCCGTTCGGTTCTGTGGATGTTGGCTTTCGCCGTGGGGTTGACTGTTCTACAAATCGTGCCACTGCCTGCGGCCATATTCGACGGGTTGCGGCCAGAGCCGCTGCTCGGAGATCCTTGGGTTGGAGAAAACCGATTTCGCTTCATTAGCCTAGGGGTTGGCCGCACGGTTGAATGTCTGCTTTACCTTTTGGCCGCAGTGGCGTTTTTTCTAGCCATATTGCGTCTGCGTGCTGACCAGGTCGGCGCGCTTCTTCCGTTCTTTTTCACAGGCGTCGTCTGCAATGGTTTGGCTGGGGCGATTCAATATTCGCTCTCTGATGACATCGCTATTGTCGGGCTGTTGCCCTTTACGATTAATGCCGGGCTTTTTGCCAATGTGAATCATTTTTCGGCTTTGCTTTTTGTGACTATTCCCTTCGTTGTCTACTACGGTCTGTTCCGCGGACATCTTCTGTCCGGATCCTTCGGCTTGATAGCGCTTTTGCTGCTTCTTTTGGCAGCCGGCTCCCGCGCTGGTGTTCTGATTGGACTGGCGATAACCGTATTGTCCGTCATCTTTCTTTCAGCTCGTTCCAGAGTGAGTGGATTTAGTATTCTCCTGATTTTCATAGGGCTTTCGGCCTACACGATAGGCGCTTGGACTAAGATCGATGCAGAAGTGGTCGATCCGGCATTCGGGCGAGGAGAATTTGCCCGCACCACAATAGAGGGAATCAAGGGAAATTGGGCGACAGGTGTCGGTTTCGGCAACTTTCAGCAGGCTTATCAAATATACGAGAGGGAAGGCATGATTTTCAAGAACTATGTGAACCATGCCCACAACGATTACCTTGAGATAGCCTTTGAAGGTGGGATGCCTGCTATTGCTCTGATGATAGGATACTTTATCTTGCTTTTGGCAGCATTGATTAGGGCTCGCCGCGATTCTCTTCAGAAGGCGGCATTTCTCTCAGTATCTTTTCTTCTCATTCACTCGTTGGTTGACTACCCGCTGCGAACCGAGGCGCTGGCGATGACCTTTGCCTATATGAACGCCATCATCTTCCACAAAGGTTTTGCGGAACGTTTGAGCCGCAAAAGTGAGGTGATCGAGATCGACCACAATGGTGACAAGCTGTTTGTTCCTTTAGAAGGTTCGAGGATGTCACCACCTTCGAGGATGTCACCACCTACGGCCGCATCGCTTTAGCGATGCTCGACTGCAGTCAGCCGTCGGTTTCCTCGCTGCTTGGGATCAGACCACTCGGTCTCGAAGGCATGCTGGAAATCGTGCAGAAATGATTCGGGGTGCTCGGGGCTTCTTCGCCAAAACGTACAACGAGAACGGTTTTCAGACTTGGGCCTGAACGCTGTTTGGTCTAGGCCCATCACTCCTGTTCGCCACCACAGATGTGTTGAGGGAGCTTTGCCATCAATTTCCACCACATGCTCAGGACATGCAGTCGCGTGTCGTCCGAAGCGATGTGCTTGACCGTGCGGTCGGTATGGACGCAGCTCAAAACATTCGGAAAACGGATGGCACGACAGATTTCCGCGGAAAGGGCAATCAAATCCTGGGTGCGGAAACTCTTTGCGCACGGTTTCCTCGCCCTCGCCCTCGCCCTCGCCCTATGGATGTCGCCGATACCTATTTGCCGAAGCATTGCGAGCAAGCTGTTTCATCGAGGACCCTGCCATCCGCGTCGGATGGCCCGTGATGGCTGGCGGAGTTCTAATTTTGAATGACGTCGAGGCGTCGACGGTATTCACCGAGCTGTTCGCATGAGCGGCTTGCGATTGCATTAGGAGGGTGGCATGAACTTTCTCGTAACCGGGGGGGCCGGCTTTATCGGCTCGGCAGTCTGCCGGCATTTGTGCAGCAATCCGGCCCATCGTGTGACCAATCTCGACAAGCTTACCTATGCTGGAAATCTCGCTTCACTTAGATCGATAGAAAACGCCTATAATTACAGATTCGAATACGCCGACATTTGTGACGCGAGGGCGATTCTAGACGTACTAAATCGCGATGAAATCGACATTGTCATACATCTGGCCGCCGAAAGCCACGTCGACCGGTCGATCGTTGGACCTGCTGCCTTCATCGAGACCAACATAGTTGGAACCTATCAAACGCTGAATTCGGCGCTGGAATATTGGCGCGGACTCCCCAGCGAGAAAAGACGCCGGTTTCGCTTCCTCCAGGTTTCGACCGATGAAGTGTTCGGCGATCTACCCTTCGACGGCAGTGTCTTCACCGAACAGACACCCTATGCACCATCCTCGCCCTATTCGGCGTCAAAAGCTGCATCCGATCACCTGGTGCGCGCATGGTACAAAACTTACGGCCTGCCAGTCTTGGTGTCGAACTGCTCGAACAATTACGGTCCTTTCCAGTTTCCCGAAAAATTGATCCCGCTCGTAATTTTGAATGCGATCGACGAGAAAACGCTGCCGATCTACGGCAGGGGCAGCAGTGTGCGCGACTGGCTTTTCGTCGACGATCATGCACGAGCCTTGGACATGGTCGCGACGCGAGGTTCAGTGGGCGAGAGCTACAATGTCGGAGGTGGCTCGGAGCGCACCAACCTCGCGGTGGTCGAGGCGATTTGTGACATTCTCGACAACAGACGGCCACGGCCCGGCGGCCGGCGGCATAGTGACCTGATTGCCTTCGTCCCTGACCGTCCGGGCCATGACCGTCGCTATGCGATCGACGTCTCAAAGATCCGGGGCGATCTCGGCTGGGCGCCGCGCGAAAGCTTCGATGGCAGTCTCGCCAGGACGGTCGATTGGTATCTCCAGAACGAATGGTGGTGGGGGCCGATCCGTCACGACCGCTATGCCGGCGAGCGACTTGGCGAAGTGCGCAAGGGGGCTGCGTGAGGCATGTCGTTGTAAGGCGACGGCCCAAGTAGTCAGAAGCTTGGTCGAGCCTGCCCAGCTGCATGCAGAATTCAAGCTCACTGCAGTCGCCCCGGTGATCCGGTCTGGCGAATTCGGAACGATCGCTCCGGCGCTGGCGGCCATCCGATCTCGTCGTTCCTCCTGACCTGACCCGCCTCGATCAGGCCGAAGGTGAACTCGAGCTTGCCCTAGCCATTAATCATTAATCATTAATCGCCCGCTGCTACCCCAGTTGCTGCAGGGCTCGACCGGCCTGATAGTGACCCGCAAATAAGCGTAATCCTCAACTCTCATCGCGGCCACCGGCAGATCAGATTCGCAATTGCGGGCCAGTGTTGGAAGATTGGGGCAGCGAAATCGCTTTTCGACACGCCCCCTCTGCCTTTGCGAAGATTAGCGGCTGGGATGGTTTCGACCGAGCCAAAGGCGACACACCAAAGCCGGTGCCGGCTCTTGGCTCTTGGAGCGTGCCATAACCAGATCAGCAGATCAGCGGCCTTACAGTCGCCTTCAACGGTCCAGGCAATATTTCCCCGCCCCTTCAGCATGCCCCGGCTCGCTGAGCAGAAATTTCCCAGTTTACCCATCTGCATGGAAAATTCATTCCCGAACCATTCGGCCGCTGGCTTGTCTTGCATTGTTCTGGGCAGGAACGATCTGCTAGAACGCCCGCACGAGAATAGATTGTCCGGAAGTGCAGTTTGAATCGGGCGGCTGAAGGTCGCCTCCGATGCAGGCCCTTCCGTGGATCGGTACGAAAGAACGCTCGCAGTCCATGAACATCGCACTTACGCACCTTCAGCGGCTTGAGGCCGAATCCATCCATATTTTTCGCGAGGTGGCCGCGGCTTTCGCCAAGCCGGTGATGCTCTATTCGGTCGGCAAGGATTCGTCCGTGCTCATGCACCTGGCCATGAAAGCATTCTATCCGGCCAAGCCGCCCTTTCCCTTTCTCCATGTCGACACGACCTGGAAATTCCGCGAGATGATCGCCTTTCGCGACCAGATGCAGCAAAAGCTCGGCTTCGACCTCCTGGTCCATGTCAATGAAGACGGTGTGCGCGACAACATCAACCCTTTCGACCACGGCTCAAACACCCACACGCATGTGATGAAGACGGTGGCGCTGCGCCAGGCGCTCGACAAATACGGGTTTGACGCAGCCTTCGGCGGCGCCCGTCGCGACGAGGAGAAGTCGCGCGCCAAGGAGCGGATCTTTTCGTTCCGCAATGCCCAGCACGTCTGGGATCCGAAGAACCAGCGGCCGGAGATGTGGAAGATTTTCAACACCCGCATCGCTGCCGGCGAATCGATCAGGGTGTTTCCACTGTCGAACTGGACCGAGCTCGACATCTGGCAATACATTCTCCAGGAAGACATCCCGATCGTGCCGCTGTATCTGGCCAAGGAGCGGCCGGTCGTCGAGCGCGACGGCATGCTCATCCTGAGGGATGACGAGCGCATGCAGCTGCGGCCCGGCGAAACAGTGGAAAACCGGATGGTGCGGTTCCGCACGCTCGGCTGCTATCCGCTGACCGGCGCGATCGACTCGGAAGCCGACACTCTGGAAGCGATAGTCGGCGAAATGCTCACGGCGCGCACTTCCGAGCGGCAAGGTCGCCTGATCGACCGCGACGAAGCCGGCTCAATGGAAAAGAAGAAGCGCGAGGGGTATTTCTGAGTATGCGCCACATCATGGCCAAGAGCCTCGCCCCAACCGACGGCGTCCGTGACTATCTGGCGGCGCAGGAACGAAAGTCGCTGCTGCGCTTCCTGACCTGCGGCTCGGTCGACGACGGCAAGTCGACGCTGATCGGGCGTCTGCTTTCCGATACCAAGCAGATTTTCGAGGACCAGCTGGCCACGCTCGAGCGCGATTCGCGCAAGCACGGCACCACCGGCGACGACGTCGACTTCGCGCTGCTGGTCGACGGCCTCGAGGCCGAGCGCGAGCAAGGCATCACCATCGACGTCGCCTATCGCTTCTTCGCCACGCCAAAGCGCAAGTTCATCGTCGCCGACACGCCCGGCCACGAACAATACACGCGTAACATGGCGACGGGTGCATCGACGGCGGATCTCGCCATCGTACTGATCGATGCCCGCCAGGGCGTGCTGCGTCAGACCAGGCGGCATTCGATCATTGCCTCGCTGCTTGGCATCCGCCACATTGTGCTCGCCGTCAACAAGATCGATCTTGTCGGCTTCGACGAGGCGGTTTTTGAACGGATCGTCGCGGATTACGCACAGTTCTCACGTGAACTCGGCTTCCAGACGATCGTGCCCATTCCGATGTCGGCCCGTTATGGCGACAATGTTACCGGCCGTTCCGATAGGACGGACTGGTATTCCGGCCCGACGCTGATCGAACATCTCGAAACGGTCTCGGTCGACGAGGCCGCGGTCGAACTGCCGTTCCGGTTTCCCGTCCAATATGTGAACCGTCCAAACCTCGATTTTCGCGGCTTCGCCGGCACCATAGCGTCCGGATCGGTTGCGCCGGGCGACGAGGTGGTCGTCGCGAAATCCGGCAAATCCTCGCACGTCAGGCGCATCGTTTCGCATGGCGGCGATCTTCAGCAGGCTATTGCCGGCCAGGCCATCACTCTTGTCCTCGATGACGAGGTGGAAGTCTCGCGCGGCAATATGCTGGTATCGCCGGCAGCGCGGCCGCAGGTCGCTGACCAGTTCACCGCCAACATCGTGTGGTTCGACGAACATGCGCTGCTGCCTGGCCGCTCTTACATCCTGCGCACCGAAACCGACCAGACCAGCGCCACCGTCACCGACCTGAAATACCGCGTCAACGTCAACGACTTTGCCCATGAGGCGGCCAAGTCGCTTGAAATGAACGAAGTCGGCATCTGCAACATCTCGACGCGGTCGCCGATCGCCTTCGATCCGTTTGCCGAAAACCGCACCACCGGCGCCTTCATCCTGATCGACCGCATCACCAACGCCACGGTCGGCGCCGGCATGATCCTGCATTCGCTGCGCCGCGCCGAAAACATCCACTGGCAGTCGCTCGATGTCGGCAAGCGCGCCCGCGCCGATATGAAAAACCAGCGGCCGGCCGTGTTCTGGTTCACCGGGCTTTCGGGCTCGGGCAAGTCGACCATCGCCAATCTGTTCGAAAAGAAGCTGTTCGCCACTGGACGCCATACGTACATTCTGGATGGCGACAACGTCCGTCACGGCCTCAACCGCGATCTCGGCTTCACCGACGCCGATCGTGTCGAAAACATTCGCCGCGTCGCCGAAGTCGCGCGCCTGATGGCCGACGCCGGGCTGATCGTCATCGTGTCGTTCATTTCGCCGTTCAGCGCCGAGCGGCGCATGGCGCGCGAATTGATGGCCGACGGCGAATTCGTCGAGGTGTTTGTCGACACACCCTTCGAGGAATGCGCCAGGCGCGATCCGAAGGGCCTTTATGCGCGGGCGTTGAATGGCGAGATCAAGAATTTCACCGGCGTCGATTCACCGTATGAGGTGCCGGAAAAGCCCGAAATCCATCTCAAGACACTCGGCAAATCCGCCGAGGAGATGGTGGACGCCCTGGAACACTGGCTGATAGAGCGCGACATTGCCGAAGACCAATATGATAGCGGCGGCGGTATCTGACGACGAAGCGATGCTCGCCGTCTTCGAGCACCTTGCCTTGGCGGCAGGGCGCGAGGTGATGCGTGTCTTTCGTGTCGGCTGTGCGGTCGACAGCAAGTCGGACAGTTCGCCAGTGACGGAGGCGGATCGCGAGAGCGAAAAGATCATCCTTGCCGGGCTACGCGCCGCATTTCCAGAGATTCCATGCGTGGCAGAGGAGGAAGCCTCTGCCGGCATCATGGCGCCGGATCTCGGCGACGCCTTTTTCCTGATCGATCCGCTCGACGGCACCAAGGAATTCGTCAACCGCCGCACCGATTTCACTGTCAACATCGCGCTGGTTCGCCATGGCGTGCCCGAGATCGGCGTCGTCTTCGCGCCTTGCACCGGCCGCTTCTTTTCCGGCCGGCCGGGCAAAGCGGAAACGATCGAGATCAATGACGACTACGAGATCGTCGATCGCCAGCCGATTTCGGCAAGGGCCGGTATGGTGCCGCTGACCGTCGTTGCCAGCCGCTCCCACAACACGCCGGAAACCGACGCCTATATCCGCGCGCTTGGCGCCGCCGAGATCGTCTCGGTCGGCTCGTCGCTGAAATTCTGTCTCGTCGCCGGCGCCGAGGCGGACGTGTATCCACGCTTCGGCCGCACCATGGAGTGGGATACGGCCGCGGGCGATGCGGTGCTACGCGCTGCCGGCGGCATGACGCGCACGCTGGATGGCGAGCCGCTCGCTTACGGCAAGCGCAACCAGAGCGATGACGAGGATTTCGCCAATCCGCATTTTATCGCCAGCGGCAAGGCTGCTCAATCCCCATAGACCTTGGTTGCGCAAACCAAAGGACCGCGTCAGACCTGACCGGCGTTCTTCGGATGCACGACCTATCGCCTCCGGTAAGCGCAGTTCCAGACCGGTGTGAAAGCGCAGGTGTGACGGTGTGACACTAACTGCTGGCCGCGATCAGAGCTTCTCGGATCGATGATCGAATAGGGAAATTGGCTGTCGGAATGTGCAGCGTGACGCGATCCGCGATGCGCTTGCCCACAGTAGCGATGATCGCCACCAAGGATGGCGTCGGGAACTTCGCGCTCTCAATCCGAATTGTGTTGCTCGGGCCGTTCGGCGATAAAGAGAGTATCGGGGAGAAGCCCAAGACGCTCGCGATCGGCGGCAGGTATACGGTCTGAATGTATTCGAGCGACCGTAAAACCCACGTCCTCGATACGCTCCTTGATATCGGGTCCGTAGGCTCGCGCGTGATCTGATCCGCCGAAGCGCTCGTCGCGCTCGCTCCGTGACATGGATGGCGTCGCTTCGAGCGTTTGACGATAGATAAGCGGTACTTGGATCCAGACCTGTCCTCGAGGCTTAAGGGATGACCAAACTTGCCGAAAAACATGCCGATCGTCAGGGACGTGCTCCATGACATGACACAAGACGACAATATCGAGATCGCTGGTGCCGTTCATGTTCATTAGGTCAACCTGCACGGTATCGGGGCCGTACCGTCCGGGCTCGATATCGCCTTTAATGAGGTTGCCCGCCTGAGATAGTCTCTTTGAAAGCCCCTTCTCGCTCGGCGCAATCTGGAGAATTCTAAGCGGTCCCGCCGGAAGCCCGAGAAGCTTACGGTCTAGAGCACAAATCAAAAACCGCTCACGATCCAGGGCATGACAAAGCGGGCAAATAAGCGTGTATCGCCCGAAACGGTAAAAAGCCGCCACACCGCGATCGCAAGCATTGCAGTGATGAGCCTTCCTCGTCGGGAGGAGTGTCAGGGTGAGGGCTCTCAGCCAATCTCCGTACGAATCAAGTTTGCGTGTGACCCGCCGCGTTGTGATACGATCAGCATAGCTGCGAAAAAGAGATAGAAGTCGGCTTCCTCGAGCGTTGTTCCACGATGGTTTCAGCATGTCGGCCTTCTAAGGTTTTTGACCCGAGGACCGATAATTAGCGCCCCCTGATATAACGTCGAGTCAGCGGAGCAGCAGGAGATTCGCCCCGTCATGGCATCGACCGTGATATCGAGCAGACCGGCGATCTCAGCCAGCGGCTCGTCAAGCACCGGTCAAGTCCAGACCCAAGCCGATCTCCAATCCCAATACAGGATCGGCAACCTCACAGATCGCGGCCACTCCCGAAAGGTATCCGGAAACGATCGCTTACCGATCAGATATGCTCGGGGTCTGTAAACAACAGGGTTACGGTCCCCATCCAGCCTGCGGCAAGCGAGGCGCAGCCGCCAACTCGGTCGGTTGGCGTGGCCGATTCCGTTGGTGACCCTTCCGGTCGACGCTCCCCGGACCTTCACACGGTGTGCTATATACCGATGCACTTGAACGGCTATACGAGCGAGTCATGGCGTTCCACATCAAAAATCCCGAGACCGACGCACTGGCCCGCCGGGTCGCCGCACTTAAAAGGACTGGTCTGACAGAGGCCGTCCATGCCGCGCTCAAGCATGAGCTTGAGCGCGAACAGGCTAGACCGTCCCTCGTAGAGATCGGCGTCAGGTTCTGCCGTGATCTGCGAGCCCGGGGCAAGCCTGATCACGGCAGGCCCGCCGACAAGGCGTTTCGCGACAGCCTGTACGAGAATGACTGATGTTCATCGACGCCTCGGCCCTGACGGCGCTGATGACCAACGAGGATGATGCGCGCGAACTCCTGGCCGGGACCCGGCGCGGCTGAACGGTGTTGAACCGGACTTTACTTGGCTGGCCACGGTCCAGATTGGATCACGTTCAAGAGCCTAAAATGCGGCGGGCTTGCTTCGGATGGTTAAGGCCAGGAGCGCCTCCGAAAGTCGTTTCTTCGCCCGCTCCACCCCGTTCTCGTCGATTGCCTCAACATCGAGGAACAAGTCGAGACCAGTCGCATGCTCGCTGATGACCTGAGGGCGCTGGGCGAGTTCACCCAGGAGGCCCTCGACTTCGTAGGGGACAACCTCCCGGCTGATCCCCTTCATGGCAATCGGTGCTAATGGACGCGCCCGGACAAGGTCGCGCACGAGCGCGTAAGTCTCATAGCTGAGGCAGATGCCGCCGGGCTCGGCAATCGACTGCAGCCGGGCCGCCAAGTTCGCCTCGGCTCCAATGATCGTGTAGTCCATCCGATCGTCGGAACCGAAGTTCCCAACATTGCAATAGCCCGTGTTGATGCCCATGCGAGCTCGGAAGGGCCGTTCAACTCCGCGGTCATGCCACACCCTGTTCAACTGCTCCAGCCGACGCTGCATGTCGACAGCCATGCGCAAGCAGGCTCTCGCGTCTTCCTCGACGCCTTGCGTCTCGGGGTCTCCGAAGAACACAAGAAGCGCGTCGCCGATGAACTTGTCGACGGTGCCGCCGTGTTTGAGCGCGATCGTCGACATCTCGGTGAAGTACTCGTTGAGGAGAAGCGTCAGGTCCTCAGGCTGGAGCCGTTCCACGATCGCGGTGAAATCCTTGACGTCGGAGAAAAAGATCGTGAGCTTCTTGCGCTCGGTCGCGATGGTGACGTCCTTCTGGCCGCTGAAGATGCTTTTGTAGATTTGAGGCGAAAGGTATTTGGCGATCTTCAATGAAATCGCGGCCAGGAAGTCGTTTGCCTCCGAAAGCTCCTTGTTGATGCCCTGAATCAACGCGGACTGCCGACGCTGCAGGAGAATGAACGTCAGGCCCGCCGCCGCCGCGAAACCGAAATATAGGAGCAGATACTTGAAGGTCAGCACGTTCGCAGCGATAGGCTGATTGATTGATATCTCCTGGATCCCTCGGACATCCCCTACCTTCCAGTCCGTCTTGGGGCTGTCCGGGTGTGAGTTATGGCAGGTCACGCACACTTGTCCCATTACAACAGGGGCCGCGGCGCGGACCTGCCGGTCAAACAGTGAGCCCGAGACCTCGATGATCGGCTCCTTCGGGTTGGCGCGCAAAGCCAAGATTGCATTCCGCTCGAACGCATCGAGCTGGTGGGGCGCGCGACCTTTGAAAGGCAGATCCGAGACGAACCGATATTTGACCGAGCCGTCGTGAGCGCTGATGCGCTTGCCGAGTTCGATCGAGAGGGTTGCTGGAATAGGGATCGCGCCTGGGACGTCCCGGTAGTTGTGCGTCGCAGTCACGGCGCCGTTAGCTTGCAGCACGCGTCCCACGACGTCGCTGCCGTAGAATCCGCGCATTTCGTCGATGATGCGGCTGATTTCGCTGGCTTGCCTGCGCAGCATCCGTTCCGACAGGTCTCGGAGGTCGAGCCAGGCTGCGACGGGCAGACCGACAAGGCCGATGACCACTGCCGCCACCAGGAGCGGTCCCATGGTGCGCTGCTGACGCGCAATCTGTTCACCCAGTCCAGCCATTGTGCAAGCGCCCGGCCGTCTTAGTATGTGAACTATAGCTCATTCCCGGCAAGGTACCAGAGTCAGTCTTGGCTCGATGAAAACACGTCAGCCCTGCAATTCGGAACGACCTTGAGCGGTTGTTGCGAAGCCCCGACCCTCACAGCGGATTTCGCATTCTGGCGCTGGACGGGCAGTGAATCAGTGAAGGGATGTCGCAAAGTCGGTTGTGGCCCGGAATGCGCTCCGCGATTAACCGCTCAGGGGTCAAAAATTCACCTCTGGCAAGGTTGAGACTTCTGCGGTCGGAGAGCGGGTCGGAAAAGAAAGCGTCCCGCAAAACGTATCCGCGCTTCGGCCGCACTATGGAATGGGACCCTACGGCGGGTGACGTGGTACTGCGCGCTGCCGGCGGCATGACGCGTACGCTGGACGGTCAGCCGCTCGCCTGCAGCGCAACCAGAGCGACGACGAGGATTTCGCCAATCCGCATTTCATTGCCAGCGGCAACGCTGCTACGGCCGCTTAGGCATCATGATGAACTCCAATCCCGTTCCCGGCTCGTCGCCCCCCAATGACGCCGTCGCGGATGCGACGCCTGAGTGAGGCACTTGTTTTCAGGCGAACGCTCGTGGCAGGGAGCAACCATCCGGTGTGGATCGTGCAGCGGCGCTTTCGCGTGTTAAACTGCTTGCATGGAGATCGACACCGACAAGATCGACGATGCCGTTATGGGCCTGCTTTGGCTGACGCTGCATGAAGAGAGGCGCGCCTGGAAGGGGTTGGATTGGAATGCTCTGGATCGCTTGCACGAGAAGGGGCTGATCGCGAATCCGGCAAACAAGGCGAAGTCAGTGGTTCTGACAGATGAAGGACTGCGGCGTGCTGAGGAGCTATTCCGAACCCTGTTCACTCGCCCGGCGCCCTGAGCCAGAGCGCTGGACGGGCGCCTGCGAGCTGATAGCGCACATGGCTGAATTTCAACACCGGCGGCGCGCTGACCGCAGGCGGGACGGGCAGTGCTCTCGCCGTGGCGGCCAAACTCGTCTTCGTCACCTACGCCAACGGGCGCCAGTCTGTTAAGGCAGTGGCAGGGAACACCGCAGCCGCGACATGCTTCTCCCGGCGAATGGGCGTTCCCGGGCCGAGTTGCAGTCAGCAGCGGGTCGGCGCCGCTGCTGACACATGGGATGTTAGTGGGGCAGATTCCCACTGGCGATGCGAAATCTTATGGCTGCGGATTTCCTAGGGTGGGTTTCTCAAGCACCAGCACATGACTACCAAGAGGCGACGTGTGAGTGCTCCTAACCTGGAAACCCTCGTCAGAAAGCGTGTCGATAAATTCGCCATCCGTTCCAGGCGGAACGCGGGCAACAACGTTTGAGGTGCGCCTCACAATATTGGAAAGCACCCTTCGCGCCTTGCCTGGGCCGATGTTGCGCTGCATGTGCTGGTAGACGGCCAGCAGCAGGACGATATCGTATTTCGGTAGAAGGATATTGCCGAGGCGCCGGCTGCCGAGGTTTAGGCGATCGAACCTGGCATGTACCGGGGAGCCACTCAATAACATTTTTGCAGTCTCGATATGCGGCTTGGCAATGTCGATCCCATGGATCGAGCTGGGTCTCAGCTTGGATATCTCATAGGCGACAACACCCATATTGCAGCCAACATCGAGAATGGATTTTCCGGCGTAGTCGACCTTTGCGGAGAATAGCCCGTCAAGTCTGTCGTCCCACGTTCCTGCAAAACCCCTTTTGAATCTTGACCACCACAAATCATCAGCTCCTTTGGGAAGAGCCCCCTTGAGCGCCTCCTACCACGAGAGAATTAATGGTCGATACCCATTCAACTGGAATTGATCACATTGACGAACCAAGGCAGGGATGTGTGCGGCGGCGTTACAACCCCATCACCTTGAGTGCCGCGGGAACCGGATAGCGGCTGCCGTCATAATGCAGCCGGTAGGTCCGCTTCACAGCCTTGCCGGGATGGGAATGGCATTCGCCATCCTTGTCGGGGGAGGGATTGTCGGTATCCGTCCGCTCGACCGCGGTGATATCGTGATAGCCATGATGGCGCGCCGGGCTCATCGCCAGGCTGACCTGGCTGGAATGAAACGATCCGGCGCAACTGGCATCGCTATCGCCGCCATGGCCGGCCACCACGAGGCCGTCGAGCACCAAGCGAAGCGCATCGTCGGCAAGGGCGTAGAGCCGCAGGTCGGTTTCAGTGAAGGGAGTGGCCTGCGAATGGTTTGCCATTTCGATGCGCAGGCCGAAGGCGGTGACCTCAGGGGCCAGTGCATAACGGCCGGTGTCGAATTCCACCTTCTCGATGACAATCGCGTCATCGGTCATCAGTCCAGGCTGGAGCAGGCGCTGGCGCACCCGCAGGCTCTTTCTATCGACGACCAGTAGCTCGATATCGCCGACATGCAGGTGGTCGCCGTTAGCCCTGTCAATCAGCGGCACTGCGACCAACAGCAGGTCGACATCGGCGGGCCAAATCTTGCAGACCAGGCCGAACGGCGCATCGCTCTCCGGGAGCGTTGAGGTGATGCTAGTATGAGGTTCAAGCGTGAACGAGGTGCCGTCGGCGCTCTTTCGGGCCTCGGGATAGGCCTGCTGCACCAGGGCGGCGGCATCGCCGCAATCGCCGGCCGCTGCCCGGGCGGGCGACAGGCTGGCGAGGGCGGCGCCGAGCAACAGGACAGGCAACACTATTCGCATGGAGTTCTCGCGTCGCAGGGCCGGGTTCGGCCAGGGCCCTTCTACGCGAGATTGGTGGCGGCGCACAGGGTGTAGGGACGTGACGGCTAGCTCCACCCGCTGCGTCAGGACCATAGGTATCCTGGAAAGTCGTAAAGTCCGAGCTCCCTTAGGGACGGTGATCATGAGAACGCCGCCCGAGCGGCCAATTTTTGCCAATGCTGTTCGAGCTACCTGAGACAGATACTGACAATGTGATCTCGATTGCCTTGTCGCGCTCCGATTAGATAAAGAAGCGCTCCGACAAGAAACCTCTACAAAACCGGACCTCGCCGATCCGTCAAGCGCACCTTCTAGGGTGTACATTCCAAAATTAACTCGGCATGACCTCCGTTTCTGACCGCCTGAGCCGGGCGCGTTCGCTGTCGGCGCGGTATTGAAGCAGAACCAATGCCGCGCCTGCTTCGGCTTTCCGAAACCCCAGCGTGTCTTTCCTTGAGACTTGGCAGCACGGCGCGTTCAATCGGAACCGTGCTGCCTTCAATGTACAGCCAGTCCAATCATCCGGCGAGCTTGTAAACGCCGGCAGCCTTTTTGGCAGCTGCGAGCGCCGCCTTCATGTCGAGTTCTTCGAGGACAACCAGGTCGTTTATCCAGCCGCTTGCCCGGACCGCCAGTGCTAGGTCCATCCCATCGGCCTGGTCCGGAACCTCAGCATTGATGACAATATCATAGGCGCCGCGAGTAAACATCATACCGGATACCTTGCCACCAACGCTTTCCAAAACCGCCTTGATTGCAGCTTCCCGGTCTGAGCCCTTTATCAATCCCTTGTAGGCATGGGGCGGACAGTTTCCCAGGATTGTCACTTTCATGGGTATTCCTCCCGATCAGTACTAGTTTCGTTATTGATCGTTTCACCAACACGGAGCTATGGCGGACAGTTGGGTCAGCCGTAACCCTGCATCGCAACGCTCTTGCTCACATCCAAAGCTGGCAGCGGGAAAGGTTCGACCTGCCCTGCGGTCTTGTCCAGATACTGCGTCAAGGCCGTCACGAGGTGGTAGAAAATGCTCGCGGGCACCTCCGTCGCCAGTGACCTTTCGCGCTCGTCAATTCTGTCGATCCACAAGCCTAGCGGTGCGGGATCGATATGCCATTTGAAGAGGCGGGCGACACGAGCTTCGATCTCGGGTTTCAGATCAGGCCCGCCGATGCCGTCCAGGGCGACGGCCGCCTTGACGGCTTCGCATTGCGGCCAGCTGCGGGAGAGCCGGTCGAAGGGCATTCCCTGCCGCGACACGGCTGCATAAGCCAGGCCCGTGGCCCGGTTCAATCCGCTGGCGATCGCCGACGAATAGAGCTTCCTTGCATAGGCTGCCAAGTCTTTCTGCCCGCTTGCCCGCGCGAACTCGACGAGGAGCGAAGCCCATTCGAAATGGTGCCCTGGTTCGGTCCACTGTCCCTCCTCTCCCGGCAACGGTAGCCAATCGACATCGAAATGTTCCCCAAGTGTCCAGCTCTCCTGGTCGAAGAAATGGCACCGGAAGAGATCGACGACGCGTGCCGCCCGACGGAGATATGCACGCTCGCCGGACGCCATGCCAGGCAAGGAAGGATTCCAGCATGTGCATGTGCGGGTTCGAGAACCGCACCCCCTTCCAGCCGGGGGTCTCGAGGAAGCCGTTCAGGCTGACGTCCTCGAGATGGGTGTCGATGAAATGGAACGTCTCTTGTGCCAGCTGCAGGGCATCCTGATGGCCGCATCGGTGAGCATGGGCAAGCGCCAGGAGCACGCAGGAATGGTCGTAGGCGTCCTCCGTCGGGTCAGCCACGCTGCCGTCGCAATTAAGGGTGCGCACCCAGCCACCGCGTTCGGTGCGGCCGTGTTTGGCGATGAACTCGATGCCGTGGTCGATGAGCTTGTCGGCCGGTCCAGCCCAGCCGCGTTCTTTGGCCACCGCGAACGCGTAAATCTGGCGAGCCATCGTCCGCATGCGCTTGGGTTTGCCCAGCGGCCTTGCATCGAGACCGAGAGCCTCGTGGAAGCCGCCATACACATCGTCGACACCTGCAGTGGACCACAGCGGCAGGGTTTCGTTGAAGAGCCAATGCTCGACGCGCTTACGCCATGACCCGCTGATGATGACCCGGTCTTCCGACGCCGTGAACTTCGTCTCGAGTCGTCCGCTCATCTCGAGTTGTTCGACGACTTTCTTGACATTCTGGCTGTGGCTGACAGGAGCGACGAAAACCGCGTCCGGTGTCGTCACCACCGCCACATTTTTCATTCCGACGACTGTCAGCAGTCCGCCCTGGCTCCGGAGATAGGAGTTGCCGCAATCCATGGCGACAACGTCGCCCATTACGACATTGCCGTCGCGGTCCGTCGGGCTGGCTTCGAGCAGCGATTGCCACGATCCAAGGTCGTTCCAGCGGAAGGAAGCCGTAACCATGGCGATACCACGTGCATGCTCCATGACTGCGTAGTCAATCGACGTCGACGGGACAGCCGAGTAGAGGCCCTGGGGCAGGTAGATGCCCGAGACGTCGGTCCGCGCAGTCTTATGGGCCCGTTCCGCGGTGTCCCAGATGTCTGGCCGGAACTCGAGAAATGCCTTCCGCATCGTGTCGGCACGAAACAGGAATATGCCGGCGTTCCAGTAGAACCTTCCGGAAGACACATAGTTGCGGGCCGTCTCGGCATTGGGCTTTTCGACAAAGTGCGAAACGGCGGCCACTCCGTCGCCAGTTGCCGCAACCTCGATGTAACCGTACCCGGTTTCGGGGTGCGTCGGCTTGATGCCGAATACGACAATGCTTCCTGAATCGGCGGCAGGCATGCCCGCCTCGACGGTTTCCCAGAATTGCGTTTCGGTCGATATCTGATGGTCGGAGGGGACCACGAGCACAAGCGCGTCCTCGCCATATTCGGAGATCGTGTGCAAGGTGGCTATGGCCACCGCAGCGGCGGTATTGCGGCTGACGGGTTCGAAAATCGGCCTGCCGCCGTTCAGACCGAGCGGACCGATATCCGATAGAACGCGGTCTGCATGCCGTTCGGAAGCTAGCAGGTAGATCGGCAGCTCGCCGTCCGGCCGCGCCTTGAGGCGTCCGACAGTCTTCGCGAGCATGGAACCGTCGCCCGAAAGATCGTGAAATTGCTTGGGATTGTCTTCGCGCGAGAGCGGCCACAGCCGTGAGCCGACGCCGCCACTCATGACAAAACTTATGATCCGGTCCGACATGGTCCAGTCCCTCTCAGAATGTCTGGTCGTAGGCTCCGATCTCTGGATTGCGGCGCAGCACGGCACCCTCTGGGCAGTGGGGCGACATTGTCGGTCTGCTGAAGGTCAGCGGCAGATCGCGGTAAAGGTCGGCGAGTGTCTTGCCCAAGCTGCGGTCGAGCATCTCGCAAACGGCTATCGCCGTGAGGCGCCGTCGTCCTAGCCGCGCCCGATCGGCGGGTTGAAGATGAAATGCCCCGACTTCTCGAAGCCAGCTATGGCATTGACGAGTTCGGCAACGCGCCTCTTGATGGGAGCTACAGAGGTAGTGCCCAGTGATGGTGATTGGGGCTACACCCGTTCGTCGGATCATGGTGCCAAGCCCCAATGCGATCGCCTGCACGCGCATCAGGTTGAGTTCGGGCTCTTTCTCCCAGTCTGGATGCCCAAACCACCAGCGTGCGTCGTATTCCCGAAAGCCAGTGGCTTTGATGAGAGCACCGTTTTCGAAAACGAATGTGTTCGGCCTGGCCTGGCCGAGTATGTCCAGGGTCACGGTTTTGATCCGCTATTGCGCGCAACAGTCCTAGCACGCTGCCGGGCGCAGGCCCCTTCAGGAATTCGGGGTAGTCCTAACACGCTGGTTCGCGCGCCGCCTCACCCGATAGGAGCATGCCCGCCGATCCGCGAAACGAGGTTTCGTCCAAGCACGGCCGTCCCGAGAATGTCGACGAAAGGCGTTTCGGAGGGCCTGGCTCGCCTTCTCAATGGCATTCAAATGGAATCGAGAGGGATCAGCGGAACTCCGTCCGCCGGAGAAAGGATGACGGACTGCGCCGCGTTCGTCTTGGAGGCGATGGGAACACGGCGAAACCCCGACCGCATGTACACGACCATCAATACCCTCACGCGAAACGGTCCGCGGACGGCAGGTCTCTCTGGGGACAGCAGATGTCATTCGTCGACAGGACGAGAGGACGTTTTGGGGCCGATATCGACGACCATGATCTCCGGCGACACGCCGAAGCGCACCGGCAGCCACGATACGCCCAAACCCCCGGATACGATCATGTGCCGCCCACCCTCGACGATATGCCCATAGGCGAAGCGCTGTCCGTAGGCTGAATTGATGATGGGGGGGCCGATGAATGGCAAGCGGACCTGTCCGCCATGTGTATGGCCGCATAACGTCAGGCTGACACGGTCAGGGACAGTAATGAAGATGTCCGGTTCATGCGCAAGGAGCAATATCGGATTGCCGTCGTCGGGTATTCCGGCCATTGTTCCAGGCAGATCGTCGACGCCCTTGTACACGCCGCGAGAAAACTGCATGGCCCACTGGTCGCCAAGACCGGCGAGCCAGAATGCTGGGCCATCCTGCTGACGGATAAGCGTGGCGGTGTTCTCGAGGACCGGAATGCCATTGTCGACGAGGGCTGCGCGGACGCTATCGACACCGTGCCACCAGTCGTGGTTGCCGAGAATGGCGTGGCAGCCGAGTGGCGCGGAAAGTTTCGAAAGTGAATTGCCCCAAACAGTGTCGGGCACGATCCCGGTGGCATAGCGCGGCAGCACGCCCATCACATAGTCGCCAAGGAGAAGGATGATATTGGGCTGCAGGCTATTGGAAACAGCGACGATCTCATCGATCCTGGAAACCGGCATCCAAGGCTCGCAGGCGTGGATGTCAGCGACCACGACGATGCGCAGGGGCTTGGCAGTCGTCGGCCAGCGCGGCGGAAGGAGCTTGTAGTGAGTGACACGCAGTCGAAACCGAGGCTCAATCGCGAGGGCATAACTCACCAGACCGAATGTCGCGAGCGACACGGCGCCAAAGAGCTTCAGGAATGAGCGCCGCGACGTCAGCACTTGTATTTCCCAGCACAACGAGGTCGGTTTTAGAGATCGCCACGAATTCAGGTGCGGCAGCCTGAACCAAATCAACCTGGTGGGAGGCCTCGCGGGGTCAATAGTTTCCCAAATTGGCGTCACCTGCAAGCATTGGTGTTATTGCGCAGGGGAGGGAGCTCGGGCTACGACACCCGTCAACCGCTCCGACTTGCGACTGATCTCGGAGGGATGGTGTAGTTCCATTCCGGATGGAATGGGTCGCCTTTACATCGTCGAACGCCTCCATCTCGGCATCGCTCACTTGATACCTTTCGCCGGTCGCGGCATCGACCGCGCTCCCAGCTTCAGGCCGGTGACTGCGATCAGCTCGACTACGCCATGCGGTCGACAAGGGGGCCGTCCACGCCAGGTTTGCGTGATGTGGCAGACCAGGGTTGTTCGATGTTGCTCCACATGTGCTCCGCGGATAGGATGCAATGTGGAGCGCGAGGCCTGTCTCGCGAGCCCCTTGGACCGCTCCACCCAACGCGCCATGATCTTGGCCGACACACCATAGGCAGCGCCGCAAGGGGCTTGGGAGAGACGTCCCTCGATGACCGAAAGAGCCAGTTCCTCTCGCCGCCACGGCGTCAGACAGGTATTCTTGTGGATGTTCATTCGGACCCTCCGGTGAGTGCTGAAGCTTGGTAACTCCAGTCTCCTCGGTTCGGTGCGAATGGACAGCTACAGAAAGCTCACAACTCGAGCCTGTTCCATCCCGATGGCATCGGGATGGAACTCCATCTCTTTTGTTTGAGCATGATCTTCTCCGAAAACCGGCTCCCGTTTTCGGTCGGGATCATTGCTTCGAGGTGCTGTTTATCCAGTCATTGCTTGGCCACGGCAGCCCCTCGCGGGTTGTTATTTTCCCGCGTAGTCCTTCAGGTCACATAGAACGAGGCTGCGCTGAGCGACAGATGTGGGGAAAGGCTGGCGAACTGTATTTGAGATGCGCCGCCGGCCCCGTCACTGTCGAAAGACAGCGCCCCGGTTGCACTGTCGTAGATGATGTGATCGGAGCTGTCATGCGCGGCTGCACCAACAAAGAAAGCTTTGGATGGAAGCCCTCCCGGCTGAAGCCCGGCAAAAACGGTATCGCTGAGATGGAACGTATCCTGGGAGCGCTTGAAGTCGGTGATCTTGTCGACATTACCGGCTCCAAGAGCAGTATTGAACGAGAAGGCATCGTGGCCTCCGTAGCCGGTCAAGACGTCGGCGCCGAGGCCGCCGTTGATGACATTGTTGCCGGCATTGCCCTGGATGGTCTGGGCGAACTCGTTGCCGGTGAAGCTCATCGCCTTCGTGCCGGACGGGTTGTTGGTGGCGAGAAGCTCGATCTCCGAGCCGGCCGAAAGCGCATAGCTCACCGAGGCGAGCACACTGTCGTTGCCGCCGCCCACCGCCTCAACCACCTTCTCGTTGGCATTATCGACATAGTAGGTGTCGTTGCCGCCATAGCCGATCATCGTGTGGCCGCTGGTTCCGTGCAATACATCGGCGCCGCTGGTGCCGTATAAGGTGCCATCGCTGGTGCCGCCGGAAGGAGGGACAGTCCCGGTCCCAGACCCAGTCTCGGTCCCGATCGAGCCAGTGGTTGGCGGAGTGACGTTCGCACCCGTGACGGTGTCGCCGCTGCCCGCCTTCTGATACAGCTGAACCCCATCGATCTGCATCTGCATCGACGAAGGGGTCGAGCTATCGAGAGCCGTGTGCCATCCGGCCGCGTTGGAATTCGCGACCTGATTGCTCATGATCAATTCCATCGGTTCATTCGGGATCGGGACCTGTGCGCTGGTCACTTGAGCCATCTGTTTCCCGTCGAAATACCAGGTGATCGATTTACCGGGATCCCAGTTGATGCCGTATGTGTGAAAGCCCGCCGTGAGGTCCATGCCGGTGTCGAGGACGCCGCCGAAAGTCCCTGACGGACCAGCGTGAAGGTGCCAGGAGAACATCTGGTCTGCCGGCCCCGAACCGGTAAATCCACCCTCATGCATATCGATCTCGTAATTGTCGCCGCTGCTGCCGGCGCCTTGGCCGGGCATCAGCCAGAGGGCTGGCCATGCGCCGTCGCCGCTCGGCGCCTTCATGCTGATCTGAAGATAGCCGCCATTGAATTCGAAGTTGCCATAGCTGGTGACGGCGCCGGACGTGACAGGGAATGTCTGTGCCGACCCCTGAGCCACGCCGTTGACGGGCTGTTTGATTGCCGTGAGATTCAACAGCCCATTGCTCACGGACACCTGGCTCGGCATATCGTATTCGGCATTAAACTGGTTGCCCATCCCACTTCCGCCCGATCCATTGCTGTTCCATGGCCAGCCGTTGGCGGCATTGCTGGTGAGGTAGTTATGCCAGTCGCTGTCGAGCGCCGTACCGGAGAAGTTTTCCTCGAAAACGAGGTCGCTGGAGGCAAAGCCTGCGGGTGCGGAAAGAGCCATTCAGTGATCCTTTTTGGCGTTGAAAACAGGGAATTCCACTGCCGCGCGTCGCCAGGCGCGCGACAGATCGCATGCTCGCAGTTGGGCACCGCGAACGGATTTCAAAGTAGCGGAGCCTTGGAAGTCCTCGCCCAGACTTATTGTCGAGCGAGCTTAACGTTGAACTCGCCATCGAAGGAGAGTTTTGTCGACGGGAATACTCATCAGGCCATTCCTTGAACGGTGTCGCTGCCGACGCACGCAAGGTGTTCAACGGTTCGAGCCGCAGCCGGATTGAAGTCGAGCGTAGCTCTTCCGGCGGATGCACCGCCAAGCCTGCCGTTTAGTAAAAACAACGGTTGATCCTTAGTTCATTTCGTATTTTTGTTGTCATTTCACCCGCGCCCTAAGTAAAACGCAGGCATTTCCGCTTTCTTGCTTATCCACACACCGTCTTGTACCCACATGACTGGATCATTCGTGGACGATGTACGCAAGCCTACTACCGTTTGCGGCGAGAATGAGGCTGGGCGAAAACTTATTAACACCTTCTAATATAGCCGGTGCGTCGAACAGCCGCGACGAACGGCCTTCCGGACGTCCTGCGAAAACCGTGTCCGTCGGCTGAAATGTTGCGCTGGTTTGGGGCCCATGATTCGAGCGGGTCGTTCGCATATGAGGTCGTCGACGCGGACGGCCGGGGTGTCTTCCGAGCTGCGTTGCGGACGAGCCCGTGGAGCTGGAGCCGCCGGTCAAACAAGGCCATCTCGGAGACTTTCCATATCGCAATAGGCCGGCGCCCGGATGCAGAATTCCGGTTCCTTGCAGCTCTCAGCCTTGCCGCCGATCCGTGCTCGGCCGCTGACGAAGAATCCGAGCTTGCGGCACCCGAGATCCGGCGCGAAGCCACCGGAGCGCCGCAGCCCGTCGGCGGGTACCGACATGTTGGCCCCGATTGGGGTGCGGATGCGTGTCCCGCACGTGCACGTCGGCGTGCGTGCAGCCCACGACCCAGTCGAACTCGCCGGGAAACCAGGGGGCGGCGGCGGCTGCCACAATGGCTCGAGCCGGGCCGCCTGTTCCAAGCATCTTCGAGCTTCGTCCAGGCTAATTGGTGCTGCAGATCAATTCGCTGCCGTTGAATCAAAGCGCTCACGATTGTCGCGTCATCCATTTCCATGCGTCGCGGATCTGAATTTCCAAGTCAGATCGCTCTGGTTTCCAGCCGAGCAGGGTTCGTGCTCGTTGGAGAGCACCAATCAAAACCGCGGGATCGCCAAGCCGTCTCGGCGCCAGCTCGATTCGGATTGATTTGCCCGTAACGCGCTCAGCCGTGGCCACTACTTCCAATACCGAGTAACCCCGGTCATTAGCCAAATTGACCGCGCAGGTGGCCCCGCCGTCGATAAGATACCTGAGTGCCCTCACATGAGCATCAGCGATATCAAGCACATGGACGTAGTCGCGGATACAAGTTCCGTCCGCCGTTTCGTAGTCGTTCCCGAACAGCTTGATCGCTGTGGCGTCACGGGCGGCAGCAAGGACAAGCGGGATTAAATGGGTTTCTGGCTCGTGAGCTTCGCCGATATCTGCTTCGGGGTCAGCACCCCCCGCATTGAAGTAACGGAGCGAGACCGAACGAAGGTTGTGAGCCGCGTCGAGATCCTTGAGCACCTGCTCAACAACAAGCTTCGAGTAGCCGTAAGGATTGATCGGTCGTTGTGGATGATCCTCCGAAATCGGAAGCCGATCAGGCACGCCATAGGTCGCGCAGCTTGACGAGAACACCACCGGCATTTGCTTGAAGCTGATCAAGGTTTCAAGCAGGGAGATGGTCTCGCTGATATTGTTGCGATAATAAAGCAGAGGGTTTACGACCGATTCCCCCACATAAGCATAAGCTGCAAAATGTATCAGAGCTGACGGACGGTGTTTTTCGAGTACCGAACGCACCCGAGCGGGATCACCGACGTCGCCCAATTCGAACGGGCCGAATCTCGCGGCCCAATGGTTGCCACGCGAAAGATTGTCGTAGACAACCGGCTCGAATCCATGCAGCGCCAATACTTTGCAGGTTTGGCTGCCAATATAACCCGCGCCCCCCGTTACCAGAACCTTCATCACGGTCATATCACCTCAGGCTCAACACTGCGCGAAAGAAGCTCATCCTTAGCTGTTCGGCGCCCTAGCTGACTCTAATCGGGCGAAATGACAGCGCACAGTTCACATGGGTTCAGCGGTTCAAAACTTAGAGGCATTGCCGCGAAGCAGCTTCGGGCGCCGGAGATGCGGTCGATAGTCGGAATGGCCGAAGCTCACGATGTGCGAGTGGTCATCCAGCTGGGAGGAAGTCGCCAGCAATGGAATGGAACCGTTGTTTCCGCTCTTCGAAAGCGATCAGCTGCGGCTCCTCCTGCGAGCGTGATCGGCGTGCCTGGTCGCGGCTAAAAAATGCAACGGTTGGCTTCAGCCCGTCTTTCAGTCCCATGGTCGGTTGCCAGCCCAATTCGGCTTTGGCGAGGGAAACATCGGGACGGCGTTGTCTTGGATCGTCGCGGGGTAACGGCAAATTCACGAGTTTTGACGACGAGCCGGTTTCAGCGAGCACCAGTTCCGCAAGCTCTCGAATGGTGAATTCTCCATCATTTCCCAAATTGACTGGTCCCGTGAATGAGGCTCGACTGTCCATGAGGCGTACAAGACCATCTATCAAGTCATCAACGTAGCAGAAGGAACGAGTCTGGTTGCCGTCACCGTAAAGCGTAATCGGCTCGCCCTTCAGTGCCTGAATAATGAAATTGGAAACAACTCGACCGTCAGCCCGATGCATCCGCGGGCCGTATGTGTTGAAGATGCGGGCAACCTTGATTTCAAGGCCGCACTGTCGATGATAATCGAAGAATAGCGTTTCGGCGCAACGCTTTCCCTCATCATAGCAGGACCGAGGGCCAATGGGGTTCACATTGCCCCAATAGTCCTCGGTTTGAGGATGAACTGCGGGATCGCCATAGACCTCACTTGTCGAAGCCTGCAGAATTCGACATTTGAGCCGCTTGGCGAGGCCCAACATATTGATCGCGCCTTGCACCGAGGTTTTTGTGGTCTGCACCGGATCGTGCTGGTATTGGATGGGCGATGCGGGGCAGGCCAAGTTGTAAATTTCGTCGACTTCGACGTATAAGGAAAACGTGACATCGTGGCGCAGAAATTCAAAGCGCGGGTTTGCGTGTAGATGTTCAATGTTGTGCTTGGTTCCGGTGAAGAGATTGTCCACGCAGAGAACCTCATGACCGTCGGAGAGCAGTCGATCTACTAGTCGGGAGCCCAGAAAGCCGGCTCCCCCGGTGACCAAAACGCGTTTGCGACTCTCATAGATCCGTGGCATGTGAATCTCCTTGCGAAATGAATCGGCTGACGCTGCATGTGCCAGTAGCGGCGCCAGTCACGTCCTGGACGTAACGCCCTTCTGTTCCGAGGCTATCTTTGGACCCTGCGAGATGACGGCCCGTGCCCGTGCCTGCGTGTAAGCAATTGAAGTAGTCGTCAATCCGACAAAGATGGCGAGCGCCTGGCCGATCTTGCCAGTCGCTGCGTATTCGAGCGCGGAGCGCCCCAGGGTGAGAACGTAAAGCCGCTCGGAATCCAGCCCGTCCTTAGTCCCCGCTAAGCCTGCGAGTACCGCTTTGGAGGTCCCCTCCATGCGGCACCGATGGAGGAAATACTTCCAGGTCATGCGTTCCGCTGTAACCACATGGCGAACGCTGGCCTCGGGTTTGTATATCCATACGCCTCCAAATGTTTTTGCGGCGCGGATACAAAGCTCGGTGTCGTCGCATGTATTGGCTGAGCCCCTGCCGCCGCCGATGCGTCCCATTTGACCGGCAAACCCGCCGCAGCCATGCAGCACGTCAGCGCGCACAGACATGTTGGCGCCTATCACATTACGCACTTCGCCACCATCTCGTACCCGCATTCCGCGATAGGTGCAGCCAATGATCCAGTCGAATTCAGGCGGGAACCACCAGGGCCGAGGTTTGCGCCATAGAGGCTCAATGCGCCCGCCGACGCCAAGCACGTGCGGATCGGCGTAGGGCATCAGCAACTCTTCCAGCCAGCGCTCATCGGCCATCGCATCGTCGTCGAGAAATGCCAGGACCGGTGCGGTTGCCAATCCGGCACCCGTGACGCGACCGCCGCACAGTCCACGCACGTTATTGTTAGGTGTGACGATGACACCCCCGATCTCGCGCCGGGCTCGCTTCAAGAGAGTCTCATTGTTGTCGACGACGAGAATGATCTCGCGGGCGGGCCTGGTCTGGTTGCGCACCGAGGCGATGGCCGCGTTCAAATCGTCCCAGCGATCGAGTGTGTAGGCGCAGATGACAACCGACGCATCGATCATGGCTGCTGGTTCCTTTCGCGGCCTGTTGGGTTACGGCTATTACGACGATATCGCGCGGGGCGCGTTTGGGTGTGGCCGGACCCGACCGCACGCTTCAACTCGTCCCAGCGGTCGAGCGTGCTCGCGCAGGTCACGACGGAGATTTCGGTCATGGGACTTCCCGGATGGTTTGTGAGGCCCGGCTGGCTTCGCGGGTCCGCGCCGCCCGGGCCGTCGCGGCTTTGAGGGTGTTCCAAATCGCGCTTCCGTCGTTGCGGATATCGAACTGGTCGTATTCATCGACGGGATAGCGTCCGCTGTCCTGCCGCGAGGCCAGCCGCCACACGATCCAGCCAGCGCAGTTGGGATCGCGGGTAAGCGTATCGAGCCATTTTTCGTAAGCATCGCGGAAGTCCCGATTGGAGCGGGCATAGCCGAATTCCTCCAAAAGGACCGGCTTATTGGCGCGGCCCGCCAATTGGCAGAACTCGGTGATCAGGTCGTTAAATTCCTGGACCGTGAGGTTGTAGTAGAGCGGGTAGCCGTGCCAGGTCCCGAAATCGAGAGTTGGGATCATCAAATCGGACAGTTTCTCGGAAACGTTGGCGTGCCCTGAGCTGACAAGGTGATTGGAATCGAGCGACTTCACGTAGGCCGACATTTCGGCAGTCCAGGCCAGCCGCAAAGCCTCTGGGCGCGCATTGCCTTCGTTCATCAGCTCCCAGGCCATGATGGTCGGGTCGTCCCGGTAGGCAAGTCCGGTGAGCGGGTTGACGCGTCGCACGACGTGGCGGACCCAGGTCCTGTAGTCCCGCTTCGTGCGTGGGTCATTGAAGAAAAACGTGGACTCGTCGCGGCTCCCATACCAAGCCCGCATCTGCTGGACGCCGCCCGTGTAGGCCCAGAAATCCAGGAAGGCTATGATGAGCCTGAGGTGTCGCTTGCCGGCTTCGGCGATGAGGAAATCAATTTTCTGCATGCCGTTCGCGCCGTCATTGATCGCCATCCTGTTCTCACGAGGGTCCCAGGAGAGCAGGTACATTCCTCTCACAGCGAGATCGCTGGCATCAGCCTCAAGCCGCCAGTTCCAGATCGTGGTAGTGCTTCCGTCGCGTGACCCGATCACCGGCTGGAGGATGATGCGAACCACATTGGCCCCCATGGCCACCGCGTCATCAAAAAGGCGGATGACCTCGTCCTTGGACCCGAAAGTCACAGAGAAGCTGTTCACGCCGGTCAAAAAGAATGGCCTGCCGTCGACTTTAAACTCCGTGCCGGAAGTCTTGATGAAGGACGCTGGCGCCAAGTTGTCTGCGGCGCTCACGGCTGCCGGAACACATAACAGCGCCAAGACCAGCACACGCCGTCCGCCGTTGCGCAGCCCGCTTTTTTTCGCCCGCAGCCCGTATTTCGCCCGTTGCCAGCCGACTGTCATCCCGCCATGTGGCTCTCACCGGGCGCCGGGTGCAATGGCGCCTAGGGATTACCCCCTCTGGCCGCGCACAGCCCGCCGTCAATTGTGCATAGTGGTGCCTGGCCGATTACGGTCCCTCGAGTATGGAACCCATGCTGTCAGACACCGCTCCCAACCAAGAGTTCGGCTCTTCGCATTGGCGAGTCCCCGCAGTAGTAATAGGTGGGGAGCTGAACGGGCTCGGCGTGTGCCGCAGCCTTGCCCTGGGCGGGATGCCCGTTTGGGTGGTCGACCGCAAGCGATCGAACCCGGCGCTGTGGTCGCGCTACGCCCACCCGATCCTGGCAGACTCCCTGCATGGCCCTAGCTTCGTGGACTTCCTCCGCGATCTTCGGAGGCGGATCGGCGAGCGGCCCTTCCTGGTCATCACGGATGAGCTGGCACTTCTTACGGTCTCGGAATACCGCAAAGAGCTGGAGGGGCTTTACCACTTCCGCCTCCCAACTCACGATACCGTTAGTATGCTGCACGACAAAGCCAGGTTCCACGAGAGCGCCGGGGAGCATGGCTGGCCAGTGCCGAACGGCGTGGTCGTGCGGGATCTCGCGGGCGTTCGCGAGATTATGTCGCTCCGCCTGCCGATGATCCTGAAACCCGCCGACAAGCGCCACTTCCACGAGGGGCATGCTCCCCGGCTGATAAGCGCGCAGAGCTACGCTGATGCCTTCTCGGCCGCGGAGAGGCTGCTGGCTCAGACCGGCGAGGTCTTGGTGCAGGAGACCATAGAGGGACCGGACGACAGCATCTATTTCTGCCTGTTCTACAGGGGACGCAATGGCGAGACGCTCGGCATGTTCACCGGGCAAAAACTCGCCAGCACCCCGCCGGGCACCGGGAGCACGGCGTTCTGTACGGCCGCAGTAAACGAGCAGTTGGAACGCACCACGAAAGACCTCCTCGATCAGGTTAACTACTTCGGATTTGGCGGCATTGAGTACAAGCAGGATATCAGGAGCGGACGCTTTCTGATAATAGAGCCCACGGTCGGGCGCACTGACTGGCAGGAGGAGTTGGCGACGCTCGTCGGCGTCAATATCCCGCTGATAGCCTATCGGCACGAACTCGACCTGCAGCCATTGCCGGCCGGCCCGGGTGACGGTCGCGTGGTCTGGCAGGGTTCATGGATCGAGCGGATCCGCTTTGGCGCGAAGCCGATCCCGCCTCGCTCGGTCGTGGTGGATGGCTACTGGCGCCGGGACGATCCGCTGCCGGCCCTGGTGTATTACCCTTGCGATGTGGCGCGCGCTGCGGCTTTTTATCTGCCTCCCTGGCTCGCGGGCTCGCGCCGGACAGCTGGCAAGGTGCGTCGCTCGAGCTGGTTCTCGTCAAAGCTGTCGTCTTCTTGAATTCGCCGTGAGAACAACAATGCGCATTTGCTTGAGTCTCGATCCGTCGCGGCCGCTGCGTTGGCATCTGTGGCTGGCAGAGGCGCTTGCTGAAGTGCCTGGCAACGACGTCTCCTGCGCTTTCGCGGCCGGCTGCCGCCCGCTGCCGTTGATCTTCCGTCTGCTGCTCGAACTCGAAAGACTAGTCTATGGCTTAGGTGTCAACGGCGCCACCGATCCCGTCGAGGCGGCGCTGCGGTCCCTGCCGCCGCCTCCGGCCGACCACGTGGACGTGGTGATTGATTTGAGCGGAGAGGAGCCCCTCCTGTCGGGACGGCGCGTGCTGACGCCGCTCTTCAACGGCGTACCCAGCGAGATCGGAGTCATGGCGGCCTTGGCGAATGATCAGGACCTTCTCGTCGACCTGCACGACACGGCGCGCCCGTCGCGGCCGTGGATGGCGCGTCCGGCCAGTGTAGACCGTGAAGTGTTCGCAGCGAGCCTCGATAGCGTCCTCTCCTGCACTGTGGCGCTGATCCTAAAAGCCTTGCGCGAGGAAACCGGTTCAGCTGCGTCCGATGTCCCCGGCCCACGCACGGCCGTGCCTTCGCTCGGCGCGCTTTCGGCCCTTGCAAGAGCGACACACACAGTGACATCGAAGGCAATCAGGTTCTTGGACATCCTGGCAAGAGGCGGCAGGATGTGGGGGATTGGCTGGCGCTTCGACGAATCGGCGAGCCTGCTCGACAAAGGCGACGCAGCATTCCGGGTGCTTACCGGGGAGACCGACAGCTACCTTGCCGATCCGTTCCCCTTCCGGCACCAGGGGCAGGATTTCATATTTGTCGAAAAGCACCTCCACTCGAAGAACCGGGGATGCATTGCAGTCGTGGCAGCGGACCGGAACGGGACCGTCGGCGCACCCCAGATCGTCTTGGAGGAACCGCATCACCTCTCATACCCGTTCGTGTTCGAGCAGGACGGGCAGATCTGGATGATCCCCGAATCGGGGGCGGCCAGGAATGTCAGCCTCTACAGGGCAGTGGAATTCCCTTACCGGTGGACGCGGGAGGCCTGCCTCATCGAGGGGATCGAGGGCTACGATACCACGCCTCTGCGCCATGAAGGCGGCTTCTGGTTTTTCGTCAGCCCAAGGCTGTGGAGGTCCACGTCCTGGGATGTCCTCAGCCTCTACCGTGCCGAGAGCCTGACCGGGTCCTGGACGCCCCATGCCGCAAACCCCGTCCTGCTCGATGCCACGCTCAGCCGCCCCGCAGGCGCCGTCATCCGACACGGCGGACGCATGCTACGCCCGGTCCAAGATTGCGCGCGCGGCTATGGCGGCGCGGTGACGTTCTGCCGGATCGATGCGCTCGGCGAGTCGGAATTTGCCCAGACCCCGGTCGGTCGCATTCGGTCCGGAGCGTTCGGGTGCCACACCTACAACCGGCGGTCCGGCCTGGAGGTGATCGACTTGTTCGGTCATCTCGGGGGTCTGCGAGAGATCACGACCTCGTATCGGTTGCTTGTATCCGATGCGCCGGTCTCGGGACCGCACGGGCAGCACCTCTCCTGGCCGGTCTCGCGTCCGGTTTAGCTACCCATAGCCAGCTGGTCCAGCGAAAGGTACCCCCTGCGAAGGGCCGGGCGACCTCGACCCTTCTCGGGCACAGAAAAAGTAGGATCTCGGAAGACGGCCGAGTGAAGGAGCGAACCCACCTGCACGTCGCAGCTTCTGGCCAGTGGCAATGTCGGCGTTGCGTTGGGACGTTCATCGGCCCGGCCGATCTTCGCTGCCTTCTGCACCCCTTACTCGCTAGAAATTGTCGCTTGTGAGCTAATGCCGGCCGCGGGTCGATGAATGTCCTCGCTGGCGTTGAAGGTGGCCCCAGAGGTCCAAACGGGTTTGGCAACGCTGCCAACACAGCTGCTGAAGGTGATCGGTGCCGCTGCCGTACTGTTCTCGCTGGTGCTACGGGCTGGAAATAACCTGAAGGGATACCCCCAAAGAGCTAATCATCTATTGTCTTTACCTAACCATCTATCGTGCTTCCATTTCAGAACTGTATCAGTAATGCTCAAGTAACTAGAGCTGAAGAGGCCGTCTAGGTCCCAATATTATTTCATATAATATTGGTTTCATTTCCGGGGAGTCTGCACATGGCTGGATCAAACACATCCGTGGATGTGGCGGTCATTGGAGCTGGCCCCTACGGCCTGTCGCTGGCCGCGCATTTACGCGCGCGAGATGTCGAGCACCGGATTTTCGGGGAGCTCATGGGGTCATGGAAGCACAACATGCCCCCTGGTATGCTGCTCAAGTCCTATCCCTGGGCGTCGAGCCTGTCGGATCCGCGGTCTGAATTCGCACTGAAGGCGTTCTGCGCCGAACGCGCCCTGACCTATCATGACGAGCTGCTTCCGCTCTCGCTCAGCCGGTTTATCGAGTACGGCGAAGCCTTTCAGAGGCGTTGCGTTCCCATAGTTGAACGCAAGACCTTGATGGCGCTGGAACCCAGCGCTGGCTGCTTTCACGCCACTTTCGATGACGGCGAGATAGTCCATGCGCGCCGCGTGGTAGTGGCGGTCGGCCTTCATCCGTTCAAACGCCTGCCGCACCAGGCCGTGCATCTGCCCGCCGATCTATGCTCGCACAGTGGTGAGTACGGCTCTCTGCAGCCGCTGGACGGCAAGGAAATCATCGTGGTCGGATCCGGATCATCGGCGTCCGATCTGGCGGCGCTGCTCTACGAACGCGGGGTCTCGGTTTCGCTCGTTGTGCGCCGACCGCAGCTGGATTTTGCCGGCTACCCTCGCCCCCGAGCCCTGTTCGAGCGCATTACCGCCCCGATGAACGGCATCGGCCATGGCTGGACCTTGGCGACCTGCGCCAAATATCCGCAATTGATCCGACTTCTGTCGAAGGATTTGCGAGTCCGGCTTGCTAACATCAGGGCGCTGGGGCCCCTTGGCGGCGCTTTCATGAAAGACCGGGTTATCGGGAAAGTGCCGGTGTGGCTCGGTCGTACCCTTCAGAGCGTCGAGACAAGCGACGGCAAGGTGCTACTCGATGTGATGGACGCCAGTGGCGCGCGGCGTTCTATGCGGGCCGATCACGTCATCTTCGCGACCGGGTACAAGATCGATGTTGGGCGGTTAGGCTTCCTGGGCCCAACGCTGTTGCGCCAGATCCGCTTGGTTGAGGGCGCGCCGCAGCTATCGGCCCATTACGAGACCTCGGTGCCTGGCCTGCATTTCATCGGTCCCGCTGCCGCGAACAGCTTCGGCCCGGTGTGTCGATTCGTATACGGGACCCATCACCCGGCGCATCATCTCGCCCGACACCTAGTGGCAGTTCTTGCGCGCTTCCAGCCCGCCTCCTGGGTTCCATCGTACGACCTCAAAGCGCTGTCATGAACGCCCGTCTCGCCAGCATTCTCGCCCCTGTCGGTGCCGTATCGCCGCCTGACCCGATTGATTTCGCGCTGCGCCGCTCGCTGACTCTGCCCCGGGTCAGCTTCGTCGTCCCGACGCTCAATGAAGCCGAGAACCTCCCTTGGCTTCTGCCGCGCATCCCCAACTGGGCGCATGAGGTCATTATCGTGGATGGTCGCTCGACCGACGACACGGTCGCGGTCGCGCGCCGCCTGCGCGAGGATGTGAAGATTGTCATGGAGCCCCGGCGGGGCAAGGGTGCTGCACTGCAAGCGGGATTCCTGGCCGCCACAGGCGAAATCATCGTCATGCTGGACGCCGACGGCTCCATGGTGCCGGAGGAGGCGATCGTCTTTGTCAGTGCGCTGATGGCCGGCGCGGATCTCGTCAAGGGTTCACGTTTTATCCAGGGCGCCGGCACCGACGACATGTCGCTGTTCCGAATGTTCGGCAATAAGGGGCTGACCCTGTTCGTGCGGCTGCTCTATGGCGGTTGGTTCTCCGATCTATGCTACGGATACATAGCCTTCTGGACCAAGCACGTCGCCACGCTGGACTGTGATTGCGATGGGTTCGAGATCGAGACCCTCATCAACGTGCGGGCCTTGAAGAACCACCTCAATATCGTCGAGGTGGCGAGTTTCGAGGCTTCGCGCATCAGCGGTGTGAGCCATCTGCGCGCCATGCCGGACGGCTGGCGCGTCCTGAAAACCATCCTGCGCGAGAGGGTGCACCAACAGCGCAGGCGGAGCGCGACAGCCTGTGTTGTCGGTGGACAGACCTGATGCGAATTCTGATGGTTGCCGCTCGCTGCTATCCCTTCATGGGCGGCATCGAAACTCACATCCAGGAGGTCGGTACTCGCTTGGCGGCGCGCGGCCACGCGGTCGACGTGCTCACCACCGATCCCACGGGGGAGTTGCCGGTCGAGGAGGAGGTGAGCGGCATGCGGGTGCAGCGCGTGCCGGCCTGGCCGAGGAAGCTGGACCTCTATGTCGCGCCCGGCATCTATAGCGCGATCCGGCGCGGGGCTTGGGATCTGATCCATTTCCAAGGTTACAGTACCTTTGTGGTGCCGATAGGGCTGCTCGCAGCCGTCCGCGAGAACTTGCCGTTCATCCTGACCTTCCATAGCGGCGGGCATTCCTCCCGGCTGCGCAACGCCGTGCGCGGCACGCAGCACGCGCTGCTTCGGCCGCTGGTGGCGCGGGCCGCGCGGCTGGTTGGCGTCTCCGAATTCGAGGCCAACTTCTTCAGCGCCAGGATGCGCGTGCCGCGGGAGCGGTTTGTCGTCATCCCGAACGGCGCCGCAATGCCCGCTGCGAGCCCCAGCGTTAAGGTCGATCCGCACCTGATCGTCTCGGGCGGCAGGCTGGAGCGCTACAAGGGCCATCACCGGGCGATTGCGGCCTTGCCCGAACTGATCCGCCGGGTGCCAGACGCGCGACTGCACGTCGTCGGAACAGGCCCGTATGAGGGAGAATTGAGGCGCCTCGTAGCGACACTCGGCCTCGAGAGGCGGGTCACTATCGCGAGCATCCCCGGATCCGAGCGGCAGAACATGGCTGACCTCCTGGCGAGCGCCGCGCTGTTCGTGCTGTTCAGCGACTACGAAGCCCATCCGGTCGCCGTGATGGAAGCGCTGTCGCTGTGCCGTCCGGTCCTTGTCAGCGACACGTCCGGGCTGCGGGAGTTGGCCGCCAAGGGCCTGTGCCGAGCTGTCCCGCCCAACGCCGGTCCGAAAGAACTGGCCGCCGCCATGGCCGAGGAGCTGGGGGCCCCTCGGGAGGTCCCGGATTTGGCGCTACCGGACTGGGATGCCTGCGCTCAAGCGCTGAGCGATCTTTATTGTGAGGTCCTGAACAGCCGATCCATGGTCCGATTGCCCCCCGGCGGCCTGATGTCGTGGCCACCTGCGACGGAGGCATGAGCCTAATGATACCAGCTCATTTCACTGCAGCAACCAGGATCAACCCGCTCCAGGCCGGAATCCAACTTGTCTCGCTGGTTATCGGCCCGGACCTTCGCGGTGGCAGCGCCGATGCCCCGCCGCGACCGGCGAACTCCGGATGGATTGCGGTTCTGTGCCTGACGGTCGCTACCGCTCTGCTCCTGGTCGTGGCCGGGCACGGGGCCGGGCGCCGGGGCGATACGGTAGCGCCGCTATTGTTCTGGTCTGGTATCGTTTTGCTTGTCGTGCCGACCAGCCTTCGCATCGCGTGGCCGATGGTCGCCCGGGGTGAGCGCCTCTTCCTCCTGTTCCTGCTTGCCGAGGCCATGTTCTATTACAAGGTCGTCTATTCCCCGACGAGCTTCATCCATCACGACGAGTTCTTGCACTGGGTCGCGGCCGACGATCTCTTGACGGCCCGCCGGCTATTTCTGTCCAGCCCGCTTCTGCCGGTCGGGCGAGCGTATCCCGCCCTGGAAATCCTGACGACGGCGATCGTCAATCTGACGGGATTGCCATTGTTTGTGGCGGCGACCCTATTGTTGGCCGTCCTCAGGGGCACGTTCATCGGTGCCCTGTTTCTGTTCTTCGAAAGCATCACCGGATCGCCGCGCATCTCGGCCATCGCCTGTCTGACCTATATGGGCTGTTCAACCTTCGTCCAGTTCGAGTCGATGTTCTCCTACGAGAGCCTCGGCATCGTGCTGTGCGTACTGATCTTCGCGGTCGAAGCAGCGTCCAAGGACTTTGTCGGGCGACCGAGGCTGAAGGCGCTCGGGTTGATTGCCTTGCTGTTGGCGAGCCTCGCGGTCACGCACCACCTCTCGGCCGCCTTCACCGCCATCTACTTCGTTGCGCTGGCGGCCCTCGAGGCTTGGCGCCGGCACGGCCCCTTGCGGATTGGGGCCAGGACCGCCGTGGGCGTCACGGCGCTCCTGGCCCTAGCTCTGCCGCTCCTTTGGATACAGGCCCGTGGCAACCCTCTCACAAGCTATCTCGCCCCGGTGGCCGAAACCGGCTTCAAGACATTGCTCGGAAAGATTCTGGGCGCGCCCATTCCAGGGTCGGAGCACCCCGGAGCGCCTACCCAGCCCCTTGGCATGCGGCTGACCACCCTATTCGCGATCCTGCTGTTGGCACTCGGGCTGGCGACGGGTTTCTTTCGGTCGCTGGCCATGGCAGCGCCGCGCGATGCGCAAGCGGGCTGGCGTCCGATCCAGGACATTCTCAACCGGCGCTGGCGCGACAGCCGCATCGTGCTCCTTACCTTGCTGGCCTTCGCGTTCCCGGTCTCGGTGGCCTTCCGGCTGACCGTCGCTTGGGAAATCGGAAACCGCATGGGAACGTTCGTGTTCCTCGCCGTCGGGCTGGTCGTGGCGGTGAGCATCGTCCACTTCTGGCAGGGCCACGCACCACGCGGGTGGCGGTGTATCGCACCGGTCCTTGCCCTGGCGGTCATCGTGCTCGGCGGGGTCACGGCCGCGTCGCTCGCACCGATACGTGGACCCTACAGGGTGGCGGCCGACCCGCAATCCGTCGAGACCATGGCGATCGAAACGGCACGCTGGACCAGGGAATGGCTCGGTGCCGGCAATCGCTTCACCGCCGACCGCACCAATCAAATGCTGCTCGCGGGCTACGGGCGCCAGGACGTCAGGGTCAAGATCGTCGGAGGCGTGTTTTCCGCGCGCGTGTTCGAGGACGAAAAATTGGGGCCTGACGAATTTTGGGCCCTGGTGAGAAGCGACGTTGATTTCCTGCTGGTGGACCTGCGCCTGTCCACGGCCCCCCCAATGCTCGGCTTCTACTTCGAGCCCTGGGAAGCGCGGGGAAGGCCGCTGTCCCCGGCGGCGCTACTCAAGTTCAACGACATCGGTGGCGTCACCCGCATTTATGACAACGGCTGGATCATCATCTACGACGTGAGGGGATTGCATGGGAATTCCTAGCAAGCGGGATCTTCTGGCCGCCTGCCTGTGGGCGGGAGTTACCGTTGCCGCCGTTGCGCTCAGCGACGACATGCTCCTTCGCGCCATCCTGGGAGTGCCCATGGTGCTCCTCGTCTCGGGCCACACGGTGCTGCGAGCCATTGGCATAAGAACCACCTGCGTGTCGGAACACCTCGCCTACGCGATCGGAGCAAGCCTTGCCGCCGGTATCGCCGGGGGCTTTGCGCTGAACGCCGCAGGCTTCCTGACGCCGCTCGGCTGGGCGGTCTGGTTCTGGGCCGTCACGGCCGGCGCGGCGCTGGTGGCCGCCGGCCGCCGCGACGCGCCCGATCTGCCAAGCTGGCCGTCTCCGGCGCGGGTCCGGCTCTGGCAGGGAGCTGTGATCGCGCTGGCGGCGCTGGTGGCGACCGGAGCTTATGCGCTGGCCGTCCGCGACGAAGCGACCTACCGGGAATTCAAGTACACCGAGCTCTGGATGGTGCCACCGGCCAGCGGTGACCCGGGCCGTCTTACCGTCGGCGTCCGCAGCGCCGAGACCCAGACGCTGCGATTCGACCTGGAAATCACTCTCGACGGACGGCTGTTCGCCGTCTTCCGCTCGCTCACCATCGCGCCGGGCGACACCTGGACGCGCGAGTTCCCGGTGTCCGTCCTGGCCACCCCGCAGAAAGCCGAGGCCCGGCTCTATCGGCCGGAAGATAATCGACTCTATCGCAGCGTTTCGACGCTGGTGCCACGCATCTGAGACGAGGCTCGACCATGCGCATCCTGCTGCTGTCGCAATTCTATCCTCCAGTGATCGGGGGAGAGGAGCGGCACGTCCGCAATCTCGGCGCAGCGCTGGCGCAGCGCGGCCATCGTGTGAGCGTCGGTACCTTGATGCATCCTGGATCGCCCGACACCGAACTGGACGGCGCGGTCCGGGTGCATCGCCTGCGCGGCGCGCTCCAGCGCTTGTCAGGCCTCCACACCGATTCCGAGCGCCGCCACGCGCCGCCTTTCCCGGATCCCGAACTGGTGTTGGCCCTCAAACGGCTGGTCGCAAAGGAGAGGCCGGACATCGTCCACGCCCATAACTGGATTTACGCCTCCTTCCTGCCACTCAAAGCTCTCGGTGGCGCCCGCCTCGTGGTTACACTCCACGACTACGGCCTTATCTGCGCCAAGAAGAACTTCATGCACCTGGGTACCCATCTCTGCAGTGGCCCGGCATTGGCGAAGTGCCTGCCCTGCGCCGCCGGACATTACGGCGCGGTGAAGGCAACCGCGACCACGTTTGGCAACTGGGCGTCGACCTTCGCCGCCCGGCGGATGGTGGACCGCTTCATCGCGGTCAGCCGCGCAGTGGCGCGTCATAGCGGACTCTCGCGAGGAGGCGCTCCCTACGAGGTCATCCCCAATTTCGTGCCTGACGATGTCGGGGTGCTTGGCCCAGAAGATCCCTGCCTGCGCGAGTTGCCCGGCGACGGATTCATCCTGTTTGTCGGCGACATGATGCGCCTGAAGGGTATCGACGTTCTCCTGAAGGCCTATGCTGGTCTGGAGCGGGCGCCTCCGCTGGTCCTGATCGGGCGCAGGGTCGCCGATACGCCAACCGAGTTTCCGCCGAACGTCCGGGTTTTCAGCACATGGCCGCATTCCGCCATCATGCATGCATGGCGCCGCTCGCTGTTCGGCGTGCTGCCATCGGTCGGGCCGGAAGCCTGCGCGACCGTCATCATGGAAGCGATGGCGTCCGGCAAGACCGTCGTCGCAACCGACGTCGGCGGCATGCCGGATCTCGTCGATCACGGCGAAACCGGGCTTCTCGTGCCGCCGGGTGATGCCCCAGCCTTGGCCGATGCGATGCAAACGCTTCTGGAAGACCGCGCTTGGCTGGCCAGACTGGAGGCGACAAGCCTCGCCCGGGTGGGGCGCCTCAAGGCCGGAGCGGTCGTGACCCGGATCGAGCAGGTCTACCGGGATGTCCTGCGCCCGGCCGCCAAGGGAGCCGCGGTGCCGGCGCACCAGGGTTCGGGAGGGCCATCATGCGGGTAGACCTCGCCCGGACCGCCATCATGCGCGTGCGCCGAGTGCTTCAGAAGAGCGCCACGCTCATCACAAATTCCGGCGCTCTGGCGATCGGCACGATAGCAACGGCCGGTCTTGGATTTGTCTATTGGTGGCTCGCCGCCCGGACATTTCCGCCGGAGGTGATCGGCAACGCCGCCGCCCTCCTGTCCGTGATGGGCCTCATCGGTCTCTTAGGCGAGGCCGGGCTCGGGACCTTGCTGATCGGCGAAATCGTCCGGCATCCGGGCAAGGAGCGCGGTCTAGTGGCGGCAGCAGTGTCCGTCGGGGTGATGCTGACGGTCGGCCTGGGCCTGTTGTTTATCTTCGGGGGGGCTAACCTCGTGAGCTCGTCCGGGCCGATCGATGGTTGGTTCGAGGGCCTTGCGTTCGTCCTCGGCTGCGGCCTGACCAGTCTCAGCGTGCTGGGCGATCAGGCGTTCGTCGGTGCCCTGCTTAGCAGCGGCAGGATGATCCGGCAGGTGCTGTTCTCGACATTCAAGCTGATGCTGATCGCCGCCGCCGCGGCCGTCGGCTACGCCTCCACTGGCGCGATTCTTCTGACATGGGTGGCCGCGATCCTGGCGTCCTGGATCGGCGTCGATCTCTTGACCCGCGGCCGTGCGCGTCGCCTCGTTGGCGTCCCCGATTTCCAGCTGCTGCACAAGCACCGACGCAGGGCGTTCGGTCACTACGCGCAGGATGTTGCCTCGCAGGCCCCGACCTTCATCATGCCGTACCTTGTGCTGGTTCTCTTGTCACCGACCACCAATGCCGCCTTCATGGCGTTGTGGATGCTGGTCTCCATTGCCTCGTTGATTCCCGCTGCCGGGGCCACCGTCCTGTTCCCCGTGGTCAGAGCAAGCTCGGAACAATCCGGGCACGACTTCCTTTTGTCTCTAACGGCGTCACTGCTCTTCTCGCTGGTTTGTGCCGTCTTCATCTTCGCCTATTCACAGCAGATCCTTGCGATCTTCAATCCGGCCTATCCGGAGATCGCCGGTTCGAGCCTGCGCTTTCTCGGATTTAGCCTGGTGGGATCAACGCTCAAATTCCATGCCAGCACGCTGGCGCGGCTGCGCGACAGGATGCTCAAGGCATCTCCCTGGTTCGCGCTTGGCGGATTGCTGGAGCTTGGCTGCGCGGTCGCAGGGGCGAAGCTTGGTGGGCTTGAGGGCTTGGTCCTGGGCTGGACGCTCGCCGTCAGCATCGAGGGTGCGTGTGTCGGCCTCGTTTGGACCATCGCGACGAAATCGGGTTCTCGCGCCGGCCCTTTCCACAAAGGCGGGGGCCCGTCGCCGCTCCAAATTTGAGGAGATCCCGCTCGTCGCGCAAGGTTGTCGACTGCAGGAAGACGCGTGCCGATACTGGCCAAATCGTCCTAATCTAATCTGTTGCGATCCGCGTGTTCATCCCCGTTTCCATCACGACAGCATGGGAAATCGTCGTTGCCTTCGTTGCGCGCATCACCTTGTTGCTACGAACTGCAACACAAACGCGCCGCCTTCGAGGCGAGCCGGACCGAAATCACAGTTGGCGCTGGATCGTCGAGGGGCCGTTTGGCTGGCTCAACCGTGCCAGAATCCAACTGACAAACCGGTCCCGTGGTCCCACGCATGGGGTCCACTTCAGCCCTAGTGGATGGAATCTAACGCTTGGTGCCCGCGTTTGACGGCGGCAATGATCTTGTCGGGGTCGGCGATCCAAGAGAAGGGTTTG
>NZ_JAMYQN010000015.1:0-148016 GCF_040320905.1 Mesorhizobium sp. M0590
TCCGCTAAACACGGGGGCTGCGCGGCGGACACGCCGACGTCACCGCAATGCCACGCCATTTTGCAGAACTTGACGCACACAACTGTTCCGCTATCACTACTCCTTACGGTATTATTAGCCGGATTTATCCTTTAGCTGGACCCAACGAGGCCGGCTGCGGACCGGGGCCCGGAAGATGAAAATGCCGGCCATTTAGGCACGCTAGGCGTCGCGGACACCTCGTAGCACCAGGCCGTGGCAGCCTTTCCAACATTGCCATCATAATCGGCTCTTTCGACCGGTCCGGTCGGCGGCGATTGCTCGCAGGCCCGTTGCGAGGGCGAGCATGCGAGCTCGTACGTTTTTTACACAATCTGTGATTGGTGGACTCGCCCGCCGCCATCGACGTTAATTTTGCGTTAGCGACAGGAGGGGGGAGATCGCTAACGGGAGGAAGAAAATGAAAGAAAACTACGATCTGACGATCGATTACGACGAACCTTACGACAACAAGCCTTACGATCTAGCCACATTCGCAAGGAAGCACGGGCTCAACATTCGAGCCGCCGAGCTTCTTCTTTTCGCCAAAGGCCCGTCTCGAGCGGCCTGCGATGCCGCGGCGAGGGCTTTTCTCGCGGCGGTAGCCGCACAAGCTATGAGACAATCGGCGCGGTAGGTCTCACAAAGCCATTGCTGACACGGCCTGCCGTGTCAGCAACTCAACGGACAGCGCTGGAAATTCCGGGCCGTTTCCAACAAGATGCCTGAGCATCCGGGAACGGCCTGAAAATGTGCAATCTCTACAACATCACGACCAGCCAGGAGGCTATCCGCCAGTGGACCCGCGCCTTGCGCGACATCCTCGGCAATCTCGAACCCTCCATCGACATCTATCCCAACCAGCCCGGCCCGGTGGTGCGCAACGCGCCGGACGGCGAACGCGAATTGGCCAATCTGCTGTGGGGCATGCCGACGCCACTGGAGCGGGTCAAGGGCAAGGCCGACTATGGCACCACCAATATCCGCAATCCGCAATATGGCCATTGGCAGCAATATCTCGGCATCGAGAACCGCTGCGTGGTGCCTGTCACCAGCTTCGCCGAGCCCAGCCCGACGCCCGGCGACAAGGACCCCGAGACCGGCATTCAGCGCAACTACTGGTTTGCACTCGGCGAGGACCGCCCGCTATTCTTCTTTGCCGGCCTGTGGACGCGCTGGCAGGGCATTCGCAAGATCAAGGACGGCCCCGCCGATCACCAGGTCTATGGCTTCATGACGACCCAGCCCAACGCGCTGATCGCGCCGATCCACGAGAAGGCGATGCCGGTGATCCTGACCACGCCGGAAGAAACCGAGGCCTGGCTCACCGCGCCGTGGTCGGAGGCAAGGCACCTGCAGCGCACGGCGCCCGATGACGCGCTGGTGATCGTCGACAAGCCGGCGACACAGATCAAGTTTCCGCAGCAGGCGCCGGTGCAAGGCTCGTTGTTTTAGCGCTTGAACTTCTGCAGCACCCAGATGTAGCCCTTGGGTGGATGGTCCTGGTCGATGAACTGCGTCTTCACCGTCGTGTCCTTGCGGCTGCATCGTTTGCACCTGAACCCGATCGCTTCCAGCGGCTTGTTCCAGCCCACCACCTGGGCCACGTCATTCGCCCTGAAGCGTCCGACATGGTAGCAATGGCCGCACTCCACGATGAGCAGCATGTTGGCCTTGGCGGCACGCCCAACGCTGTCCATCGGCCCGGCCATGGCTCATTTCCGGGTCGAGTAATCCTCGGGGAGGGGAAGCAGGCCAAGCTCCGCCATCCGGTAATCGGGCTCCTTCTCCGCGACGCTGGCCAGCACCTCGTGCAATTTCTCGACAAGCCCGCAAAGCTGCCAGAACAGCTCGCCATGCGCCTTCAGATGCAGCTGCGACGACAGCACCGTCTTGCGCAGGCTCAAAGTGTCCCTGATGATCGCCTCCGCATCCCTCGCCGACAGCCTGTCAAACCGGCTTTTTCGTCTGCCCATCGCGGCTCTCCTCGATTTGTGAGCAACCGCCCCGCCTACTGACAAATAGGAAGGCATTCCTCGCAGAGTCAATTCGCTCTTGACATTTTTGTTCCCGTTTTGTTCAATTTCAACAGGAACGCTGGAGGCACCGCCAAGGACCACATCGTGACGCTGGACAGCCTAGGAGGCTGCCCTCCGGCGCGGCTGCCTGGGAAGCGACAGCACGCCCCTCAATGCCTCTTGAAATACTGCACCTCGCGTTCGTGCTTTTCGGCGGCCTCGCGGGTATCGAAGGTGCCGAGATTGCGGCGCTTGCCGGTCTTTTCGTCCTTCTTGCGCGAATAGAGGCGGTATTTTCCGTCCTTGAGTTTTCTGATCATCTGTCACTCCCCGAGCCGCTGCTTCCCCTTAAGGTTGCGCGCGGCTTGTTCGATAGCCGCCCTGTCGTTTCCCAGCCTGTCGATCAGCTCCTGCGCCTGTTCGCCCGATATGCCGGTGCGCACCGCCAGGGCCTCCACCGTCAAAACGTCGGAGCTCGCGACCTCGCGGGTTTCCGGCAGGGCATCGCCTGCCGTCAGTGGCAGGGCTGCCTCCCTGTCGATCTCGGCCTCGGCCTGGTGCCAGTGCCGCTTGGGATCGCCATGGATCCCGCCTTCGCGTTCCCAGATCTGGTATGCGCGCTCACGAATCTTGTCTTCCCGGTCGTCGCCCATGTTGACTTCTCCTTTGGGTATCGGATGAACGCCGCGCCAACCCGAACGATCCAAGAAATCTGCGTGATCGTTGGGTGGGTCGCACAAGGCGCCATGCACTGCGGCCGCCAGCCACCCCCCGGCCTGCCTACTCGCACTGCCTGCGCGGCCCCCCGGAATACGGCTGATAGCTGTTGTCCTCCGGTCGATATGACCGGTAGCGGCTGAAGCAGTATTGCACGTGATCGGATGAGAGCTCGGCGGCGCCGGTTTCGTCCGATGGCGGGTAGCCCTCCAGTGACGACCTATCGCTCGCCTCGACGTAGCTGCCGTCATCGGTGATGTCGAGATAGGGCGAGATGCAGGGGCGCTGTTGTCCGCTGTAGGACGTGTAGCGGTTGTCGTCCGGCCGGTAGGAGCGGTAGCGGCTGGCGCACCATTCGACATGGGCGGCGGGTAGCGTCTGCTGCTCTTCCGCTGGTGGCTGGGTAGAGCCGGTCGCGGTGATGTCGGTTGTCGACGCTGCGGCATCGGCGGGTTTCGAGCTGCGATCAACTTCCGAGGTGCGAACGGGGACCGGGCGGGCCGGGAGGCGCTCGAGGCGCTGCGAGGCCGGGTTCACCGGTCGCGGGTCCTTGGCCCACAGTTCGGCGACGCTGGAGACCGGGGCGGCCGGCCGTACCGGCTTGGCTATTAGAAGCCAGGTGGCGAAGGCGAGGCCGCTGGCGAATACGGCAAGCGTCAGCACGAAGCCGCCAAAGATTGCGAACAAGGCTTTCATGCCGCGCTCCTTCGCCTCCCGGTTAAGGAAATGCGGGGGCGGGGAATCCGGTTCCAGGAAAGCGCGGGGCACTCAAAGAGGGGCCCCTCTCCGTCGCGGGGTCGCCGAGACACCTCTCCCCGCTTCGCGGGGCGAGGAACCAAGGCCTCTTAGGCGGCTTTCAGTGCAGGCCGAATTCGCGCAGCAGTTCCTCGCGGTAGCGTACGAAACGGCTTTCGCTGCGCTCGCGCGGGCGGGGCAGGTCGATGTCGATCAGCCGCGCCGCGCCGCCTTTCTCCTTGGGCAGGATCAGCACCCGGTCGGCAAGGTAGATCGCTTCCTCGAGGTCGTGCGTCACCATCACCATGGTGACGTTCTCCTCGCTCCAGATGCGCGCCAGTTCCTCCTGCATGCCGATCTTGGTCATCGCGTCGAGCGCGCCCAGCGGCTCGTCAAGCAGCAGGATTTCGGGCTGCACGGTCAAGGCGCGGGCGATGCCGACGCGCTGTGCCATGCCGCCCGATAGCTGCCGGGGAAAGGCATCGCTGAATTCGGCGAGGCCGACGAGCGCGATATAGAAGCGCGCCCTTTCCTCGGCCTCGGCCTTGGGCACGCCGCGCACTTCGAGGCCGAAGGCGACATTGCCGAGCACGGTCAGCCAGGGCAGCAGGCGCGGTTCCTGGAAAATCACCGCACGCTCGGCACCGACGCCGTGCACCGGCTTGCCGTCGATGGCGACGCCGCCGCTGTCGGCAGCCTCCAGCCCGGCTAGGATGCGCAGCAGCGTGGTCTTGCCCGATCCGCTGGCGCCGACGATGACAAGGCACTCGCCCGAGCGGATGTCGAGGTTGAGGGTCCTCAACACGGCGAGCGAGCGCCCGCCGATGCTGAACGATTTGGACAGGTCGCGTATGCTGACCTGACCGCCGCTTGTGCTGCTCATCGCGCGCGTCTCCCAACTGGTTGGTCGGTCGCTTTTGTCAGTTGGTCTTGGTTTCGCCCGGCCGGTAGAGGATGTCTGTTGCCTTCAGCTTGCCCTTTGGCAGGCGGCCGTCGCGCTCGAGCACGCTGACCCAGAAGTCGATGTCGCGGTCCGTCGCCTTGGCGCCCTGGCGCAGGCCGAAGCCGGTCCAGTAACGCGCCAGCTCGCCGTTCTCGCCGCGCTTGTCGAGGATGTTTGCCAGCACCTTGCGCGCTTCGTCGGGGTTCTGCAGCGACCAGTCGGAGGCGCGCGCCGATTGTTCGACGAAATTGCGGACGGCGTCGGGATGCGCGGCGATGAAGTCGCGCCTGAGCACGACGAAGCCGCCGGCCAGCTCGCCCAGCACGTCGGTGTCATTGAACACGCCACGCACGCCGCCATTGTCGACCAGCGCCCCGGCAAATGTCGCCTGCCAATAGCCCAGCGCCGCGATGTCGACCTGGCGGGACCGCAAGGTCTGTTCGAGCTGCGGTCCGGGCACGACGACGAGATTGGCGGCGTCCGGCGACAGGCCGACGCTGTGCAGCGCCTCGCGCACGGTGTAGTCGAGATGGGCGCCGAGCGTGTTGACGGCGATGGTCTTGCCGGCAATGTCGGCGATCGATTTGATTGGGCTGTCGTCGAGCACGTAGAAGACGCTGCGCACCTTGCTGTTGATGCCGTTGCTCGGATAGACGGCGACGAAGTCGTTGCCGCCGGAGATCGAATTGATCACGGCGGCGGTTGCGGCCGAGCCGATATCGACGCTGCCGGAGGCGAGCGCAAACAATGATTCCGGGCCGCCGCCGGAATAGCCGACATTCTCGACCTCGATACCGAGGCCTTTGAAATAGCCGAGCTCGCCGGCCAGCTCATGCGGAGAGATGCTGCCACGGCTGGCGAGGGAGCGGAAGTTGACGGGTGCCGCTTCGGCAAAGGCGAAGCGCGGCAGGCCGGCGGCGAGAAGGCCGGCGGCGAAGGGCGCGCCGGCAAGCAGGGAACGGCGGGTGATTTTCATGGTTCGGGTCTTTCTTGATTTGAGTTCTGGCCTGGTTGAGATTGGTAAGGGCGGGTGGTCAGTCGACGGCATTGCTCCAGCGGCAGAGCCGGCGCTGCAGGCTGACCAGCGCCTGGTTTGCAATCAGGCCGAGGCCGGCGAGGATGACGATTGCCGCAAACATCAGCGGGATCTGGAAGTTGTATTGCGCGTTCATCACCTGGAAGCCGATGCCCTTGTTGGCGCCGATCATTTCGGAAGCGATCAACAGCAGCAGCGCCGTGGTGGCGCTGAGCCTAAGCCCAACGAAGATCGACGGCACGGCGCCGGGCAGCACGACGCGACGGAAGACGGTGAGCTGCCTGGCACCATAGACGCGGGCCATCTCCAGCAGTTTCGGATCGACTTGCTTGACGCCGCCGATGGTGTTGAGCAGCAGCGGGAACAGCGTCGCCCAGAAGATGACGAATACCTTGGACGCCTCGCCGAGCCCAAGCAGCAGGATAAATACGGGATAGAGCGCCAGCGCCGAGGTCTGGCGGAAAACCTGCAGGATGGGATCGAGCGCGGTTTCGACCGTGCGCACCTGACCCATGAACAGGCCAAGTGGGATGGCGACCAGCACGGCGGCCGCGAAAGCGAGACCGGCGCGCTGCAGGCTGATGGCGATGTCGCCGAGCAGAGTGCCGCCGGCCAGCCCCTTCCAAAGTGCTGCGACAATCATGTCGATCGGCGGCAGCACGGCCGCGTTGACCCAGCCCGCGCTGCTCGACACTTGCCAGATTGCGAGGAAAGCGATGAGGACGCCGTAGCGCGACAGGAAGCGGATGCCCGCCCGGCCACCGAGGCGCAGGAAGTCCGTGCCGAGGCTTGTCGTGCTGTCAGGCGTGCCGAGGCTGGCGGCCTGTTCGATGTGCTGCAAGGTCATCGTCTTGCCTCCTGCTTGGAAAATATCGGGCTTCTCGGGATTATTCGGCGGCCAGCACCGCCGAGCGGGCGGCGGTCCAGGGGTTTTCCGGCCGCCTGAGGCCGAGGTTCTCGCGCAGTGTCCTGCCTTCATAGGCGGTGCGGAACAGACCGCGGCGCTGCAGTTCGGGGATCACCAGCTCGACGAAGTCGTCGAGCCCGCCGGGCAGCCAGGGCGGCAGGATGTTGAAGCCGTCGGCGGCTTCGTTGCCAAACCATTCCTCCAGCTGATCGGCGACCTGCGTGGCGCTGCCGATGACGGTATAATGGCCGCGGGCCGTTGCCACCCATTGGTAGAGCTGTCGGATGGTGAAGTTGTGCTCGTCGGCAATCTGGCGGATCAGCGCCTGGCGGCTCTTCATGCCTTCGGTCTCCTTGCTCGGCGGCAGCGGTCCATCGAGCGGATAGCCGGTGATGTCGAGCGTCTGGCCGGCCAGCCCATTGAGCAGGGCGACGCCGTCTTCGGGCAGGATGAGATCATTCAGTTGCTGGTACTTGGCACGCGCTTCTTCTTCGGTGCGGCCGACGAAGGGTGCCACGCCCGGCATGATCAGCACCTGCTCGGGATCGCGGCCGACGGCCGTCACGCGCGCCTTGATATCGCGATAGAATTCCTGCGCCGACGCCAGGTTCTGATGGGCGGTGAAGATGACTTCCGCCGAGTGGGCGGCGAGCTTGCGACCGTCTTCCGATTGCCCCGCCTGCACCACGACCGGGTGCCCCTGCACCGGGCGCGGCACGTTGAGCGGCCCTTTCACGCTGAAATGCGCGCCCTTGTGGTCGATGTCGTGGAGCTTGTCCTTGTCGTAGAAGCGCCCCGATTTCTTGTCGCGGATAAAGGCATCGTCCTCCCAGCTGTCCCACAGCGCCTTGACCGTCTCGACATGCTCATGCGCGCGGGCATAGCGCTCGGCGTGGGCAGGCTGCGTCTCGCGATTGAAGTTGCGCGCGGTTTCGTCGCCGGCCGAGGTGACGACGTTCCAGCCGGCGCGGCCATTCGACAGATGATCGAGCGAGGCGAATTTGCGGGCGAGCGTGTAGGGCTCCTCGTAGGTGGTCGAGGCGGTAGCGATGAAGCCGAGATGCGTGGTGAGCGGCGCCAGCGCTGCAAACAGCGTCACCGGCTCGAAGCCGGCGATCTTGGCATTGCCGCCTTCGCGGGCTCCGAGCCCGACCGTCAGATTGTCGGCGAGGAAATAGGCATCGAACAGGCCGCGCTCGGCGGTCAGGGCGAGCTGCTTGTGGAACTCGAAATTGGTGGCGCCGTCGGCCGGCGCCTCGGGGTGGCGCCAGGCGGCGATATGCTGTCCGCCGCCGGGCAGGAAAGCGCCCAGTTTGATTTGCCTGGATTTGGTGGATCTGGTCATCGCGGCGTGCTCCTGGACGGATCGGAAAGGGGATCTCGGGTCAGTGGTGCGTTCAGGCGGCAAGGCCGACGCCGTAGGGCACCCCGGTTACACGGCATGCCTCGGCGACCGCCTGCCGGGCGCGGGCGTGGATGGCTTCCGACACCAGCACGCCATTGGCAAAATCCTTGTCGGAGGCGTAGATCGCGGTCGGCACGGTCAGCGCCTCGAAGAAGCCGAACAGCGGCCGCAACTGGTGCTCGACGATCAGCGAATGGCGCTCGCCGCCGCCGGTCGCGGCGAGGATGACGGGCTTGCCCCTCAGCGATGACGGATCGAGCAGGTCGAAGAAATGCTTGAAAAGCCCGGTATAGCTGCCTTTGAAAGTCGGCGAGCCGGCCACCAGGATGTCGGCGCCCAGCAGCCGTTCGACGATGTTGCGCGCCGCCGGGTCGAGATCGCCGAGGCGCCTTGCCTGCGGCAGGGACGCGCCGAGATCCTCGATGTCGAAGACGGCCGAGGCCGCGCCGATGCTTTCGGCGGCCTGCCCGACAATGTGGCTGACGAACGCCTTGGTCTTCGATGGCCGGGTCAAGTTGCCCGACAGCCCCACCACGAGCTTTTTCGACATTCCTGGCTCCCTCTCAAGCGCTCTATTTCAAGATCTTGGGTCTAGCGATCTATTTTAAGTCTAGAGAGTTTGTAGAATTAAAAGAGCGAGAAAATTTCAAAAGCTGGGTGATGAGCGAACTGAGTTTGCGGCACATCGCCCGCAATTGGTTCATTCAACGCGCCGCAGCGCGTTGCAAGATCCGCCGCAGCGCCTTCAGCCGCGATGGCGCAGCGCGTCGGATAGAGCGCATAAACAGCCGGCCGGACATATCAGGCAAGTCGCCCTCGGGCGCTCCCGGCGAGACGTCGGGGAACCATGTGCCTGTGGTACAATCCCTCGACGGCCTAGCGGTCCTCGGGGAGGATGCAAGCAAGGCACAGGCCACGGCGCTGGAGTGGCTCCGCGGCTGCGGTGAATCAGGTCAATTTGATTTAAATCCGGCTGTGGATATTTGCTTTTGGCTAAATCGAGGCGGTCATCTTGCCGGCGGGCGGGCAACAGGGAGATGCCTATGACAAGCGACTTTGCCGCCGCACACCTGCACCTTGAACGAGCCTGCCACTATTTGAGCGGCGAGGACGAGACGAGCCGCACGGCTCGTGCGGCTCTGGATCTCCTGATCGATGCAATTGTCGCAGCGCAATACAAGCGGCCGGTGGGAGATGTTGTGGAGTTTCCAAGGCCGGCAAAGCTGGGGCAATCCGCAAGCGGGAACGGGTAGTCCAACTGGCGGCGTCCCTTGTCCTGCCGGATTTACATGAACCAGGTGGCCACCAGGCCGATCGTCGCCGAGAAGATAGCGGCGGTCGTTGCCCAACCGAGTATGTTGGTGCTGCGGCTGTTCACCTGCTCCCCCATGATCCTGCGGCTGTTCGTCATCAGCATGATGAGCAGCAGCAAGGGCGGCGTCGAGAAGCCCTGAACGATGCCGGACCAGACCAGCGCCTTCATCGGATTGAAGCCGAGGAAGTTGAGGCCGGCGGCGATCGCCGTAAAAAATCCGATGGCGAGATAAAATTTGGGCGCCTCTCGAGCCCGGGCGTGCAGGCTGTTTTTCCAGCCGATGGCTTGTGCCACATCATAGGCAGCGCCGGTGGTCATGATAGGAACCGCTAGGAAACCGACGCCGATCACGCCTGCGGCGAACAGGACGCTTGCGGCCTGGCCGGCGAGCGGCCGCAGCGCCTCCGCGGCTTGCGCGGCCGTGTCGATATCGTGGTGGCCCGCCTTGTAGAGCGTAGCACCCGTCGACAGGATGATGAAATACATGATGAGATTTGAAAACATCATGCCGATGAGGATGTCCCGGCGAGAGCGACGGAGTTCGCCGGCGGTGGCGCCCTTCCTTTGCCTGAGCGTTGTGCGCCCCTGGGCAATCTCCTCCTCGACCTCCTCATTGGACTGCCACGTGTAGAGATAGGCGGACAGCGTCGTGCCGATGATAGCGACCAGGATCGACAGGAACTCCCGGTTGAATTCGATCCTGGGAAGCAGCGTCCCGCGCAGCACCGCCGCGGCGTCCGGCTTGGCCAGAATGGCGGCACCGACATAGGCGAGCAGCGCCAGCGCCAGCCAGCGAAAGATGTTGCGGATCAAAGTATAGGAGCCGAAGACCTGGAGGGCGAAGATGAGGGCGGCGACGAACAGCACGATCAGCGGAATGGGAAGCGGCACGAATATGTTGATCGCCGCCGCCATTCCACCAAGATCGGCCGCTGCCTCGATGGTGTTGCCGACGAGCACACCCAACAGCACCGACCAGAGCAGCCACCGCGGGTAGAAGTCCTTGATGACGTGGAACAATCCGCGCCCCGACACCTGGCCGAGCTTCGACGACAGGTAGACGACCGCGTACATCATCGGCAACGTCACCGGAGCCGTCCAGAGCAGGTCGGGTCCGAAACGGGCGCCGGCACTGGCATAGGTGCCTATTGCGGAACAATCGTCGTCGGCCGCCCCTGTTATCAGTCCGAGGCCGAGCGCTCGTCCTATGCCACCTTTGCCCTCCTTCGGTGGGATGGAATGATCGGAACCGGCCTGCCTCATTGCGACCGGACCGGGTTGCGAACGAAAGACGCGGCCTGCCATGCAATAATGGTAAGGATCGGTCGCGGCGCTGGTCTCATTTTGCTTCCTTCACAACTTGCCCAAACCCGGCGTGCCATGACTTGTTCCGCGACGACGGGACAGGGGTTTTGTCTCAGGCAAAAAAGTTCGGGTTGACCGCTTCCGAACGCGAAGCGACTATCCGTTCGAGGCGAAGATCGCAGGAGGAAATGCAATGGACGAGCCCGGTCAGTGGCGCCACATGTCGAGCGCGCCAAGGGACGGCAGCAGAATCCTTGTCACGGTTCGGCCGTCCGAACAGGGTCCGGCCGAGGTCGACATGGCTTACTGGGCCCGCGCCGATCAGTTCGGCAGCGAAGGCTGGCGCGCCACCGACTCGTCTCCAGGACGCATCGTCGAATATGCCGAACCCGAACTGAAGTGCTGGATGCCGCTGCCGTCGGCCAATCTCAGCAAGGGATCGATGCCGAGCCCCTGGGAGGGCGAAGATGTGCCGCTGGTGGATGGCTCCGGGATATGAGCTAGCGGGAAGGGTAGTTTTGATCGCTGGCGGGACAGCGCCCCGGACAGCGCCCCCCTCTGTCCTGCCGGACATCTCCCCCACAAGGGGGGGATTGGCCCTCATCTCGGCTTTCGCTAGTCTCCAACGTTGCAAGAATGGCGCTGCCGTTGAAGCTGCCAATCTCCCCCTTGAGGAGATGTCCGGCAGGGCAGAGGGGGTGTGAAGGAATGCCAACGTCCCGGTTGGCCCGCCTCGTTAGAACAGGAATGCGGCCGTGGCGGGGTTCGGGCCGGTGCGGCCGTCGGACGAATCCATGCCCCGGATAAGCTCGAGGTCCTTCGCTTCCAACTCGAAATCGAAGACATCGAAATTGGCGGCGATGCGGTCCTGGTGGATCGACTTTGGAATGACGATCACCCCTTCCTGAAGGTGCCACCTGACGATCGTCTGCGCCACCGACTTGCCGTGTTTCCTGGCGATACTTTCAAGCGTCGGATCGCTCAACAGCCGGCCGCTGCCCAGCGGGCTCCAGCTCTCAATGCGGATGTTGTGCCTGTCGTGGAATTCACGTTTGTCACGCCGCTGGAAGCGGGGGTGGAGCTCGATCTGGTTGACGGTCGGCGTGACGCCGGTCTCGCCGATGATCCGTTCGAGGTGGTCCTGGTTGAAGTTCGAAACGCCGATCGACTTGATCCGGCCTGATTGCCTGAGTTCGATCAGCGTCTTCCAGGCCTCGACATATCTGTCCTGGCTAGGCACCGGCCAATGGATCAGGAACAGGTCGATCTGTTCGATGCCGAGCTTGCTCATCGTCTCGTCGAAGGCGCGCAAGGCGGCGTCGCGCTGATGCGCGCCGTTGCGCAGTTTCGAGGTGATGAACAACTCGCTTCTCGGGACGCCGGCCGAGCGGATCGCCTGCCCGACACCTTCCTCGTTCTGATAGCCTTCGGCGGTGTCGATCAGCCTGTAGCCGGCCTCGATTCCCCAGCGCACCACCTTGGCGGTGATGGCTGGATCGACCTGCCACACGCCGAGGCCGATCTGCGGAATGGCGGAGCCGTCGTTCAATCTGATTTGTTCAGGTCTATTCAGGGTAATCTGTTCAGGCATGTTCAGGTCCTTCTGCATCGTTCCGCCCGGCGCAGGCTCTATTTAGTCTGAATGGCCGCCAAAGCCAGTCGATATCAGGAGAATGTGAGGAGACGGACGTGAAGCGCTGATCCTCCGCTTCGGGCCGACAGCTCTCTGTGACCGGACTCCAGGGAACTCTATACAGGACGACCCCACTATCGCGGATTCTGTGGTATTCTGTGGAGTATCCGAGGAGGCGACTGCGTTGACCAACAGCTTGGAAGCCGAAGGGGCAAGAGACTGGTCGCCCCTGCTGGTCGCGGCAGAACAAGGCGATGCGGAGGCGGTTCGATCGGAATTGGCGGCTGGCGCCGACATCAATCAGTCGGACGACGGCGGCTGGTCTGCACTTCACCTTTCAGCCCTCAATGGCCGCACAGCTGTGGTGGAGGCGCTGATCGAAGACCCGGAAATCGACGTGAATTTCAGAAACAAGTGGAAGAGCACGCCCTTGAGCCTTGCGTCGGCCAAGGGACATTACGCGTGTATCTCAGTCCTCGTGAGACACCCCCAAATAGAGATCAACGCGCGAGCTGACTACTACGGCAGAACGGCTCTTATCGAGGCGGCGAAGAACGGGCATCTCGAAGTCGTCAAGTTGCTCGTGGAGAATGGCGCGGAAGTAAATCTGACCGACAAGACGGGGAGAAACAACGCGCTCATCGAGGCTATCAAGGGGCGGCACTACGAGATCGCGGAATACCTGCTGGATTCTGGGAAAGTGAGCTTTATCAACAAAGAGATGAGGCTAAACGCCCTGATCTGGGCTGGCAGCTGCCACAACCCTCAGCTTATCGAAAAGCTGGAAGCCGCGATCCACAGTTTCTTCGACGGCAAATAAGGGCCTCGCCCTTGCTGTCGCGGGGCGCGTCCGTATCTCCCGTCACGTCGACACGCTCGATGGCGCAAACGGCCCCGCGGCGCTTCACAAAAATTATTCAACCAAACGGTTGACTATCTCAAAGCGTGCGTCTATATTCAACTACATGGTTGAATTAGAGACACCCCAGATGGACGCGGTTTTTCACGCCCTTGGCGACGCCACCCGGCGGCACATGCTTCGCGATCTCGCCGATGGCGAGAAAACGGTAAGCCAGCTGGCGGAACCCTTCGTGATGTCGCTCGCGGCGGCCTCCAAGCACATCAAGGCGCTGGAGAACGCAGGGCTTATTCGTCGAGAGGTGAGGGGCCGCACGCATCTGTGCCGACTAGCCCCTGGACCGCTGGCCAGCGCCCATCAGTGGCTCAGCTTCTACGAGCGCTTCTGGACCGGTCGTCTCGATGTTCTCGAACGCCTTCTTCGCGAAGAGGACGCACGCAAAGCCCAGGATGAGTCCAGGAAATCGCCCAACCCGAAAGAAGGAGACGAGCAATGAACCAGATGAGAACCATCGACGCCTATGGCGAGCTGAGCGAGCCCGCCACGTTCACCATCCAGCGCCTCTTGCCCGGCCCCATCGAGCGCGTCTGGGCCTATCTCACCGAGAGTGACTTGCGCCGGCAATGGATGGCCGCGGGCCAGATGGAAATGAAGGCCGGCAGCTCGTTCGAGTTGGTCTGGCGTAACGACGAGCTGACGGACCCGCCTGGCCAGCGACCCGCGGGCTTTCCCGAAGAGCATCGGATGGAGGGCCGGATCACCGAACTCGATCCGCCGCGCAAGCTTTCCATCACCTGGGGAAACACCGGCGGCGTCTCCTTCTTGCTGGAGGCGAAGGGTAGCGATGTGCTGCTCACCGTCGTTCATCGCCGCCTGCCGGAACGTGCAATCCAGCTCAACATCACGGCCGGCTGGCACATACACCTCGACCTGCTGGCCGCCCGCCTGGCGGGCAAGACGCCGACCTCGTTCTGGGACGGCTGGAGCCGCCTGCGGGAAGAATACGACCGCCGCCTGCCGGCCTGATGTAACTCGCGGCGGCCATCCCTGAGGTCGCCGCCAGCAACACGAAGCAACGCTGAAACGATGAAACGTGCTTGCATCCCGCAAGCCTGATGGAGGAAGTCATGCGCAAATTGATCGCTGGAATGAAGATTTCCATCGACGGCAAGATGGAGGGGCCCGAGGGTTATGCCGATTGGGTCGACGCGTGGTCGGACGAATACGGCCTGACGCCGCAAATCGACGCTTGCCTGCTTGGCAGCGTCATGTATGCCGGCTACGAGCGCTACTGGAGCGCCATCCAGAACGAGCCCGACAAGCCGCTGCCGATGACCGGCAAATTGCCGAAGCCGGCCGAGCTCGAATGGGCCCGCTTCGCCGCGCAGACGCCGCATTATGTGCTGTCGAACACAATGACTTCGGCGGCCTGGCCAAAGACGCGCTTCGTGCGGAATTTCGAGGATATCGCTGCGCTGAAACAGCAGCCCGGCAAGGACATCTACCTTATGGGCGGCGCCCGAATTACCGCGAGCCTTATCGATGCCGGGCTGGTCGATGAACTCAGGCTGATCGTCTATCCGCTGCTCGCCGGTGACGGAAAGGCGCTGTTTGGAACGGCGAAGAATCGTCGTGGGCTCGAACTGCGCAAGGTCGAGCAGCTTTCGGACGGCCGCGTCGGGCTGGTCTACGGGATCGGCTAAAGCGCGTCGCGTTCGATCGGCCTCATGCGACGCGCTTTTTGCGCGGCATGCATTAGCGCCAAGGTCAGGCAACGACGCCGCGGCAGGCCCAGGCGACATTGGCAAAGGACCTCGGGCCGTCGGGCCGGCCGGCCTCGTAGGCGTCGCGCATGGCGGCGTCGGTGCGCGCCCGCTCTTCCGGGTCGAGCGTGGCCACATACTTACCGAGCGGCCCTTCGCCGGCGGCAATCGGCGCCCAGTAATCATCGAAATTTTGGTAGTCCATGCGGATCATCAACTGGGTTTCCGTAATGTCGCGGAGACCCTGTTCAACAAAGGTCCGTTTCATTTCACCCGGCTGCATCATCGGCTGCGTGCAATAGCGGGCACGCAGCTGGCGTCCGCCTTCACTGAGCACCGCCACCGTGTCGATCATCATGCGCATCCCCGGCATGCCGCCGAGATGGTCCCATACCGTCGCCGCGACGACGCCGCCCGGCCGCACGACGCGGCGCATCTCGGCGACTGCCTTGCCGGCTTCGGGCACGAAATGGAGCACGAGCAGGGCCAGGGCACGGTCGAACGCCCCATCCTCAAAGGGCAGGGCGCAGGCATCCGCCTGACGGATTTTTATCCGCGGATCGGTGTTGCGCCGGATTGCCTCTTCGACGAAAACGGCCGAAAAGTCGATCGCCGCGACCTCACCGAGGTCAGCGGCCTTGACGAGCGCGAAGGTCAGGCTGCCGGTACCGCAACCGACGTCGAGGATCTTTTCGCCGTCGGCAAGCCCCACGAAGTCGATGAACAGCGGCGCGAGTCTTTGGCTCCAGCGGCCCATGAGCTGCTCATAGCCGGCAGCATGATGAACGTTGAAACTTGAAGTCATCGAAGCCTCCTCCCAAAGCCATATGCTAGACTTCGGCGGCCGCTGACGAAAGCCACTTTTGGCGCGTGTTGGTTCGGCAGCCCGGAGCGCGCGAAGACATCGCCGGCCGGATTTGATGGCGCCGGCCAGCCAGCCTCCGTCGCCTCGACCACCTATTCGGCGGGCAACCCGCGGCGCTTCCATTCGCTGCGCGGCACCGGATTTCCAACACGAAAGGCAAACGACACGACTCTCGTCGCGTCCGGGTCGACCTCGCAGCGAAAGCTCAGATCGTACCACTGCCCGTTTGCAGGGAACGGCGCACTGGCGACGTTCATGACCGTGCCGGCCTTCAGCCGATACTCAAGCAGGCTGTTTGGGAAATAGGGGGGCGACGCGTGCACCAATTGCTGTGCGAGTTCCGTGTTGCAGAGCTGACCGATCCGCACGGCGCGCGGCACATTTTTCATCGCGGTTGTCGCTACCGGATCACCGGTTGCTGATTTCGAGAACAATCTCTTCGCTTCCTGAAGCTTCAAGGGCCTTTGCACTTTGGCGACATCCGCTGGCTTGGGCTTCGGCGGCGGTGAAGCGCCAGGCGACGGAGCCTGGTCTTTCCCCTCGACCGCTGTCACGGCAGGTGGCTGTGCAAGATCCTGGTTACTGGGAACTTGCGGCGCTGGCGGTTGTTCCGAACCATCCTCCGCACTGTTGCCGTCCAGAGACTTGCGAGGACCGGCGTCCTTCTCACCGAATTGGAAGACAGGTCTCTGCGCGGCGACCTCACGGCTCGCCGAGGTCTCGACCTTGGCTTCCGGCTGCTTTTCCGGCTTGGGCGGTTCAGCGGGGGACGGAGGTTTGGTTTTTTCCGGCGGTTTAGGCGGCGGCACGATATCCACTGCGATGGGCTGCTCCTTCCCTGGCTGCGAGAGCGTTGCCGGCAGTCCGAACAACAAAAGCGCGACGATGAGCAGATGCAGCGCAATCGAGGTGGGCAAGGCCCACCCGAGTACCCGGCGCTGATCCCGTATGTCGTTTATCATCGTGACCGGTGTGTGGAATGAAATATTGGCGGCATCAAGCATCGATGCCGCCGGACGTCGAAATAACCCGTTGCGAATCGAAAGTCGGCGGCTGCAATACGGCGCGTCATCCAATCGTCTGGCGTCGGCGTCCGTGCAGGGGACCGGGCCAGCAGCGGATGCAGCAAGTCGTCATTTCAGGCGGCTAGCACGCACGCCCTGCCGGCACGGTGTCACCGGTTGAAATTACAGGGAAACCGATAGCCCGCCGTCAACCGCCAGCACGTGCCCGTTGACGTAAGCGGCAGCGTCGGAGGCGAGAAACACCACGGCTCCGCCGAGCTCCTCAGGCTGGGCCCAGCGGCCCGCGGGGGTTCGTGCCTCGACCCATTTGGTGAAGGCCTCGTCGCGCATAAGTGCGGTGTTGAGCTCGGTGGCGAAATAGCCGGGGGCGATCGCGTTGACGGTGATGCCGTGACGGCCCAGCTCAGCGGCAGTGGAGCGTGTCAGCCCGTGCAGGCCCGCCTTTGCCGCCACATAGGCGTGAATGGTGGGACGGCCAAGGATCGCTGCGACCGATCCGGTGTTTATTATGCGCCCGAACTTGTTTGGCAGCATCAGGCGCACCGCGTCGCGCATCATGCGGAAGCAAGCCGACAGATTGACGGCAACCACATGGTTGAAATCCTCGTCCTGCCATTCGACTAACGGTTTCCGATGCTGGATGCCGGCGTTGTTGACCAGAATATCGAGGCGGCCGTGGCGTTCGACGATTCCTTCGAGCGACGCCCTTGAGATCGCCGCGTCGGTGACATCGAACGGCAGGGCTTCTGCACCGATCCTTTCGGCGGCCGCGGAAAGGGCGGCCATGTCGCGCGCATTGACGATCACCGTCGCGCCGTTTTCCGCAAGTGCCTTGGCCATGGCAAAACCAAGACCACGCGAGGCACCCGTGACCAATGCGACACGGCCCTTGAGCGAGAACAATTCCGGCATTGAGATCCCCTATGAAAAGGGCGGGAGTTTCCTCCCGCCCAAAAGCACTATTTGGCGACGCAAGTGTCGGCTGTCTCCGGAGTGCAGACATCGAGGCCCGTGTAGGTCGGGTCGGCCGGCGGAGCCTTGCCCTCCTTCATTTCCTTCAGCGCCATCATCGTCTTGTAGCCCATCTCGAACGGCCGCTGGCCGACCTGGCCAAGGGAGAAACCTTCCTTCATCTGGTCGATCTGTACCGGAAGCGTGTCGGCAACGACAAGGGCCAGGGCTTTCGAGGCGATCTTGTCCTTGTACGGTGCGACCGCGGCGCGGTTGGCATCGGGAATGAACTGCGGGAAGCCACCGGTTGGGACGAATGCGTCGAGGTTCGGGTTTTTCGCCATGATATCCTCGAACTGTTGCACCGAAAGCGGGAAATCATCGTTGGTGTAGAGCGGACAGCCTTCGATTTCGGTCCAGCCGTTCTGGCCCGTCAGCCGATCCCCGGGCGAGGCCGCCGATTTGGTGCCCGAAAGTGTATCGCGAATGCCCTGCATGCGCTCGTTGTGGTTGGCCGCCGCGGCGCCGCCGGACTGGATGCAGATCGTGCCGCCTTTGGGCTTGATCTGCATGACAAGCTTGGCGAGGTTCTCGCCGATCTCGTAATTGTGCGTGCCGATATAGGCAACGCGCAGATCTTTGTTCTCGGGCAGGAGGTCGGAGTCCCAGGTGAGGACCGGGATGCCGGCTTCCTTGGCGGCCTGCAGCGCAACCGCCATCGCCGCGGCGTTCGATGGCGACACGGCGATGCCGTCCACCTTCTTGGCCACGAGGTCCTGCACGATCTGCACCTGCTCGTCGCCACCACCATGTTCGCCGGGGCCGATATACATGCACTCCACGGCGCCATTGGATTCGGCTTCGGCCTTCTTGCAGCCGTCGCGTGCCTGGTCGAAGAAAGGATTGTTCATGTTCTTCGGCACCAGGGCGAAGGTGTATTTCGCCTGGGCGCCGGAAACGGCGAGCACCATTGCGCCAAGCGCCACGGCGGCCGTCAGCAGATGTTTTTTCATGTGACGTTCTCCTCCTGGGTGTGATCCCGCAAGCCTCCCGCCGGCGGGTTTCTAGCGGCGTTTTTTGGGCATCAAGACTGCCAGCGACGCGGCGAGAATCGATTTGCCGCCGGTTTGCATGCCCAAAAGAACCGCAAGAACGATGAAGGCGCCGACGAAGGCACCCTGCCAATTTGAATCGATACCGGCCATCAGCAGCGCATTCCTGATCACCTCGAGGAAGGCCGAACCGATGATCGCACCGAAGGCCGTGCCGGCGCCGCCCATGAGGCTGGCGCCGCCAATGACTGTCGCGGCGATAACGCGCAGCTCATAGCCCTGGCCCATGGCATTGATGGCCGAGCCGTTATAGCCGAGGAGCAGGAGCGAGGCGAGCGCGGCGGTGAAAGCCGAGAAGACATAGGCCTGGAATTTAATCCAGTTGACCGGAACGCCGGTGAGCCGTGCCGCCTCCTCATTGCCGCCGATGGCGAAGAGATGCCGGGCCCAGGCTGTGAAGTTGAATACGAAGCCGACAATCAGGGCCAAGATCACCATGGTCCAGAATTGTGACGACAGTTCTGGTATCCAATGCGGTGCCCAGTCGTTCGGACCATGCCGCGGCCATTTCCACTGACCGATTGCCTTCACGATCGGAGCATCGGGCCCGAACTGGTAGAGCATCTGGTTGGCCGAGAATACGACCGCCAGCGAGCGCGCGACGGACAGCATGCCGAGGGTGACCACAAAGGACGGCATCCCGACATAGGCGACAAAGAATCCGTTGACCGCGCCGCAGGCCAGACCGGAGAAAAGGCCCATGGCGAAGGCGACGTACCAGGGATAATGCCAGGTGAGGAACAGGCCGGCGACGATGACCACGAGACCCATGACGGAGCCGACCGACAGATCGATGCCGCCGGTGATGATGACGATCGTCATGCCAAGTGCCATGATGCCGAAAGGTGCGAAGTTGCGCGTCACATTGGCGACGTTTTCAGAGGTGCCGAAGCTCGGCTCCATCGCAGTCATCAACATGACGAGCGCGATGAGCGCGATCGTCACCCAGAAGGGCTGACTTGAAATCACACGTTGGAGAACTGTTTTTTCCTTGGTCGGAACGAAATCCGACATGGCCGGCCGGCCATGTTCTTCGACTGAGCCCTGAACGCCAACTGACTCCTGAACACTATTCGCCACGGATGGCCCCCGTTATCAGTCCAGTGATTTCCTCGGGCGATGTTTTGTCGGCTGGCTTGTCGGCAACTTTCGAGCCCCGCCTGAGGACGATAATGCGATCTGCCACGGCGAACACGTCAGGCATTCGGTGACTGATCAGCATGACGCCGACTCCTTGTGCTTTGAGGCGTCGGATCAGTTCGAGTACTTCCGCCACCTGGCGCACGGAGATGGCGGCCGTTGGTTCGTCCATCAGCACCAGCTTAGCATTTGAAAGCCGGGTCCGCGCGATGGCGACCGCCTGGCGCTGCCCACCCGACATCTTCCTGACGAGGTCGCGCGGCCGGGTTTCCGATTTGAGTTCCTTGAACAGCGCTGCCGAGCGATCGATCATCGCCTGCTTGTCAAGAATCCTGATCGGCCAGAAGCCTTTCTTGATCTCGCGCCCCAGAAAGACGTTCTGCGCGGCCGTCAGATTATCGGCGAGCGCCAGGTCCTGATAAACAACTTCGATCCCCTTGGCGCGGGCCTGCACGGGCTGGTGGAAGTGGCACACCTCGCCCTCGACTACAATTTCGCCGTCGCTCGGAGGAAAATTCCCGGCCACAGTCTTGACTATCGTCGACTTGCCGGCCCCGTTGTCCCCCATCAGACCAACGACTTCGCCTCGCTCCACCTGGAAGCTGACGTCAGTCAGGGCCTGGATAGCCCCGAAATTCTTGGAGACGTGGCGAACCTCAAGCACCGGCATCGCGGTCCTCCCGGGACAACATTTATCGGTCTTGTCCCTGGTCAATGCACAGCAGCTAATCAGCGAAACGTATTCAACACAATCATTTATTAGGTCAGGCCTCCCGGCCGTAACGCGCCTCGTCCGAGTGTGACTTGTAGCTGCTGCAGAGCACCGAGGCGCTCGGCCGATCCTTACAACAGTCACCAGGCGATCCTCATGCTTGCGCCGGTTCATATCCGTTTCGGGTGAAATGAGTGGGCATTTTTCGAGCGGTGCCAACGCCTCGGGCATGGAGCGCGGCAGAACACGTCATTCAAACACACGAGGACAGTGGCCAAGCCTGTCCCTAGCGTGCGTCGGCCAGAGCGCACGTCAGGAGATGAACCCGCATTCGGGGGAGGCGAGGGTCAAGTGTTGAAAGTCCGCTCCTTAACGGCGCTGCACGAGAGGGATATTCGGTCATGAATTTCAAAGGTTTGATCAAGCGTGCCGAGACTGTGGAGAGAGCGTTCAAGGAGCTCGAAACCGATTTGGCGGATGCGTTTAGCGAATGTCTCAACGTGGACGATCAGTCGCCGTTGAACGACGTCACTGTTCCGGATGAGACTGTGTCGGATGAGAATCTCGCGGCAACGGATGACAGCTCGCAGCTCGAGGCCAATGCGGACGCCTTCGAGACCGCACGACGGCTGTCCCCCCATACGCAAACCCGGCTGGCTGCCTTAAGTGCGGTCGATGGGCTCTTTCACGACGCGCAGGAGTATCTGGGGGAGATCAATGCGAAACTGTCGGAGATCGCGACCTCGCATCATCTGACGGGCGAATTCCTGAAACTGCTCCACGGCGACATTCTTCGCGCCAACGAATTGGAGCTGGCAAATACCGGCCTGACCGCGCAGCAAAGAGTGCTGTCCGAACAGCTCCACGAAGCGACCAGAAAGCAGCGCGAGCGCGACAGCGCTATCGAGGCCCTGCAGCAGCACGAGGCGAGCCTGGTCGAGGACAAGGAAGCACTTCGCGGCGCGCTGGCTGCAGCAAGGCTGGAACTCGTCGTGGCAGGCAATGCGAGCGCAAAACGCGAAGCCGAGTTCGGCGAGCTTGTCAAAACGCTCTCGGCCAGAGCGGTCGAGGCCAACAGACGCTCGCGCGAGAACGAGATGCTGCGGGAGAAGCATGTCAGTCTGTCGATCGATCTCGACAAGGCGCTGAAACGGGAGGCCGAGGCGCGGCACAGGCTGGACGAACTCTCGACTATCCATGCCAATGACGCCGCGCAGGTTTCGGAACTGCTGGCCGCGCTTGGCAAGAGCGAGAAAGAGGAAATGCGGCTGCAGAAATCGCTCGATATGGCGCAGACGAAGCTGTCGGAAATGACGGAAGCGGCCCGCATCAGGGACGGTGACAGGGAAGCCGAACTTGCACGCGGTGTCGCGGAGATGACCGGCTTGCGTTCTGAAATCGAGGACCTTCGATCGCGGCTGGAGGCCGCCTCCAACCAGAACAGCGAAGCCGCCAGCGAGATCGCCAGGCTCAAGGCCCAAGCGAGCGACGCGGTGGCCGAAAAGCAAATTGTCGAGCAAAAATTGTCTGCTCTCACGAAGGAGAGCGAAAACGACAAGATGAACCTTTCCGCAATCAGCGCGAATTTTTCGCAGCTTTCCCTGCAGCAGGCTTCCGAACAGATACAATTCGACGTCCAGAGGCAGGAATGCGAGGATCTGCGAGCCGAAGTCGCGTCGCTTCAAGCCCGGGTCAAGGAACTGTTGCCCTATGAGCGGCTCCACAAGGTCACCAACGCCAGACCGCGTGAAGACGGCGTGGTCGAGATCACCGCCGCGGTGGCGGAGAAGGCCCGCGCCAGCAGACGGCGCCTCCGCATGCGTGCCGCATCCTAGCTCAGGCGCGGCTGTCTGAAGTTCGACTGGTGCGAAGCGAACATCCGTCGATGGAAGCGATCGTTGGGGCTGGCCTCCCCTGCGTCAGGCTGCAATAGTGGACGCCGGTGAGGCGGAGGGGGCTGAGCATGCGGCTATTCACAAACCGGAATCACCTCCGGTGGAGGAGGTTGGCCTTCATCGCCCTCATTACGCTTTCGCCGAAAGTGGCGTCGGCCGACACCATTACGCCCGACCGGATCGCCGCGGCCATTGCGAAGCTCGAATTACTGGCCGAAGGCGTCGTCGCGGATGGTAGCGTGCCCGGTCTGGCCATCGGCGTCGTGCACGGCGACGAGGTGATCTTCCTCAAGGGTTTTGGGCATCGCGAGGCCGGAAAACCGGAGATCGTCGACGCTGACACAGTCTTCCAGATTGCCTCGCTCTCCAAGCCTGTCTCCGCCACGGTCGTGGCGGCGCTGGTCAGCGGGGGGATCGCTTCGTGGGATTCGAAGATCGCCGACCTCGATCCGGCTTTCCGGCTCGACCAGCCCTATCCGACCAGCGAACTCACGGTCCGCGACCTGTTTGCGCACCGCAGCGGGCTTCCCGGCACCGCCGGCGACGACCTCGAGGACATCGGCTATGACCGCGCGGAGATCCTGCGCCGCCTGCGGTTCGTGTCGCCGTCATCGAGCTTTCGTGCGGGCTATTCCTACAGCAATTTCGGACTGACCGAGGGTGCCGTCGCGGCTGCGAAGCCGACAGGCAAATCATGGGAAGAGGTCGCCGAAGAGAAGCTCTACCGTCCGCTTGGAATGGCCTCGACCAGCTCCCGTCATTCGGACTTCATCAAGCACGCCAACCGCGCCGAACTCCACGCCAAAATCGATGGCGCGTGGACCGCGAAGGTCCAGCGCTATCCGGATGCGCAGGCGCCAGCAGGCGGCGTCAGTTCCACCGCACGCGACCTCTCGCAATGGATGCGCCTTGTGCTCGGCAACGGGGCCTACGCCGGCAAGAGACTCATTGCCGCCGATGCGCTGGACCAGACACATATTCCCTTGATGGTTCGCGGCAAGAACCCCGTCTCCGGAGGCGAGGCCTTCTACGGCCTCGGGTGGAATGTCGAATTCGGCCGGCACGGGCCGATCTGGGGTCATGCGGGCGCCTTCAGCGCCGGCGCCCGCAGTCTGGTGATGCTCTTTCCCGAGGAGAAGCTTGGCATCGTCGTCATCGCCAACGCCTTTCCGACAGGCGTGCCGGAGGGACTGTCCGACAGCTTCGCCGATCTCGTCTTCGACGGAACGCTGGGCAAGGATAAGATAAAGGCATGGAATGATATCTATGCGAGCATGTTCGGCCCGGTCATTGCGGCGGCCAAGGCCACCTATGCCGCGCCGCCCTCTCCAGCAAGTCCGGCCGAGCCGGCCAGTGCCTATGCAGGCCGTTACTTCAACGACTTCATCGGCGATGCGGTTGTGTCGGGCGAAGGAGACCCTCTTGTCCTCAAGGTCGGGCCCGCCGGTGTGCGGTCCTATTCATTGAAGCATTTCGACCGCGACCTCTTCGTGACCTTCCCTGATGCCGAGATGCCGGACAGGCCCTCGGCCGTCAGCTTTGCCGTCGGCCCCGACGGCAAGGCGTCGGCCATGACCGTCGAATTTCTCGACGATAATCATCTCGGTACGCTGCAGCGCGTGGGGGATTAGCCACCGGCGATCAGGGAGCCTTTGCCGGTTCAGGATGCCGGGCCGAACCGGAGCAATTTGAAGCAATCGCCGCTGCCCGATGTCGCCTGCGTCAGGAAGGGTTTCGACCGGTCGAGCCATTCCTGGTGCGATCTGGCATCGGCTTCGATCTCGTTGACCGGCGCAAGCTTGACGAAGCCGCGCCCGTTGCTGAAAAGCCAGCACGCGCGGCCGAGAAACCGCCTGCTGCGCTGGCGCAGGAGGTCGGCATCATAAAAGATGTCGAGCACCTCCTGCTTGATCTTCCGCTCCTTTTCGGGATTGGCGATCGCAACCTCGATCGGCTCGCCGCCGATCGCATCCTGCAGGTCCTTGTAATCCAGGGCGATCTGGGTAGTGGCATATTTGATGTCGCTCTCGTCCCGGACGATGTTGAACCATAGCATTGGGTTGAGCTCGTTGACGACGAACGATGCTTCGAAATCGCGTGACAGATTGAGAATATCGAACCCCTGAACATCGACGTCGCGCTCGACCAGAAGGATCTGCGAAACCTGCTTGGCGAGCGCCGTTCCGTCGGCGCTGACGGCGGCATTGTTTCCGCCGAGTTCCGGACTGACATAGGCGCCGCCATCATCCAGCAGCTCATCGAATTCGCCGAGGGCCTCCACGACAGCGCTGTCGCGGGCAACACGCGCCGCCAGTTTGGCGAGAACCTGCTGGAGCTCCGTTTCGCGTTTGCGCTGGTCCTGATAATTCTGCTGGAAAAAGAAGATGAACAGGGACACGCCAATCCCGATCAGGATCACGCCCAGCTGCGAAAAGATATTGCGATAATATTCCAGCAGCTTTTCACGATGGCGTACGTCGTCACGCACACTGTGCGCCACGCGAAGATTGACGATCAGCGAAACGACCAGGAGCCCGGCGCCGACCAGGATCAGGCCGCCGATCAGCAGGTAGCCATGGCGTGAGTTGAAGTCCATTCCTTTGCCGCGCTCCCGAAACCCCAGACAGCGCAGACTAATACCATTCCGCTTCAACACTTACGTTTTCATAGGAGCGCCGGCGACAGATCCCCGCTGGTCGGCCACTGTTCTTACAGCCAGGACTATGCTCGCCATCCGCCTCGTTTCGTGGCGGTCTTCTTGCGGCCGGAATTCAGGCCGCGTGCTTGGAACCAATGACGGGCGAGACTGTTCAGCTATGACTTTGATATGACGCCGACGTGCCCGGCCGGCTGGGCATGCGGCGATCTTGAGGAGTTCTCATCATGAAGATTTCGTCCAGATTTCGTTCAGTCGCAGTTGCCGTCATCGCTGCGGCGGCAGTTAGCTTTGCCAGCGTCGCGCATGCCGACAGCGGTACGATCCGCTTCGCCATCTACAAGGCGGCCTTTTTCATCGGCGGCTCCGGAGGCGAGGGCACACTGACCTTCCATGGTCGCCGATATCCCATCTCGGTCGGCGGCATCTCGGGCGGCCTCGCCTTCGGCGCCTCCAAGACCTATTTCAAAGGTACCGTGCGCCACATACGCCGCGCCCGGGATGTGACGGGGGTGTACGGTGCAGCGGGCGGTGGCGGCGCGCTCGGCAAAGGAGCCCAGGTGATCGTCATGACCAATGACAAGGGTGCCCAACTCGAACTCACGGGCAGGCAGGTAGGCCTGCAAGTCAATGCCGATCTCAGCGGTATGAGCATCTCGCTGAAATAAGGACAGTCACTGCATTCGTTATTCCTTGGATGGGCCGGATTTGGCCGCTCCAAACCGCAGCCCATCCATCAGCAGCGACACCAATCGGCGCGAGCGGTCGCGCCAGTCCTTGGTGTCCGGTGCCGAATAGATGCCGCCCAGCGCATGCAGCACGTCGGAAGCATCGACATCGCCGCGGATCGAGCCGTCGGCGACCGCGGCATCGATCAGCCGCCGCAAGGCGAGCGTCACCCTGCCCGAAACGTCGGAGAACAGGGTTGAGTTGGTCGTGAGCAGGATGCGCAGGCTTGTCGACAGCCCGCGCTTGGTGGCGATGTAATCGACGAAGCGCTGCATCCATTGTTCGAGCGCCATGTCGGGCGCATAATCGTGGGCGAGTTCGTCGGCCGCCTGGCACAGTCCTTCCACTTCGCGCCGATAAACCACCTCGACCAGGTGCTCGCGGGTTGGGAAATGCCGGTAAAGCGTGCCGATGCCGACGCCGGCCTGGCGCGCAATCTCCTCCAGCGAGGCATCGACGCCTTGCGCGGCAAAGGCTTTTGCCGCGACCTCGACCAGCGCATCGCGGTTGCGCTGCGCGTCGGCGCGCAGCGGCTTTGCAACGGCGGCTTCGGTTTTGTCTCCAGAAATGACGGGCGGCTCCGCGGCCAATTTTTTCTCCAGTGTTGATCCGAAGCATAACCGAACAGGCAGGCCACGTTTCAAGAGCGCAGACGCTTCCACCTTCGTTACGTCTCCGACAAATATAATCGCAAGTAAATATAATCACAGGATCGAGTCTGGGTCGGCGTTGCGGCAGGCGAGGCATCTTGCCCGCCTCCGGTGCACGGCCGGTGGATGACGACGGAGGATATTTCCTCGCGGCTGGCACTCCTCATCTGTTCGGCCGATGCCGTGGGGCAAAAATGAGCCCACGTTGAGCACGATCCCCTCAGGATCATTGGACTGTCCTGCCCCTACAGACAGTTCAGAGAGCACCACCGGCTTGGGCCGGTGGTGCTTTTTTGTCTCCAGGCATGACGGCCGGCTGCCCTGCCAATTTCCTCCAATTTTGATCATTTTCGATCCTGGGCTTGAACAGGGCGGAGCAGGCCCTTAGGTAATAACCGGAGGCGCCTCCGATTGTGGAGCGCCTTTCTCATGTAATCACGGGATCGGGTATGTCACGTCTTTCGACCTCGCAAGCCGCAGCCTTCCCGGAGCTCGCGCCAAGTCGAACCGACCCCCTCTGCCCTGCCGGGCATCTCCCCCCGCAAGGGGGGAGATTAGCTCACCTAGCCATAAGCTGATCTTGCCGCTCGCCGGCCGGGCACCAGATCATCCCCTCCCGCGTCAAGCAACCGGAGCCAGACGCCCCATGACAAGCAAAACCCGAACTTCAATCCAACTTCGAATCAACCGACATCGACATGAGCTGGAGGTCGAACCGCGCGTTACCCTGCTCGACGCCTTGCGCGACCATCTCGGCCTGACCGGCACCAAGAAGGGCTGCGACCAGGGCCAGTGCGGCGCCTGCACCGTTCATATCGACGGCCAGCGCGTGCTGGCCTGCCTGACGCTTGCCACTCAGGCTGAAAGCAGGGACATCACCACCATCGAAGGGCTTGCCGGGGAGGATGGCACGCTGCATGCGGTGCAGGCCGCCTTCCTCGAACAGGATGCCTTTCAGTGCGGCTATTGCACGCCGGGCCAGATCATGTCGGCGGTCGCCTGCATTCGCGAAGGCCATGCCGGCTCGGATGAGGAGATCCGCGAATACATGGCCGGCAATCTCTGCCGCTGCGGCGCCTATCCGCATATTGTCGCCGCCGTGCGGCAGGCGGCCATGGAGGCCGCGTCATGAGGGACTTTTCGTATCTCCGCGCCGGCTCCGTCGATGCAGCCCGTGAGGCAGCAGCACTTCCCGGCGCCATGCTTCTGGCCGGCGGCACGACGCTTGTCGATCTCGCGAAATGCGGCGTTGCCGAACCCGAGACCGTGGTCGACATCACCCATCTCAAGGGACTGGACACGATTGCCGTTGATGACCGGGGCGCCACGATCGGCGCGCTGGCCAGGATGAGCCGCGTCGCCGACCATGCCGATATCAAGAGTCGGTTCCCCGCAGTCTCGGAAGCATTGTGGCAGGCGGCGTCGGCTCAGCTGCGCAACATGGCGACGATCGGCGGCAATCTGATGCAGCGTACGCGCTGCCCCTATTTCCGCGATCCGGCGAATTTCCCCGCCTGCAACAAGCGCTCGCCCGGCAGCGGCTGCTCGGCGATCGGCGGCGTCACCCGCGGCCATGCCGTGCTCGGCACCAGCGAGGCCTGCATCGCCACCTATCCCGGCGACCTGGCGGTTGCACTCGTCGCCTTCGACGCGATCGTCCATCTCGGCGACCGTCAGGTCGCCGTCGATGATTTTTTCCTGTTGCCTGGCAGCACGCCCGAAAGGGAACATGCGATCGAGCCCGGCGAGATGATCACCGCGATCGGCATTCCCGCTTCGGCCGCCGCCCGCCGCTCGACCTATCTCAAGGTCCGCGACCGCCAGTCCTATGAATTCGCCGCCGCAAGTGCTGCGGTCGGCATTGAATTCGAGGCCGACGGAAGGACAATTCGCGATCTGCGCGTCGCGCTTGGCGGCGTTGCCACCAAGCCATGGCGCGCCCTTGCCGTCGAAGAGGCGCTGAAAGGCAAAGTGCTCGAGCCGGAGGTCGTCAGGCAAGCCAGCCTGCTCGCCGTCGAGGGCGCCGTCGACCATGGCGCCAACCACTACAAGATCGAACTGGCGCCGCGCGTCGTCGCCCGCGCCATCCTCAAAATGGGAGAAACGGCATGACCGTTCACGAGTTGAGAACAAGACCCGGCGATGCCAAACGCGGCGACGCTTCGGACGGTGCCGTCCTCCCCGATCAGGTCGGCGGCCGGCTGTCGCGCGTCGACGGCCCGGCCAAGATCACCGGTGCCGCCAAATACGCCGTCGATCAGCAGCTCGAGGGGCTTACCCATGCGGTGCTGGTCGAGAGCACCATTGCCGCCGGCCGGGTGCGTTCGATCGACACGGCCGCGGCCAAGGCGTCGCCCGGCGTGCTGCTGTTGCTGACGCCCGACAATATCCTGCCGCTGAGAACCGCAACGGACTGGCTGGGTACGCCGCCGCCGGACGTCGCCTATTGCCCGCTGGCGCGCGACATCACCTTCAGCGGCCAGCATGTCGCGGCGGTGGTGGCCGAGAGTTTCGAGCAGGCGGTCGCGGCCGCAGCGCTGGTCAAGATTGCCTATGACGAGGCGCCGGCGATCGTCGACCTCAGCGATCCAAAGGCCGGCGACGGCATCCCCGTCGATGCGATGACCAAGGAATGGGGCGAGGCGGAGACAGCGTTCGCCTCGGCTCCGGTCAGGATCTGCAACGCCTACAACACGCCGCGCGAATACCAGGCGCCGATGGAGCCGCATGGCCTGATCGCAAAGTGGCAGGGCGACCAGCTGACGGTCTGGGAGCCGAGCCAATGGCTCGACGGCATGGCGCGGACCTATGCCGAATGGTTCGGCGTGCCGTTCGAGAATGTACGACTGGTCTCGCCCTATATTGGTGGCGGCTTCGGCTCCAAGGCGTTTGCCTATGGCTACGGCGCTGTAGCGGCAGTCGCCGCGAAAATGCTGGGACGGCCAGTGAAGCTGGCGGTCACCAGGCCGCAGACCTTCACCGCCTATGGCGGACGGGCGGCGACGCGCCAGACCGTGGCGCTCGGCGCCAACGCGGAGGGCCAGATCCAGTCGATCGTGCATCGCGGCGTCAACGAGACCTCGGTCGACGGCATGTGGGTCGAGCCGCTCGGCTCGGTCACCTCGGTCATGTACGCGACGCCGAATTTCTCGTCGCGGCAGAACGTCGTGCGGGTCAACACGGTGGTGCCGGGGGCATTGCGCGCGCCGGGCGAGAACCCGAGCGCCTTCGGCATCGAAAGCGCCATCGACGAGCTCGCCTATGAGGTCGGTATCGATCCGCTGGAAATCCGGCTCAGGAACTATGCCGAGCAGGATCCGCATGCGAAGAAGCCGTGGTCGACACGGCAGCTGCGTGAGGCCTTCGCGGCCGGCGCCGAAGCCTTTGGCTGGTCGAAGCGGAACCCCCGGCCGCGTTCGATGCGCGACGGCAACCAGCTGATCGGCTGGGGTGTCGCGGCAGGCACCTACCCGGTGCGGCGCGCCTATGGCGAGGCGGTCGTGCGCATTCTCGCCGACGGCTCGGTCGAGGTCGAAAGCTCATCGATCGACATGGGGCAGGGCACCTACACGATCCTGGCGCAGACCGCCGCCGAGGTGGTGGGCGTGCCGGCGGAAAACGTCGTCGTCAAGCTTGGCGATTCCCGCTATGCCCGTGCCGGCGTCACCGGCGGTTCGCGGCTGGCCGGGGTGATGACCGGCGCCGTCCACAAGGCGGCGAGTGCCGCGCTCGACCAACTGATCGGGCTCGCCATCAGCGATCCGGCTTCGCCGTTCCATGCACTGCAGGCCAACACGCTCGTCGCCGCCAATGGCCGCATCGCTTCACCGCGCGGCAACGGCCCTGAAGTTTCCATCGCCGAACTGCTCAGGAGCGTCGGGCGCGAGCATATCGAGGCGAAGGGCGACACCATGCCGGCCAATTCGACGGTCGAGGACCGCTACAAGAACTACACCACCATTGCCATGGCGCTGCCGCACACCGAGGGCGACTATTCCCGCCACAGCTGGTGCGCGCATTTCATCGAAGTCCGCGTCGACGAGGACTTTGGCACGGTTCGCGTTTCCCGCGTGGTGTCGGCGCTGGATTCGGGCCGGCTCTACAACCCCAAGCTCGCCGAAAGCCAATGGAAGGGCGGCATCATCATGGGCATCGGCCAGGCGCTGCTCGAGGAGGGCATCGTCGACCGCCGCCACGGCCGCATCGTCAACAACAACCTCGCCGACTATCTCATCGCCACCAATGCAGACATTCCCGACATCGAGGTGATCTCGGTCGGTATTCCCGATCCGCATTCCTCGGCGCTTGGCGGCAAGGGGGTCGGCGAGCTGGGCATTGTCGGCGTGGCGCCGGCGATCGCCAACGCGGTATTTCACGCCACCGGGAAAAGGGTGCGGGATCTGCCGATCACGCTGGAGAAGCTGATTTAGGGGCAGACGGTGAGGCTGCCAATCTCCTCTCAAGACTTGGGTTCCTCGCCCACCGCGAGGCGGGGGAGAGGTGGCCGCCCACGGGTCTTGCCTTCGGCAAGCCCGAGGACAGGCTCCGCGCCCGGAGAGGGGTCCTTCGTAGAGCGCGGTTTCCCCTCTCCGTCTCGGCTTCGCCGAGCCACCTCTCCCCACTTTCGTGGGGTGAGGAACCCAAGCTGGAATGAAGCCGCGCTCTGCCTTTCCAGGCTCACCACGTCAACGTAAACGCAAGCTTGCCGAAATGCCGGCCGCCGGCTGCCATATGGGCGTAGGCCTCGGTCGCCTGGTGCTGGCCGTAGACCGTGTCGATGACCGGATCGATACGGGCGGCGCCGATGGCGCGCGCCGCGTCGCGCAGGTCGGATACTGAACCGGTGTTGTTGCCCACCACCTTGAGTGCCTTGATGATGATCGGCAGCAGGTTCGTGGTGGCCTCGGCGCCGGTGACGAAGCCGATGGCGAACACCGTGCCGCCGGGCGCCGCGGCATTGATGGAGCGGGCGAAGGTGGCCGCGCCGCCGGTTTCGACGATCAGATCGGCGCCGAGCCCGTCGGTCAACTCGAGCACCTTGGCGTCCCAGTCCGGCGTCTCACGATAATTAATGAGATGATCCGCACCCAAGGCCTTGGCGCGCGCCAGCTTTTCGTCAGACGACGAGGTGATGATGACCGTGGCGCCGGCTGCCTTGGCCAGCTGCAGGGTCAAGATCGAGACACCACCGGTACCGAGCAGGACGACGACCGACCCCGGCCCGGCATCGGCGGCGCGAAGCGCATTCCACGCGGTGGTGCCGGCGATCGGCAGCGTCGCTGCCGCTTCGAAGGACAGATGCGCCGGCATCGGCACAACGGCATTGGCCGGCAGCGCGACATATTCGGCGAGCGAGCCGGGCAGTGTCAGCCCGCGCATCTCTCTGGTCTCATAAGGCCGCGGACGGCCGCCGATCCAGCGCGGTTTTGCATGGGCGATGACGCGGTCGTTGATGGCGAGCCTCGACACGCCCTCGCCGATACCGACGATCTCGCCGGCGCCGTCGACGACGGGAATGAGCGGAAAGCTCGGACCTGGATAGTTGCCGCTCGCTATCGCGACATCGACAAAATTGAGGCTTGCGGCGCGCAGGCGGATCAGCACTTCGCCGCGCTGCGGTTCAGGCGTGGGAACGGTGGCCGCGCGAAACGCGTCCAGTCTCGGGGCAGTCAGTTCGATCGCTTTCATGTCTCACTCCGGTTGATGGCCGATTGACGGGCCGGGATTGAGTGAAACTAGCTGCTGCGCTATTGGTATATAATCCTTGTGTTTTACATTTGAGCTCTGCGCCTGATGCAGCAATCGCACGAACCGGCAGCATTGGTCGAAATGGCCGCCTTCGCGGCAATCGCCGAAGCACGCTCCTTCACCAAGGCGGCTGCTCGCATCGGCCGCGACGCGACGATCCTGTCGCGGCGCCTTGCCTCGCTGGAAGAGCGGTTGGGCGTGCGCCTGCTGCACCGGACGACACGAAGCGTGTCGCTAACCGAGGCGGGTTCGGAATTTCTCGTTCGCGTCCGCGCCATCCTGGCTGCGGTCGACGAGGCCGAGGCTGCCGCGTCGGCGCATGCCGGCGGCGGGCCGCGCGGCGTGCTGCGGCTGGCGCTGCCCGGCTCGTTCGGGCGCATGTGGATCGGCCCGCTGCTGCCGCAGTTTCTCGCCGAATTTCCCGACGTTCGTATCGAGGCCGAGTTCTCCAACCGTTTCGTCGATCTCGTCGCCGAGAATTTCGACGTCGCCGTGCGTCTCGGCGCGCTGCAGGATTCGCGGCTGGTGGCGCGCAAGGTCGCGACACGGCGGCGGCTGCTGTGCGCCGCGCCGTCCTACCTCGCCCGCCGGGGCACGCCGACTGCGCCGGAGGCGCTGCTGGAACACAGTTGCCTGGGCTTCTCGGGTTTCCAGACCTTTCCGGCCTGGGAGATGACCGACAGTTCGGGCCGGCGCGTCAGTATCGAGGTCTCCGGGCCGCTGGTCACCGACGACGCCGAGGTGCTGGTCGAAGCCGCCGTGCAAGGCGTCGGACTGATGATGAGCACGGATTGGCTGGTCGGACGCGAGCTCGCCGACGGCCGGCTGGTGCCAGTGCTGGAGGACTGGACGCTTGCCGACGAGGGCGCCGTCTATGTCGTCATGCCTTCGGCCAAGGGGCAAGCCGCCAAGACACGTGCCTTCGCCGACTGGATCGGCAAACGCTTTGCGCCGGTCCCGCCGTGGCGGAGGTGAGGGTGCTGATCTCCCCCCTTGAGGGGGAGATGTCGCCGAAGGCGACAGAGGGGGTCGCGGCGCGTGGAGCGTCAGCGCCGTCTCTCGTAGAGGAAGGCGTCGGCGATCTATGTGAGACGACCCCCTCTGGCTGCTTCGCGGCCATCTCCCCCTCGAGGGGGGAGATTACGCGCTCAGCCGCCTCCGCCTCCACCACCCTGCTTGATGAAATGACCGAGCAGATCCATCGGCACCGGAAACACGACCGTCGACGAGCGCTCACCGGCGATGTCATGGAGAGCCTCGAAATAGCGTAGCTGCATGGCCTGCGGTGCTTCGGCCAGCATCTTGCCGGCCTCGACGAGCTTTGCCGCCGCCTGCTGTTCGCCGTCGGCATTGATCACTTTCGCACGCCGCAGCCGTTCCGCTTCGGCCTGCTTGGCGATGGCGCGGACCATGTTCTCGTTGAGGTCGACATGCTTGATCTCGACATCGGAGACCTTGATGCCCCAGGCATCGGTGCGCTGGTCGAGAATCTCCTGGATATCGCTGTTGAGCTTGTCACGTTCGGCCAGCATTTCATCGAGCTCATGCTTGCCGAGCACCGAGCGCAACGTGGTCTGTGCCAGCTGGTTGGTGGCGGTCATGAAGTCTTCAACCTGGATCACCGCCCGCTCGGCGTCGACGATACGAAAATACAGCACCGCGTTGACCTTCACCGAGACGTTGTCGCGCGAGATCACGTCCTGCGGCGGCACGTCCTGGACCACCACTCGCAGGTCGACCTTCACCATCTGCTGCACGAAGGGGATGAGGATGATAAGGCCGGGGCCCTTGACCCCGGTGAAGCGGCCGAGCGTGAAGACCACGCCGCGCTCATATTCCCGCAGGATGCGAATGGCCGCGGATAGGAACATGACCACGACGAGCGCTGCTGCCAGATAGGCCACATAACCGATGATCATTGCCTTGCTCCATCGCTTCTCACATTGCGGCGCCGTATCGTCAGCACAAGATCCCTGACATCGGCCACCTCGACGCTGTCGCCCACTGCAAGCGGTTCGTCGGCTTTTGCCCGCCAGCGCTCGCCCCGGGCGAGCACGTGGCCCTCGCTGCCCTGCCAGTCGAGGACCTCCGCCGGCAGCCCCTGCATGGCCTGTGCGCCAACACGCGGAACGTTCTTGCGGGCCGCCCACAGATAGCTGCCGGTCAGCAGCGCCAGGCCGAGCGTCAGGACGGCGGCGGTGCCGATAACGGCCCACGACATCTCGAAGCCGGGCCCCTCGATCCTGAGCAGCATGGCAGCGCCCAGCAGAAACGCAGCCACGCCTCCCAGCCCAAGGACCACAGTCGGGTTCAAGGCTTCGACGACCAGGAAGATGATGCCAAGCAGCATCAAGGCAAGGCCGGCATAGCTGATCGGCAGGAGATTGAGCGCATAGAGTCCGAGCAGAAGGCAAATCGTGCCGATCACGCCGGGCGCGACCGCGCCCGGGCTCGTGAATTCGAAGACGAGGCCATAGACGCCGACCAGCATCAGGATGACGGCGATGTTCGGGTCCGTGATCACGGCGAGAAGCCGGATGAGCCAGCCTGGCTCGAGCGTTTCGACCGGCAGCCCTTTCGTCGCCAATGCCTCTTTCTTGCCGGCGATCTCGACGGTCCGGCCGTCGGCCAGTTGAAGCAGTTCGGTGGTGTCGCGGGCGACGAAATCGATGACATGCTGCTGCAGCGCCGCGCCGGCCGACAGGCTGGCCGCCTCGCGCACGGCCTTTTCTCCCCATTCGGCATTGCGCCCGCGCAATTCAGCCAGGCTGCGGATCAGGGCAACGGCATCGTTCGTCGCCTTGGCGATCATCGCATCGCCCGCGGGTGCGTTCTTCTTGTCCTTGTCCGCCTCGGGGCCATCGTTCTTGCCGCCGGGAAACGATGGCAGCGGCCCGCCCATCTCGATCGGCGTTGCCGCGCCCAGATTGGTGCCGGGCGCCATCGCCGCCAGATGGGTGGCGTAGAGGATGTAGGTTCCGGCGCTCGCCGCGTGCCCGCCGGCGGGCGCGACATAGCCGATGACGGGAACCGGCGAGGCGAGAATGCCGGCGATCATCTCGCGCATGCTGGTGACCAGCCCGCCGGGCGTGTCCATCTGCAGGATGAGAGCCTGGGCGTTTCGGTCCGCGGCCACCGCCAGCGCTTCCTCGAGCTGCCTGGCACTCGCCGGACCGATGGCGCCGTCTATCTCGACGCGCAACACAATTTTCTCCCGGCCGTCCGCCTCTCCGGTTGCGGAAGAGGGACAAACGGCCGCAACAGCCACGAAAGCCGCGGCAAGCAGGACCGCACGCGCGAGTTTCACGCTCAAAGCTCCACATCTAGGAATATGGGCTGGATTTTGCCGAAATCCATGACGCGGCGCGCACACATCGCGCCGGCCCGGCAGGTCGCACAACTCGGCAGCGAGGATGGATCGATTCTCGGGTTTGTGGCGGTACTACCCGGCCTGTGCTTGCGGTCAGCTCGCGCTACGTCCGACCAATCGAAAAGCATCCAGGAGAAAAACAATGCGTATGCAACCCGCTTTCCTGTTCGATCTCGACGGCACGTTGGTCGACAGCGTCTACCAGCATGTGCTGGCCCGGAAGGAGGCGCTCGACGAGGAGGATATCGAGCTGTCGGTCTGGCGCATCCACCGCAAGATCGGCATGAGTGGCGGGCTGTTCGCCAACCAGCTGCTGCGCGAAACCGACATTGAGATCAGCACCGAGCGCGTCGACCGGCTGCGGCGGCGCCATGCCGAAGCCTATCAGCGCCCGGCGAGCCGCATCCGTCCGCTCCCCGGTGCGCGCGAATTGCTGGTCTGGCTGACGAAGGCGGGCATATCGTGGGCGATCGCCACCAGCGGGGGCATCGAGACGGCGTCGGCCTGCTCAGCGGCGGCTACAGCACCGAGGAGCTCCGCCAATCGGGCGCGTTTCGCGTCTATGAAGATCCCGACGACATGCTGCGCCATGTCGACGAAGTCGGCGGCCGCACATGAAGGCGACCGGCGGACTGTCGCCGTCATTCGATCACACCTATGTCTCTTGCGCATTGGAGCCATCTCTAGCGGGCTTCTATTGCGCGGCGTCTTCCTGGATTGTCTGTTCCTGGATTCGGGCGGGTGCCCCGAGACACTGATCGTAGCCGATGGTGCAATTATTCAGACATTCGTTGCGCCCCTGGATGGATTTGACGCTGTTGTAGTCGATCGGCACAGCCTGGCATTTCTTCTGGCACGCCTGGTCCTTCTCGGCGCAATTCGTGCCGTGGCCCTTGGGGTACTTCTTCGTGGTCGCTTCAGCGTTCAATGGCAAGACGGCCAGCAGCGCCAGCAGCGTCGGTATCAGTCGGAGCATACGCATGGATCCTCCCTTGCGCGTTAGACCTCTGCACTTGGAGGCAATGTTAGCGCGCCACTTCCGCTGGCCACATCACCCGTGCGGGGGATGGACGGCAGCGGGGCCGCCGCTAGCCCAGGCAATTTCCCCGTGATCGGTTCTGCTCGTCATCGCTCCGGCCGGCAGCCGATCACAAAACGCGACGACGTTCAGGCAGTCATGTCGCGCGCTGGGCACGATCAGGCCGTCATAATCGAGGAAATGCGCGGCCTCGCCGATGTCTTGCGACCTCGGATATTCGGCGTGCCTTTCCTGATACGAAAGCTGCCCGTAGCGCGCGGTGTCGAGGCCAAGGGTCTGCAAGGCTGCCAGGTCGAGCAGTCTGAGCGTCCGGTCCAAAGCAAGATCGATCTCGAAGAGATTGTATCTGACGCGCGAAGGGATCACTGGCTGCCCCCGCGTCAAGTGGAATCTCATCTCGCTCAAGGCACCTTCGCGCTCTTGCGAGGTGTAGAGCACGTCGAACGTCCCATCGTCCCAACGGCCGCCGGAGTTCGAGCACTGGATCGGGCTGCGGCCCTGGCGCACCACACGCCAAACCGTTCCGGAGTATTCGACCGGAACTATTGCCTCGATAGCGTCGATGAGCCGGCTATCGCGTCGTTTCCGCCCGGCGATCGCCAACTAGAGAAAGACCTCGTTCTCAAGCCGATCGATGACTTTGAGCACGTCGAGAGCACGGTCGTCGTGAATGAGATCGATTGCTCTTTCGCCGTTCAATTGCGGGTGGCGAGCGTAAAGCCAGGTGCGGATATCGCTTGGCTCGTAGAATTCCTGCAGTCGGCCGACGATATAGTGCAGGTCCGACAGAATGAGCTCGCTGCGCGGCTGGGGCTTGATGTCGCCGGCCTTCCACCTCGAAACCGTGGCCTTGGACACGTCGGTGATGTTTGCAATGTCGGTTCCCTTGAGACCGCCAAACGTGCCCAATTCGTCCAGGAATCTGGGGACCGCCCGCAACGCCGTGCTCATGCTTTTCTCTCCGGCTGCCGAGCCACTTCGCGTCGGACCAGCCCTTCAATTGCGCTGTCGCATTTCGGTTTCATAAAAGGAAAATATGAAACAGGAATGTTAATGTCAATCACCCGTTCGGTGCGAAGGCCCCTGGAGCCAGCACTTCAGGCCTGAAGTAGCGCCAGCTCTTCCGCGCTCAGATGGCGTGCCTTGCCTTTGGCAAGCTCGCCGAGCTGCAATTGGCCGATCGCCACCCGCACCAGGCGCAGCACCTCGATATCGTAGGCGCCAAGCAGCCGGCGGATGTGGCGGTTGCGGCCCTCGTCGAGCACGATCTCCAGCCAGGCGGTGCTGGTGCCGCTTCCACTCGATCGAAAATCAATCGCCTGAATTGCTACAGCGCCCTGTCGCCGGTAATGCCACGGGACAATTTGTTTTGTATAGTCCTTGATGCCACGTGGCCGACGATGGTTCGATGACTTGGGAAGGGAAGATCATGCGAAGCGGATTGGCGAAATTCGTCGTGGCGGGTTGCGTCGCCGCTCAGGTCGTCCTGCAAGCGGCGCAGCCGGCGTTTGCCGCGCCGTGCGGCTGGACGGCGAAACTGGAGGAAGAGGAGGGCGGCAAAGTGCTGATGGCGTCGGTTTGCGGCGGATCGAATGGCGGCGCCCAGCTGACGCTGGCCTGTTTCGGCAAGCCGACGCTGAGCTATGATTTGGGCGACAGCGGTCCGCAACTGGAACCCGGCATCGCTTCGTTCGCGTTCAAGGCCGGCGGCAAAGCGGTGACCAAGACGCTTCAACTCGAAGAAATGTACAACACCTTCACCGTGGAATTGAGCAGCACCGACCCGCTGTTGGCCCTGCTGCGCTCCAAGGGCGAGGTCACGGTCGCCTCGGGCAAATATGGCGAGAACAGCTTTCCGCTTGCCGGCTCATCCGCCGCCATCGGCAAGGTGCTGGCCCAGTGCGGCAAAGCCAAGGCTTCTTCCGACAATGACAACTGATGAACCCCTTACATTTCAATTTGAATCGCGCGAGACGTTGGTTGCGAAGATAGAGCGTGATCCCGCTAACCTCGATCCCTGGACAGGGCTTGTCGAACTGGAGGCCGAGGAAAGCAGCCTGGACACCGCGGTGTCGGTTCTCTTGCGGGCAATTGATGCTGTATCCGACAGGGAACAGCTTTGGCGATTTGTCGACAATTTTGTCTGGTTTTGCGGAGTTGCCGAAGGGCCGACTATGGCTTTGAGCGAAGCGAGCGTCCATGCCTTCTACGAGCGGTGGAAAATCGATACGCACCGTAGCGCGCAGACGAGCCTTTTCTTCGCTCAGCAGTTCAAGAAGCTCAATCTCCCTGACTTATGTGCCGAGAACGTTACGCGCGCAGAGGGCGAGGTGCACACCGGGCGGGACTATATCCTGCTTGCCTTGTTCCTGCGCGACAAAATGGAAACGCCGCAGCTGGCTTTGGCCGCCTTGCAACGGGGAATAGCCGCGCACCCGCGCAACGCGATCATCTGGGATTGCGTTGCCGACACACACCGCCTTGGGAACTCGGCGTGGGAGATCGCGGAATCCACCTATCAGTCATTCAAGCAATGCCGCCTCGATGCAACCACAGAAGATGCCTGCGTCGCCTGGGCATCGTTTGGGCTAATGCTCGATGAAATCGGCAACTATTTGTCGGCTGAAAAGGCCTATCGCCGGGCAATAGAAATCGATCCACGCTACCGCTGGGCGACAGGGAAGTTGTCGGGACTGCTCCGTCGCCGGTTCGCCCGCTACCATGAAGCTGAGAAACTTGCGCTGCGGTGCGTTGAAATCGATCCGGAGCACGCATGGTCGTGGTTCAATCTCGGCTTTGTTTATCATCATCATCTGGCCCGTTTCGCCGACGCCAAAAAGGCGTATCAGCGCGCGATCAAACTCAAGCCGGACTATGTTAAGGTGTGGGAGAATCTGGCCGCTCTGATGGCGTTCGAAACAGACGCGCCCATAGAGGCTCAAAAGGCGTTCGACAAGGTGTTCGGACTCTCGGGTGTTTCAGCTTGGACCTATAATCAATACGGTATTTTTCTTCGCGAATTGACAGACCGGTACGACGAGTCAGAAAAGGCCTTGCTGCACGCAATTGAAATGGAGCCAGCAGACTGGTGCCATCGGTTGGCGTTGGCGGTTCTGTATGAGAAGCGCTTGCTGCGGTTCGAGGAGGCTCGCAAATTTCTGCTCGAAGCAAAGGAGTGTGGCGCTCCGATTGACAATATCGATTATCGCTTGGCCTTGATTGCACAACGCCGTCGCCCTCTGAAGGTAGTCAAGTAAAGGAACGGCCGTGAAACGTTTGGTGTGGTCGATTTTTGCCATCCTATTTTCGACATGGGCTCACGCCCATGTTCCACCAACAGGCTCGGCTTATGCGAAGGATTTGTTCGCCAAGTTGGATGAACTTTTGCAGCAGCGCCGGATTGAAGGCAAATTGCCAAATCTTGAAGATCCAACGGACCGGGATCTACTGCACAAGATTTGGGACGGCGGGGCTTTGATAGGTTCGCCGCCATACGATGAGGGCGACCTGGTAGCACTGTCTTTCGTAATGGACAGAAGTCGGTCGCTACTCGCGCTCTATAGCCAAAATAGCTCATTGCCTCTGCAGGATGAAGCTACGCAGACATTCGCGCTTTTGATTCGGGCTGCTGCCGCTTCGCAGATAGCTTTCAATGATTTCCTAGCGCACCAACCTAACGCTGCCGAAATGTTGCGCCCCAACGGAGCCAAAGCTCGAGGAGGCATAGAGAAAATGTTTCGTGGCGCCTCGATTTTTCTGGCTGACCCGGCTCTGAAGGAGGGAAACAAGATAGTTCTTGTTGAATCGCTGAGAGCAGATGGTCCCTATCTCGCGCAGAGCATCTCTCCAGACCATCGCCAGGCCCTGATCGATTTGTTTGTCCCGTTGGTTGGCCAGCTTCCCATGCCTGCCCAAGAATCGCTCAAGATTTTTATGCAGGAAATCAACGCCGCCGGCTGCGATCTGTGGTGTGCTGACGGAATGTAATACCGATAGACATTGATATCGGTCGAACCCGTGTGAGCGGTCGGTCAGGAATATCCGCCAGGAGTCGAAAGCGACTCTTGTCCGCCCGCGCTGCTTGCTGCGTCACGTGGGCTTCGACTGGCAGCTGCCTGACTATCGAGTCGCCGCCAGCCGGCTAGGCCTGAAGCATCGCCAGCTCTTCCGCGCTCAGATGGCGTGCCTTGCCTTTGGCAAGCTCCCCGAGCTGCAATTGGCCGATCGCCACCCGCACCAGGCGCAGCACCTCGACATCGTGGGCGGCGAGCAGCCGGCGGATATGGCGGTTGCGGCCCTCGTCGAGCACGATCTCCAGCCAGGCGGTGCTGGTGCCGCCGCGCAGCAGCTCGATCGAGCGGGCCGTCAGCAATTCGCCGTCGACTGTCGCGCCGGCGCGCAACCGCGCCAGCATGGCCTCGTCGGGCAGCGCGCCGATCTGCACGTGATAGGTCTTGGCGACATGCGAGGCGGGATCGAGCAGGCGCTGCGCGAAGCGCGTGTCGTTAGTGATCAACAGCAGGCCTTCGCTGGCCTTGTCGAGGCGGCCGACCGGCGAGACGAAAGGCAGGTCGAGCCCTGCCAGGCAATCATAGACGGTGCCGCGGTCCTGCGGGTCGTCGCGAGTGGTGACCAGCCCGCGCGGCTTGTTGAGCATCAGATAGACCTTGCGCTCGGCGGCGACGCGGCGGCCGTCGACCTCGATGCGGTCGCGGCCGGGATCGACGCGCATCGAGCCGTTGCGCACGATCTTGCCGGCAACCCGCACGCGCCCCTCGGCAACCAGAAGCTCGGCCTGCTTGCGCGAGCACAGGCCAAGCTTCGACAGCGCGCGACAGAGGCTGACGCCGGGAGGCTGGGCCCGGGGGGCAGGGCGTTGCCGGGCAATGTTCGGTCGCGGCGACATGATGTTGCCTGTGGATTCTTGTATACGAGCATCCCACTATAGCCGGCCGCCGGCTATGTCCACGGAAGGGAACTGCATATCGTTTGAGTCGTGCGCAGCGGCTGCGAGGACTTGCATGAAAACAGCCATTCGCCTTTGCCTGCTGCTCGCCTTCCTGCCGACATCGCCGGCGCATGCCGGCTGGCAGGCGGTCGAGAAGGTCGAGACCTATGCCATCTCAGGGCAATCCGGGCCGGAGCTCTACGCCTCGATCGGCGGGCGCGGGCCGCTGCTCGGCGAACGCCGCGTCATCGCGCATACCAATTTCAAGCTGACCTGGGTGAGGGACTACCAGCCGCAAGGCGACGCCTGCGTGCTGGTGTCGGCGCAGCCGAAGCTGATCATCACCTACACCTTGCCGAAGCCGGCCGCGCGGCTGCCGGGCGCAATCCAGAAGAACTGGGAGGTTTTCGCAGCTGGCCTCGCCGCCCACGAGAAGGTGCACGGCGCCAGCATCGTCGACATGGTGCACAAGATCGAGGCGGCCACCATTGGCCTGACCGTCGCCGATGACCGTGGCTGCAGCAAGATCAGGATCGAAGTGACGAGACGGCTCGCCGGAATCTCGCAGGCACAACGGCAGGCGAGCCGCGATTTCGACCGGGTCGAATTCGGCCCGGGCGGCAAGTTGCGGCAGCTTGTGTTCACGCTGATGATCGGCGGATGATGCTGCAGGGCTGCGGGGGCGGCGCAGGGTACCACCTTTGCGGCCCTCACGCCTGCTCGGTCGGATAGAGCGTCAGGATGTTGACGTTGACCCGTGGCGGCTGGCTCACCGCATAAAGGATGGCGGCGGCGATGTCCTCGCTTTCCAGCTGCTCCATGTCGCCCAGCCTTTGCTCGACCGCCTGGCGCACATCGGCGCGCATATTCTGGGTGAACTCGGTCTTGACGGCGCCGGGCTCGATGCAGGTGACGCGGATGCCATCTTTGCCGATCTCGCGACGCAGCGATTCCGCCATCGCGCTCACCGCGTGCTTGGTGCCGGAATAGACCACCGAAGGGTGGATGTAACGGCCGGTGCCGGACGAGACCACGACGATGTGGCCGGCGCCTTGCCGCTGCATCGACGGCAGTGCTGCATGGATCGGATAAAGCAGGCCCAGGATGTTGACGTCGACCATCCGGCGGTATTCTTCCGGCGTCGTGTTGCGGAACGGCGCGGCGACGCCGACGCCGGCAACCGCAAGCAGCATGTCGAGCCGGCCGTACTCCTGCTGGACCCGCTCGACCATCGCCGTGGCTTGCGTTTCGTCGGTGACGTCGACGGCAATCGGCAGTGCCGCGCTGCCGGTTTCACGGATCCGCCTCGCCAGGTCGTCCAGGCGCTCGGCGCGCCGCGCGGCAATCACCAGCGTGGCGCCCTCGGCCGCCAGCGCCAAGGCGGTGGCCTCGCCGATGCCGGAAGAGGCGCCCGTCACCAAGGCGATCTTGCCGCTCAGTTTTCCTGCGTGCATGTTTTCTCTCCTGACGCTTTGGACACGCCGTGAAGCTAGGGCGCAGGCTTTCTGGAACAATGCTGATCGAAAACCGAATCCACTGTTAGGTTTTGGCCCCAGCAAGCCCACGTCTGCGCACGAACGGGCCTTGACGCGACCGGAGCTGTTGCGTCTTGATACCGGGGCTGCGGGGCTTCACATGAAAACAGCTGATCGACTACGTCTGCGGGTGGCTTGTTTGCATGCGACGCGCTTGCATGCACTCTCGCGACCGAGCGCAAGATGAAGGTCCTCGTCGTTTATTGCCATCCCTGCACCGACAGCTTCAACGGCGCCGTGCGCGACACGGTGCTGGAGACGCTTGCCGAAAGCGGCCATCAGGTCCACCTGCTCGACCTTTATGCGACCGGCTTCGATCCAGTCATGCGCACGCGGGAATGGCGCGGTTACCACGACAAGGCGGCGAACCTGCAACCGGTGCACGAACATGCGCAGGAGCTGCTCTGGGCGGAGGCGGTCGTCTTCATCTATCCGACCTGGTGGTATGGCCTTCCGGCGATGCTGAAAGGCTGGCTGGAGCGTGTGCTGGTGCCGGGCTTCGCTTTCGAGATGCCGACGGAACGACGCGGCCCGCGGCCCAAATTGCGGCACATACGCCGGGTGATCGCAATGACCACATGTGGCGCCACGCCGCTGATGTCGTGGATCATGGGACAGCCCGGCCGGCGGACCCTGCTGCGCGGCTTCCGCTCCGTCTGCCATCCGCTGTGCCGGACCAAATTCCTGGCGCTCTACCGGATGGACAGCGTCTCGGCCGCAGGACGCCAGGCGCATTTGCAGCGGGTCAGAAAAGCGGTTGCCGGCCTTGGTCGCGCTGATGCGGTCGCCGCCACAGTGCCTGGCTGATCAGCCGGGGTGGGCCGTCGCCGGCGCGGGGCAATCGCTTTGGACAGGCGATTGCGCCAGGTTGGTGTTGGAGACGGCCAATTATCGAAGTCGGCGCCGCCCCTCATCGCCCTGCCGGGCACTTCTCCCCGTATAGGGACGGGGAGAAGGGGCTGACCGCGGCCTCGGCGCCCTTCTCGCAATGCTGGCGATTGGCGAAAGCAGCGACGAGAGCACCCCTCTCCCCGTCACTATACGGGGAGAGGGTGCCGGCAGGCAGGTGAGGGGCAGCGCCAACGCTCAGAGCAGAGGGCGACTTCAAACCTCGAGCGATTGCATTGCGCCACCGACACCGCGCGTTGACTCTATTCCCCATTTCTGGAAATCTGGAAACATGGATAAGACGCTCGCCCTTTCGGCACTTGCCGCGCTCGGCCAGGAGACCCGGCTGGACGTTTTTCGCCTTTTGGTGCGGGCCGGCGCCGAGGGCGTGGCTGCGGGCGAGATCGCCTCACGGCTCGCCGCGTTCCCGAATACGATGTCGGCCCATCTCAAGATCCTGTCGCATGCCGGCCTGGTGCGGACCGAACGAGAGGGCCGCAGCGTGCGCTACTTCGCCGACATGACCAGGTTTCGCGATCTGCTGGCCTACCTCATGGAGGATTGCTGCAATGGCGCGCCGGAACTTTGCCAGCCTGTCATCCAGGCTGTGACCTGCAACTGCTAGGGGAGGTTCGTCTTGGCCAACCTCTCCCGCCGCCTTGTTGCCGAAGCCCTCGGCACGGCTCTTCTGGTCGCCACCGTGGTCGGTTCCGGTATCATGGCCGATAAGCTGACCGACGAGGTCGCACTCACCTTGCTCGGCAACACCTTGCCGACCGGGGCGATCCTGGTCGTGCTCATCACCATATTCGGACCGATATCCGGAGCGCACTTCAACCCGGCGGTGACGCTGGTATTCGCGCTTCGACGCGAGATCGAAACGAACGCAGCGCTGGCTTACGTCGCCGCCCAGATTGCCGGCGGCATCGCTGGAACGTTGCTCGCGCATGCGATGTTCGAACTGCCGATCCTGCAAGTGTCGGCGACGGTGCGGACCGGAAGCGGGCAATGGATTGCGGAGCTGGTCGCCGCATTCGGGCTGGTCTTCACCATCCTTGCCGGCCTGCGTTCCCGTCCGGATTCGATCCCCTGGCTGGTCGGGCTCTATATCACCGCCGCCTACTGGTTCACCGCATCGACATCCTTCGCCAATCCGGCCGTCGCCATCGCCCGTGCGTTCTCCAACACTTTTGCCGGGATCCGCCCCGCCGATCTGCCGGGCTTCATCGGCGCCGAACTTTTGGGCGCGTTGCTCGCCATGACATTGGCAGGGTGGCTGCTCGCCCAACCGAAACCAGCCGGACAGATGAAAGCTGCGCAATGACCATCACCATCTATCACAACCCCGATTGCGGCACCTCGCGCAACACGCTGGCCATGATCAGGCAGTCCGGCGAGGAGCCTGAGGTGGTCGAATATCTGAAAAATCCGCCGTCGCGCGAAAAGCTCGTCGAGCTGATCGCAGCGATGGGCATGACGCCGCGCCAATTGCTGCGCGAAAAGGGCACGCCCTATGCCGAACCTGGCCTGGGCGAGCCGCAGTGGAGCGACGACGAGATCCTCGATTTCATGCTGGCGCATCCGATCCTGATCAACCGGCCGATCGTGGTGACGCCGCTCGGCACCATGCTCGCCCGACCATCCGAAGCCGTGCTCGATATCCTGCCCAATCCGGATATCGGCCCGTTCACCAAGGAGGACGGCGAGGTGGTCATCGACGCCAGCGGCAAGCGCGTCGTCTAGATATCGCCTTATTTCGATCTTTGTCGAAATTCTCTTGACGTGCAGCGATTCTGGAAATAGCTTATTTCCATGAAACTCGAAAAAGCAGCCTCGCAACTTGAAGCCCTCGGCAGCCCGACGCGGTTGCAGCTCTATCGGACGCTGGTGCGGGCGGGCGATGAGGGGCTGCCGGTCGGACGCGTCCAGGACAGGCTCGGCATCGCCGCCTCGACGCTGTCGCATCACCTAAAGCGGCTGGTCGACACCGGCCTGGTGACACAGGAGCGCCAGGCGACGACGCTGATCTGCCGGGCCAACTATCCCGCCATGAACGGGCTCATCGGATACCTCGCAGACGAATGCTGCGCCGACGCCACCTGTGCGCCGGCATCGGCGGAAGCGACGGCAAAGACGGCGGCGTGATTTTTTTGGCAGTATAATTCGAAACTACCGGAAGGATAGAAGATATGGAGATGATCGAAAAGCTCCCCGTTGCGGTGATCGGCGCCGGGCCGGTCGGCCTAGCGGCAGCGGTCCACCTCATCGCGCGGGGCATTCCTGTCAAAGTCTACGAAGCCGGCAATGCGGTTGCATCCAATCTCAGGGATTGGGGCCATGTCCGGGTGTTCACGCCCTGGCGCTATTGCGTCGATCAGGTGGCTAGAAACCTGCTCGAGGTGCATGGCTGGCGGATGCCGGAGCCCGAGGCATTCCCGACCGCAAACGACCTCGTCGCGGATTATCTCGAGCCGCTGGCAAAGCTTCCGCAATTGTCGCCGTCGATCGAAACCGGCGCCCGCGTCGTTGGCATTTCGCGCTGGGGCGCCGACAAGGTCTCGAGCAAGGAACGCGAAACCCGGCCGTTCATGCTGGTGGTCGAAACCGCCAGCGGCACGCGGCGCGACAGCGCCCGCGCCGTCATAGATGCGTCGGGAACCTGGCAGATGCCGAACCCGCTCGGCGCCGGCGGAATTCATGCCGTAGGCGAAGCGCAATTTGCCGACCGCATAGCCTACGGCATCCCCGATATTCTCGGCCGCGACCGCAGCCTTTATGCGGGGAAGACGACGCTGGTCGCCGGCTCCGGCCATTCGGCCGCCAATGCCTTGCTGGATCTCGCCAGGCTGGCGGAGGTGGAGCCCGGCACGGCTTTCATCTGGACGACGCGCGGCACCGACCTGGTGCGCATCTATGGTGGCGGTGATGCCGACCAATTGCCGGCACGCGGCGAACTCGGCGCCGAAGTGCGCGAACTCGCCGAGAGCGGCGGCGTCAGGCTGGTGACGGGCTTTGCGGCTGTTTCGATCCGCGATGCCAACGGCCGGCTGGTCGTCGAAGGCCAGACCAGGGACGGTTTGCAGGCGCTTGGCCCGGTCGACCGCATCATCGCCGCGACCGGACAACGCCCGGATCTGTCGCTGACCCGTGAGCTTCGGCTCGAGCTCGATCCATGGCTGGAAAGCGTCAAGGCACTGGGACCGTTGATCGATCCCAACGAGCACTCCTGCGGCGACGTGCCGCCGCACGGCCACCGTGAGCTCAGCCATCCCGAGCACGGGTTCTACACAGTCGGCATCAAGAGTTATGGCCGCGCGCCGACCTTCCTGCTGCTGACCGGTTATGAGCAGGTCCGCTCGGTCGCGGCGGCGATCGCCGGCGACATGGTGGCGGCCGACAATGTCCAGCTCGTGCTGCCCGAGACCGGCGTCTGCACCGTGCCGCGGATCGGCGTGGCCGACAAGGGGTGCTGCGGCGGTCCGGCGCCGGCAGCGGTGGATGCGTGCTGTGTCGCCGACGCCAAGGCGAAGGCGGTCGGCAAAGGCGGCTGTGGCTGCAGCGTCGCGGCATGAGTCTTTCGCCGCCTTCGCCGGCCATCCTGCGCAGCCGCGGCGCGATCATCACCGCGCTTGGCCTGACGCAGATCATGGCGTGGGGTTCTTCCTACTATCTTCCCGCGGTCATCGCGCCGGCAGTCTCCTCCGATACCGGCTGGCCGCTGGCATGGGTTGTCGGCGGCCTGTCCCTTGGCTTGCTTGTGGCCGGATTGATCTCTCCGCGCGTCGGGTCGTCGATCGAGCGGCGTGGCGGCCGCAATGTCCTGGCGTTCAGCGCTGGATGCATCGGGGTCGGCCAGGTTGGGCTGGCCGTTGCCCCCAACCTTGTGGCCTATATCGCTGCCTGGCTGATCGTCGGCCTGGGCATGGGGGCGGGGCTCTACGATGCCGCTTTCGCAACGCTTGGCCGCCACTATGGCCACGGCGCGCGCTCCGCCATCACCATGCTGACGCTGTTCGGCGGCCTTGCGAGCACCATCTGCTGGCCGATCTCAGCCTTGCTGCTGGGGGAGGTCGGCTGGCGCGGCACCTGCCTGGTCTACGCCGCCTTTCAGCTGGCAATTGCGCTTCCGCTCTATCTGGTGATCCTGCCCCGGGAGCCGCCGCAACCGGCAGTCAAACCAGGATTGAAGGAGGCGGCACCCATTCTCGACAACCAAGCCGATCCGTCGATCGTGATCGTTCTGGCCGCGACCCTGACACTTGCGGCTGTGATCTCCTCGACGCTGTCGGTGCATCTGCTCACCATCCTGCAAGGCAGCGGCATGGCGCTTGCCGCAGCCGTCGGGCTCGGCGTGCTGGTTGGCCCGTCCCAGGTGGCGGCCCGCGCGATCGAGATGATGATCGCGCGCTACCACCATCCGATTTTCACCAAGTTTGCCTCGGTTACGTTTGTGGCGATCGGCGTTTCGACGCTCTGGGCCGGCATGCCGATCATCCCGCTGGCGCTCGGCTTCTACGGCGCGGGCATCGGCCTCGAATCCATCGCCCGGGGAACGCTGCCGCTCGCGCTGTTCGGCTCGAACGGCTATGCGAAGCTGATGGGCCGCCTCGCCATGCCGAGCCTGATCGCCCAGGCGGCGGCACCCTCGGCCGGCGCATTGCTGCTGGAGCGCTTCGGCCCGCACGGGACGTTGGCCGCGCTTTCCGGTCTGGCGCTGGCCAACGTCATCCTCGCATGCGGTTTGGGCTGGCGGATGCTCCGCCGGCGGCAATCGCAGGTTCAAACCCGATAGGATTTCGACCTGCGTTCAGCGCCTTCAACTGGAGAGCGGGAGATCTTCCAAGGGATCGACAAGGAAGGACGCGGCGATCAGATCGTCCGCATCGAGGCGCAGTGAGCCTTTGGCGCCGCCCATAATGGCCGCAACCTTTTGAAATGTCTTGATCTCATGCTCGGTAATCTGGGCACTTTGCATTCTGGATTTGAGGTCAGCGACGCGCAGCCCCAAACTGTGGGACATTCCGATTTTACGGTTCGACATGGTAAGATGCTCCTCCCCGGCCCATGTTTGTTTTGCCACCCGCCCTATTCGTATTTCCTCCGCCTGCCTAAATATGAGGCATCGCGATACAGCGCCCGAACGCCCGATGCAAGGGAAGGTTCCGGCGCGCAGAGGTCACGAAATAATAATACGAAGGAAGTACGGCCGATGGTCCGGCCGGAGGTAGGACTTAGGTACGACGCCCCGCCGGACAGAGGGCTCCGGTGCCTTATCGGCTGGCGAGGACCATGCGGTTGCCTTCGCTGTCGCGAAACTCCGCCACCGTGCGCCCCGGCTGCCACGGCGCCTCATGCGCTTCGGTGACGATCTCGACGCCGCCCGCTTTCATGGCTGCGATCATTGCCCCGACATTTTCGTCGACCAGCACCAATACCGGCTCCGCGCCGGGTGCGTCGTCGGCGCGCCTGACAAAATGCAGGTTCGTCACGGCATGCGGAAATGCCAGCTCGATCCAGCGCCAGCCGCCATCACCCATTTTCTGGTCGGCCATGACCTGGCAGGCGAGATGCCTGGTGTAGAACGCCTTGGCGCGGTCCTGCTCGAACACCGGAAGCTCGGCAAACTGGATATGCATGATCGTCTCTCCTGCTTGACGGCTGCCGCGCAGCCGCCCACGCGGGAAAGACGATGCGGGCAACCGAAAAGATTCTTCGGCAAGGAGAATCTTTTCAGCGCAGCCGGTCGTCCTTCGTTCATACCAACCAGTCAGGAGACGACGATGAACTACGCGCTCATTCGATACGGTGTGAAGCAAGCCGACCTGGAAGATAACCGCGTGCTGGTCGAAAAAGTATTTGAAGCGCTGGGCGAGGCGGCACCGCCGACGGTGTGTTATCTCGTGCTCGAGCTGGACGACGGCTCGTTCGTCCACATCGTCGGCCAGGACGGCGATTCGTCGGCGCTGACCGGGCTTGCGGCCTTCAAGGCGTTTACGGAAAACCACGCCGAGCGCCGTTCGACCCCGGCATTGCGATCGCCTGTCAAAGTCATCGGCAATTACCGTATGCTGGCGGATCAGAAAGCCGGGTAGCGCCTGCCATGCCGCTCGCGCAGAAATGGGACGCTACGCCGAAAATGAACAGGGCGACTTTGGAGGTGATGCTCGTCGGGTTGCGGCCAAGGCTGCATCGCTACTGCGCGCGTATGGCCGGCTCGGTGATCGACGGCGAGGACATCGTCCAGGAGGTGCTGATCAAGGCGCTGCAGGCGATCGACGGCGGTGCGATCGTCGAACGTCCCGAGCAATGGCTGTTTCGCATCGCCCACAATGCCGCGCAGGATCATCTGCGGCGGCGCAATCGGGAAAGGTCGCGCATGACCGAGGCCGACATGAGCGTCATCGAGGATCCCTCCGGCAGCGCCGACAGCCGGCTCGCCGCCCAGACCAGCCTGCGCTCCTTCATGCAGCTTTCGGTGCCGCAGCGCAGCGCTGTGATCCTGGTCGACGTGCTCGGCCTCAGCCTGCATGAGACCTGCGAAGTGACCGGCGCGACGCTCGCCGCCACCAAGGCCGCGCTGCATCGCGGGCGGGCGCAGCTCAAGCTGCTGGCGCTGCAGCCCGAGCAGGCGCTCGCGCCGAGGCTCGACGCCGATGACGAGCGCCGGCTGCGGCGCTATGTCGACCTGTTCAACGCGCGCGACTTCGACGCCGTGCGGGCACTGATCGCCGAGGACGTCCGGCTCGACGTCGTCAACCGCGTCCGCCTGCGCGGCAAGGCCGAGGTTTCGACCTATTTCGGCAATTACGATCGTTTGCGCGACTGGACATTGTCGCTCGGCGTGGTCGACGGCCGGCCGGCGATCCTCATCCGCGACCCGCAGGCGGCCGACGGCGCTGTGCGCGGCTTCATGCTGGTCGAATGGAGGGACGATCAGGTCATCCAGATCCGCGATTTCCGCTATGCGCCCTGGTGTCTGGTCGACGCGGAGATTGAAACGGTGGACGGGTGAGTAGAAGGCTGGAATGGTACGGAGATGGCGATCAGGCAGCCTCCTCCTGGGTGACCCAAACGCAATTGCCACATGGCAGCACGTTCTTAGAGCGGTTCCGGTTCTCTTGGAACCGGTAACTCGCTCTAACTATCTGCTTTCCCGCATCTATGCGGACGCCAAATGCTTCCTTTTGGCTGCAAAATGCTCTAGCCGATACGCACGCGGCGCGTCACCTGGCCATTGCTTTCCCAGTATGTGTGCTTCTTGGCAATCAAGGGATCGTCCATCGCCGGTTGAATTTGTCCTGTGGTGCTGACCGCGCGCGAGGTCACCGTGTGTTCTCCAGGAGAGGGATTTGCCCAAGCCAGGGACCAGATTTTCCAAGCGTGTTCTGCCTCCTCACTGTGGTCAATGGTCGCTGGTGTCCAAGGCCCTTGATCGATTTGCACTTCGACCCGGTCGATCGGCGCCCCCCAGGCTGCCCCAACGATGCGGTAATCCGAGTCTTTCCGGGTAACCTTCGCAGGCGCGGACTTTATCAGCGCTCGCCCGACTGACGTCTCGGCCCATACGGTCTCGCCGTTGTGGTCCTCCTCCCGGATGGTGACATAGTCGCGGGCCATCAGAAGGCTCATGAACCGCGTATCGCGAACCTCGATGCGCTTTAGCCACTTGACGTTGGCGATCCCGTACCAGCCTGGCGCAATGAGCCGTACCGGGAAGCCATTGGGCGCCGGCAAGGCGGCCCCGTTCATTTCATAGCAGAGGAGATTGTCCGGGTTCATCGCGTCGGCGAGCGACATGCTGCGAGCGAAGTTCTGCCGCATCTTGACGTCGCGTATCGGGATCTCGCCTGTGTCGGTACCGAAAAAGACGACCTCGATGCCCTTCTCCAGAACGCCGGCTTCCTCGAGGATCGGGGCGAGCGGCGTCCCTGCCCAGCGAGCATTGCCGATGCCGCCGGTGAAAAAGGGAAACCCATGGTTGCCCGAGCATTCCACTGTGAAAACGACCTCCTGCCGCGGTCGCGCCCTGATGTCGGCGAGCGTTAACTCCAGGGGCTTCTTAACCAGGCCTCCGATCTCCATCGACCATGTCTTCTCGTCGATCGTTGGTCGGTTGAAATGCGAGATGCTGAAGAACTTGTCGTTTGGCGTTATCCAGCTATCCAAATCCTCCCAAACAAGCTGCTTCTGGATACCCGCCGGATCGGGATTTTCGGTCGGCTGATCCAGCCATGGAATAACTTCCTCGTTCGGCCGTGTTGGAAAAGCGTAAGCCCGGCGCGAGGTATAGAGAGCAGCAATTGCGGCAAGAGCCGCGCTTCCTTGAACAAGAAGTTCTCTGCGCTGAAAATCAGGCATGTTGTTTACCTCCCAGTTGATCCGGAACGGGCTGCAACGTGCCTTAGGCCGTAGCCTGATCACGGATAGGCGACACAATGTGAGGTCTGCCCACCCGGAAGTATCCGGGTAGGTCAGATAATCACCGACGCAAGTCAAGCATGTGAAGCATTGCACGAAACGCCAGCTCGCGTTTCGCACGCTAAGAGTGCGCCTTTGAGAAGGAACTGTCCACAACTTGGACGGGACATGATGATGATTGCAGCATTCCATGCCGATTTCCTGTCCTGCCAAAATGGTTGCTGCTCGGATCGCTGCCGAACGCCCACTTCTGGGTCATTTCGGGACCTTCGCGGGTGCGATCGGAAGGGCCGTTCCGACCCAATTTCTGCCGTTCCGATATCGGCCTTGCCAACTCCAGGGCGGATGTTCACCCATTTCGACGAGAAACTGCGTTGGCCTGCCGTCTGTGGGCGCGACAGGATGGCGGTGCGGCCGGCGCAGGTGTATGATGGCGGTCTAATATTTCAAGATCAGGAATTTGCAGGTGGAGGGCGGGCCCGGGCGGCACATCAGAACCAGTCTGCATTACGAGGTGGCCAGCAACCAGGCCGCCTGGCTTGGGCGCGGCAGATCATTCACACGTGAACCATTCGCCAACCGAGCGGGGACACCCTAATTGGTGGTGACTTGCGTCACCGCCACGCCGGTTATCCTGCCGTTCCCGGCTGTGTAGGTGAGCGTCTGCGTGACCGTGGCGTCCTTCTGGTCGGGAGACGAAGGAGGATAAGAGGCGGCGAAGCCGAAATGGCCGTAACGATCGGGCTTGGCGGCGCCAAATTTCGCGGCCACGTCGCTCAGCGGCGCTCCGACGCCGGGCGTATCGAGTTCAACAGCTGTCAGGCTGGCAGGCGCGCCGGCGCATCCTTCCGGCACCTTACCTTCCGGGTTCGGCTGCAGGGCGACGGACAGGACACCGTGGTCGGAGCCGCCCATCTCGCCGGATACGAACCAGAAGATCGACGGCGATCCGCCGGCGTCGGGGCCGGCATAGCAAAGCCAGTGGCGTGAATCTCCGGCGTCACCTTCATCGTGCATGGCTCCGCCGAAGGCTTTTTCGACATCGGCAAGCGTGGTTTCCTCAAGCTTTATCTCCAGCGGCCCAGCCTTGACCTGCTTGAATAGCGGGCTGGCCAGCGGCGAGTTGATATCGCCCAGGGATGGAATCGCCCGGTCCGGGTTGAGCGGCTTGGCCAGCGTCGTTGCATTGGTCACCAGTCCGGCAACGATGAGTGCGAAATATCCGGCGTTCTGTCCCATGCCGATCTCCTGTCGTTCGAAATGAAGGTGCGGAAGGATTTGCGGGCGGGTGCTACCCTGTCTGGCCGATACCCAAACCGGTGCACGACCAACTGGACCGAAGATAAATTCACAAGTCCGCAGCCTTCAACGTCATTCCGGCGACTTGGCAACCAAAGTGTAATCGAGGCTCACAATTCCTTCTCGGCCAGCTCCCGAAATGCGTCGGGAACCGATCGCCGCAGTCCGAGCGCGACCGAGGCGTAGCCGACCGCCTCCCAGCCGAAGCGGTCGCGGATCTTGTCGACGGCGCGATCCGCGGTCCAGCGCGCCGCGCCCTTGCTGGTGCCGGGGCGGCGGCGGTCGTCGTCGAGCCCGAGCGGCAGTTCCAGTTGCAGGCCGGCATGCTGCTCCAGATGCGATACGGCGATCGCCAGCAGCGAGATTGTCTTTTCGTGCGGATGGTCGATGAGCACCTTGCGCACCAGCGCCTCGGCGATCTCGGCCAGCATGGCGGTTGCCGAAATCGGCTGGTCGAGCGTGATCGAGCGCGTCACCGAGCGCAAATCGGCAAAGCGGACGCGAACCGTCACCGTGCGGCCGGGCCGGGATTTCGCCCGCAATCTTGTGGCGACCCTGTCGGCCAGATGCAGCAAAGCGGGCACGAAGACCTGCTCCTCGGCCGGTTTTCGGCCAAGCGCCGACTGCGCACCCGCCGAGCGCGCCCGGCGCTGCGTCTCGAGCTTGCGCGGATCGCGGTTCCACGCCAGCGCGTTGAGTTTCTCTCCCGCCGCCGGCCCGAGCAGGCGCTCAAGCGCCCCACCATTGGTCTTCGCCAGCTCGCCGATGGTGTTGACGCCGATGCCGGCCAGCCGCTGCCTGGTGACCGGGCCGACGCCCCACATCAACTCGACCGGCAGGTGGTGCAGGAACTCCAGCTCGTGGCGCGGATCGACCACCACCAGCCCGTCCGGTTTTGCGACCTGTGAGGCGATCTTGGCCAGATGCTTGGTGCGGGCTACGCCGACCGAGATCGGCAGGCCGAGCTCGGCCCGCACGCGGCCGCGGATCTTGCCGGCGATCTCGGCCGGCGAGCCGAACAAATGGGTGCAGCCGGCGACGTCGGCAAAGGCCTCGTCGATCGAAATCCGCTCGACCACCGGCGTGAAATCGCCGAGCACCTTGATTGCCGCATCGCCCAGCCGCTGATAGTCCTTGAAATGGCCGCCGACGAAGATGAGTTGCGGGCAGAGTTCCCGCGCGCGCCGTCCCGGCATACCGCCGCGCACGCCGAACGCCTTGGCTTCATAGGAAGCGGCAAGCACTACCCCGCCGCCGACGGCAATCGGCTTGCCGCGCAAGGCCGGGTCGAGCAACTGTTCGACCGAGGCATAGAAGGCATCCAGATCCGCGTGGAGGATGTTGGCTTCCATCCGGCCCGTTCGCCCGCGGCGGTTCGAACGCCGCATTGTCTCGAGTTGTGATGAGAACATAAAGAGAACATTGTGGGTGAATTGTCAAGCAGCGCGGACGACAGGTGAAGGGGCAATCGCTTCAGGTTGGCGCCGCCCCTCATCGCCCTGCCGGGCACTTCTCCCCGTATAGTGACGGGGAGAAGGACGCTTTCGTCGATGGCTTCGCCAATCACTAACGTTGCAGGAAAGTGCCGAGTTTGCGGACAGCCCCTTCTCCCCGTCGCTATACGGGGAGAAGGTGCCGGCAGGCGGATGAGGGGCAGCGCCGACTTCGGCAATCAGCCGAGCGCTACAGCGCCATCTTGTAGCCGAGATGACTGGCGGTGAAGCCGAGGCGCTCGTAAAAAGCGTGCGCCTCCCGTCGACCTTTGTCCGTGGTGAGCTGGACGAAGCTGCAATTGCGCGAACGGCATGTTTCAATCGCCCATTCGATCATCAGCTTGCCGAGGCCGCGCGAGCGCCATTGCCGGGCGACGCGAACGCCTTCGATCTGGCCGCGCCAGGCGCCTTTTCTCGAAATGCCTGGAAGGAAGCTGAGCTGCAGCGTTCCGACCACTTGCCCGGCGTTGACGGCGACGGCCAGCAACTGGTTGGGATCGGTATCGATTGCGCTGAAGGCATCGAGATAGGACGGCGCAAGCGGCGTGGACGGGTCTTCCCGGTCTGCGCCGAGCACATCGTCGGCAAGCATTGCAACGATCGCCGGCAGGTCGGGCGCCTGCGCGCGACGGAATTCGATCTCGCTCATCGCGTGGAGACATACGGCGCGGATTTGGGGACGACAAGCGTGAAGGGATGCAACTTTGCCGGTCTACTGGAAAGCAGCCGTTGAAAGACCTATGACAGGCGAGATCGGGAGGCTACGATATGGATGTTCCAGCCAGCATGAAGGCTGAATTGGCAGCCTGGAACAATGGGTCCGGCATCGATCTACAAAGCTGGGTCGGGTGCGAGGGCCGATTTGCGCTTGCTGTGGGATACAGCACCATTTTCTGGCCGAAATTCGTGACGTTCGAACGCTACGTTTTGATGGAAGGGTTTAGCGAGGAAGGCCTGCGAAGCTTTGAACGAGACCCCAACGCCACACGACAGTCCGTGGAAGCGGTTATGAACCACCTGCACATTGCCGACATTCACGCCTTGGGCGCCGCCGACATCTCTCGCGACAAACTCGTGTTTCTCGGCTCGGTTCTCAAGGAGATTTATGAGGCAAAACTGCAATGGCAGTTTGCGAACCGAAGGTTTGTCGTCGAGTTTTTCGCTTCAGACTCCAGAGACCTGGAGGATTATCAGCTGTCTTTCTGGCAAGCAGACTAGGGCAATGGGCGAGGCGAGCAACTTAGCGAGGGTCAACCCTTCAATGCGGATCGAAATCGAGGGTGTCTCCCTGGAGACGTTGAGGGCGCTGTCGCGCGCGGACCAGGATGCGTTGCTGGCCTTCGGCCGGCCGATCTCCTTCGCCATGGGCAGCGCCACCGTCCTGGCCGAATTCAATCGCAATGGCGGCACGCTTCTGGTCAATTTTGCCCATATCGACGGCGGTGGCGAAGGCGTCCTGCTCGTCTTGTGGAGGCTTGTCCGGGCCTATGCCATCGATCGGCAATTCAAGCTGATCCGTTGGAATGTCCATGCCGCCACCTGCGCCACACCGAATCCCCGGCTGCAGCGTTTCCTGCGCTCCCATCACTTCGCAGAGATCGACGATGCCAGCTACGGCCGCATTTTCGCTCGCAGCCAGCAGCTTTGATCGGCTGGCTGGCCGCTCCGCTCGGGCTTACGCCGCCTCGAGCGCCCAGAGGCGGTGGCCGTAGCGGCGGAAGAAGCGGGCGAACAGGCGCTGCTGCCTGGCGCGGGTGAGGTCGGCGGCGCGCCTTTCCTGTCGCCAGTACGGCATGTTGCGGAACATCGACAGGAAGCGGGCGGCATCCTCGAGTGCCTCCTCGGCTGACTGCGCCGGGCGGATCGCCGCCAGGAACAGAGCGCGGCTCGGCTTCAACCGGTCGATCGCCGCCTTGCGCTGGCGATGACCCTGGCGTGCCTTGCGGATGCCGTCCTGGCGGATGGCCGCGAAAGCGGCAAACATGGCCGGGCTGTCGCCGCTATAGCCGCAAGCATGGGCGAACTGGGCTGGGTCCATCGTCATTCCCTTGCTGCCGGCCGGCTGCGGTTCTGTTGCTCGCGCCGATTCCAGTCCACACCATGTATAAGCATAACTCAAATAATCGAACAAGTGAAACTTTCACGTTGATGTAAGCGGAACCGACTCGACTCCGCTCCAAAAACCGATAATGTTGCGAACAAAGCAGGAACGATGATGGGGATGACCATGGCATTGGCAGGCAAGGAAGCGACGATCGCCGATGTTGTCTCGATTGCCGTCGAATGCATCGACTGCGGCCGTAACAGGTGGTGGAAGCCGGCCGAGCTCAAGCGGCATGGGGTGAGGCCGGAGACGCCGCTATCAGCACTTTCGGGGCGCCTGATTTGCAAGGCCTGCCGGGCCGACGGCCTGCCGGGCGCCGCCGTCTCGATCCAGGCCGCCTTCATCGACGACCGGCAACGGACCCGCGCCGAGGCGCGCCTGCTCAACGGTCGAGAGCTGCAGTCGAGGCGGGCTTGAGGGGGCGGGCGTGCTGCTCTTCCCTTCTCCCCTTGTGGGAGAAGGTGGCCGAGCGAAGCTCGGTCGGATGAGGGGTGTTGGACGGATCGCTACCTTGATGGCGTAAGTGCTTAAAAATCGCTTCTACATTTCCTCCGCCGCGTTCCTTCCAGCACCCCTCATCCGGCTCGGCGCTGTGCGCCGATCCACCTTCTCCCACAAGGGGAGAAGGCAACAAGCCCTCAATACCCCAGCAATTCCTTGAGCGGGATGACGCGGAAGACGTTCTTGATGGCGTAGCGGTTGAAGGACAGCGTCTTGGGCGGGTTGTACTGCTCGACGATCAGCTCGGCGGCGGTGCGCTTGACCAGCTTCTTGATGAAGGCCTTGCCGTTTTGCTCGTTCTCCTCGGGCAGGGTCTCGATCACCACATGGTCGCCGGGCAACGCTTCGCGGCCGCCGCAATAGATCATCTCGCCGGGCTCGTAGCGCGGCACCATCGAATCGCTCAGCACGTGCAGCGCAAACACGTTGCGCAGATGCCGGATCCCCGGCGGCCGCTGGACATAGCCGGCCGGCTGGCCGTTGAAGGTGAAGTCGCCATCGTCGCCGCCGACGGCGGTGCCGAGAAGCTGGATGTCCATCGGCCCGGCGGGCAGGGGGCCGGGATCGGTGACGATCTCGGCATCGGCGACCGGTCCGGCATCTTCGAGGAAAACGACCTCGCCCTTGCCGAGTGCCACCGGGTCGACGCGCAGGAACGCGGCGGTCTTCAAAAGGTTCTCGGTCTTGGGCAGGTTGCGCCCGGTTTCCCAATTGCCGACGGCAGCGACGTCGGTGTCGTTGTGCTCGGCAATGTGGCGCATCACCAGGCCGCGCTGCTTGCGCGCCCGGCGGATCGCCGCTCCGACCTTGATCGACAGTGCAGTTTTCGCCATGGCTCCATCTGAGGCATAAGAATCGGTTTCGTCTATGCAAGAATCGCTTGCATAATTGATTGAGTTATGCTCTTATACGGTCATGCACAAGTCGCTTCACCAGCTTTCGGTCCTCGAATCCGCCCTTCAGCGCGCCGGCAGCGCTCTCCTGGAGGCGGTACCACAACCGGTCGCCAAGGCCATGCATGTGCCAAACCTTTCCCCTTCGTCGCGGCTGTCCTCCTCCCCGGCCGGGACGATGCCCGAGGCTCGCGCCTCGGATCCGGCAGCGCAAGCGGCCGGAACGGCCGGAGCCGTTCCCCTCACGGCTCCGGCCACGAATTACCTGCCGGCCGGCAATGCGGATGCCGCAGTTTCCTGCACCCGCACCGAAGACGGCGCGGTCATCGCCTTCGACGAGCGGACGGGCAAGGCAGTGTCCGGCGCAACAAGGCAGGCGGCCGAGATGAAGCTCGATCGCAGCAGACCACGCGAAGGCTGACCGGCTTTCGAGCCTGAGGCCGGCGAAGCCGGCGCCGCACACAACCATTTTTGCAGGAAATGAAACATCATGGCCGCCCGCTATTCCGCCTCGGAACTGGAACAAATCGAGAACTGGCTGATGAGCGGGCTGTCGGCCGCGAAGATCGCCACCCGGTTGACCGCGCTGCGCGGCCGCCCGGCCTCGCGCGCGGCCATCATCGGCATCGTCCACCGCACCGCCCGTCTGCGCGCCATCGGCCTTGCCAGATCCAAAGGCTGGTGTGGCCGACGCTCTGGCGGCCGGCTCGGAAATTCGGCGCCTGAGCCATCAAGCACTGCTGATCAAGCGGAGTCGGCTCCGAAGGCCGAGCCACGCTGCCGCCCGGCAAGGCTGTCGGCCAGGCTGGCGCCGCCGGCCTGGCAGCCGGGTCCGGCTCGGATCACCGGGTCAGATGGCGCGCCGCTCGAAATGCCGGCGCCGCGCCCGATCGCCGCCGGCGGTCGCCAGCCGCATTTCGTTGCCATGCGCTTCATCGATTGCCTGTTCGAGCGCTGCCGCGCGCCGCTCGACACGACGCTGCAGGAGGATGCGGAAAACGATGCCCCCGGCAGCCGGCCCGGTTTGGACATGCTGTGCTGCGGACTGCGCACGAACCCATCGAAAAGCTACTGCGCCTATCACGCGGCGCGCTTCCTGCGCACGCTGCCGGCCGAAGCGATTTGAGCCCGTTGGATGACGGAAGTTCGCCAGAGCCCGACGACCAAAACCCAGGAGGACCGAGCCGATGAGCACCAAAACCGTCCAGAAGATCAAAGCCAGGCCGCCGCGATTGCCGAAAGGCGAGGCCGAGCAGGTGCGCATCCGCAAGGAGATCGGCCATGATTTCGCGCTGAAGGACGACAGGTTCGGCCGCAAGCGGCTGGCCAAGGGGACGCAGGAGGGCGCGCGCCTCTATGAGGTTTCCAATGACGGCCACACAGCGACCGGCGGCATCGTGCGGGTGCGCAACGTCGACCCGCTGAGCGGCCTCACCTCGCTGTCGCGCCAGCAGCGCGAGGCGGGCATGCGCTACCGCCAGGATTTCCGCAACTCGTCCGAGGCAACCGCCAAGCCGATGGCTTGGGCCGAGCGCGTCGACGGCGGCCGTACCGGCAGCGGCGTCGCCGAACACATCCTGTCCGCCGGCCGCGACCATGCCGAGGCAACCAGGGCGCTTGTCCATTGGGAGATCGCCGGCATCGTGCAAAAGGTCTGCTGTGCCGACGCAACGGTCAAGAGCCTGGCCGAACAGGCCGGCGAGCCGCGCGACGTGGTGGTGAAACTACTCAAGATCGGGCTCGACATATTGGCCGTGCATTACGGCATGATGCTGATGCGCAAGCCGAGGTGAGAAGCCCCGCCGATCCGGCCGGCAATACCGGCCGGATCGATCCGTCAACGACGGCAGACACGGATTCTTTCGATAATCCGGTGGTGATGACGCCAGTGCTTGATGACTTCGGTGTGGCAGCGCCGGTGGTGGTACCGGTAGCGCGGCCTGTAGTCCTCGTCGTAGACATCATAGCGGTAACGGGGGACGTACTCATCGTCGTAATCGGAATATCGATGGTGGCGATAATAATAGTCGTCGTCATAGCCGTTGCCGATGCCGATCGTGACGCTGCCGCCGGCATTCGCCGGGCCGATCACGGAAGCCGCCGAGGCGATGGCGATCACCGAGGCAAGCAGGAGCTTCTTCATAGCTACCTCCTTCTTTAACGTCCCTCTAATAGAAAAACCCCCGAGGGGCAGCCTCGTTCCATAGATTGGCAAGATGTAAGGAACGGACGGGCCCGAAGTTTAGCGCCTGCTGGCGCGAAAACGCCGCTGGCTGCGCCGGGGTCGGATCGTCGACGCAGCGTGGCCGCTCCTCTCATCAAACAGCGGCAATCGCGCGTCAGTCCCGTCTTTTGCCGACGTCTGCCTACAGAACATGGCCCAATTCCAGCAAAACGAACGCGGTCGCACCCAGCACAGCGAGGGCGTAGGCCGCATAAAGAACAAGCAGCATTACCTCAAAGTCCCGGACGAAGCTTGTGGCAATCCTGGTCTCCTTAGGCTCCGCTTTCTCGATGCGGTCGGTTTCCAGTTGCTCCGTTGCCACAACGAGGCAGACAATCCTGTCGTTGTCGGCCGCCTGTAATATCCGTTCCGTCAAATCGACTGCAATCACTGGATCATCGGCCAACTGATCTCGCGATAGCCGGCTTTCAGTGACGGTCTGGATTTCACGCTTTCTCACGCACGCATAATTGCGTCGACTAAATTAGGTTCCACTAAAATAGATAGATTGCCTCGACCCGATCACGACGTGGTGAGGCGTGAGCCCAGCTGGGCGGTGAACTCCGCCTGAGGCCGCCATTTGCCGACCGTCGAGGCGAATCTCGATCGGCGCATCCTCCGATCAAAGGGCGCGGGCTTCTTTATAGGCTGCTACGGTGCGCCATTGCTGGTAGGTCGCAATGCCAAAGCCGCCAAACTCTCATATCGCGAACGCAGCGCCGACGTCTTCAGTGCCGACCGGTTATGACGAAGATCGCATGCTTACTTATATCCGGCTGCTCGACGCGTCGGCTGAAGGGACCGATTGGCGTGAGGTCGCCCGCATCGTTCTGCACATTGATCCGGAGCAGGAGCCGGAGAGGGCTTTCCGGGCGTGGGCGACACATCTGGCGCGTGCACGATGGATGACCAGGAAGCGGAACGAGTTGCGCCAATTGCATGATGAGTGGTGGGGGTGAGCACTATCTAAGCGGAACTGCCGTCTCGGTCTGGCCGTTGAGGGAGGAGGCCAACATGGAAAAGCGCCCAATGACTTCTTGGCGAGCTTTCGAGCTGTGCTGCCTTCTTGCAGTTCCGCTGTCGCTTATCCTTACGGTTTTCCTGGCGGGTCTTATCCTTAGCTGACCCCCGCATGGTTGCTTGCCGAGGGCTGGGTCGTGATCCGACAAGATCCGGAACCGTTACTTTACGGCCGCCGCCATCACATCCGAAAACAGCGCCCGCTCCACTGCCGGTTCCAGCGTTTCGGCGAAGGGCGTCGCCAAGTGGTGGCGGTCGCGGAAGGCTAGTTTGCCGTCGATGAAGACATGGCAGGTGGTCTGGTCGCAAAAGCGGTCGGTCATGTCGATGTAAGCAGCGTTCGGTGTCGAGCGCACGATATCGCGCTCGATGGTGGCGATGTCGTCGTTTGCCGCCATGATCCTCGGCGTGTCGCATGTCGCGGGCGTCTGGCCCCGCCACAGCGCCCGCGCCACGCATTTGTCGGCGTAGCTTGCATTGTAGGGAACGTCCCTGATGACCGCGACCTTGATGCCGGCCTGGCTGAAGGCTTGAAGCGTCCAGCTGAGGCCGGTCCGCCACTGCGCTTGCCAATCGGCGTGCTTCAACTCCTCGGGCGATTCTTTCATCACATTTCCGATCGAGAACTCCGAGATCACCACCAGTTGCGGGTGGAGCGCGATGATGTCCTTGACCGACTGCTCGCGCCATTGATCGCATTCGGTGTAGTCGCGCTTCAGCCGCCAGTTCCAGGTCGTCACCCGCGAAGCCCGGCAGGAGGATTTGAGAAAGGTGACGACGCGAAAATTGTTCTTCTCGGCCGCCTTGATCAGCGGCGTCGACCAATGGTCGGCATGCGAGTCGCCGAACAGCACGACCGAGCGCTGGGCATCCTTGCGGCCGAACATGCAGGGCTTCGGCTTGACGGTCTCGAAATCGAGCACGCAGCCGCCATTGGTCGCGCGCACGGTGGAGAGCTGGGCGGCGCTGTCGGCGATGACGTGCTGTTCGGGGCTGAGATTGTGCTCGGCAAAGCGCGCATTGCCATAGGCCGCGACCACGCCGGCGCCGGTCAGCGCGACGGCGGGCACCAGCGCCCGCGCTGCTCCGGCCATCAGCCAGCCGTTGCGGCGGATCGGGTTCTCGATGAAATGATAGGTGAACATCGATAGAAGCAGCGTCAGCGCCGCGCAGGCAAGGCGGTCCAGGATGGACAGGCTGGGAACCACCATCGCCGCATAGACGATGACCGGCCAGTGCCAGAGATAGAGCGAATAGGACAGCCGGCCCAACCATTGCATGGGCGGCAGCGCCAGCACGGCGCTCGCCAGATTGCGGCCGCCGCTGCCGCTGAGCAGCAGCAGCACGGTGCCGGCAACAGGCGCCAGCGCATTCACCCCGGGAAACGGCGAGTCTTCGTCCAGCATCAGATAGGCCCAGGCGATCAGTGCCAGACCGAGGCATGCCTGGAGCGTGGCCAGCAGCGGCCGGTCGCGCCAGATCTTTGCCGGCGCCATGGTCGCGAGGCCGCCGGCGGCGAATTCCCAGGCCCTGAGCGGCGAGAAATAGAACGCCCAGGGCTGCGACACTTCCGTCAGCCAGGCGCAGGCGGCGAAGGAGGCCGCGCCGGCGACGCCGATGACGATTATAGCGGCGCGCTTGCCGGGACGCAGCCAAGCGGCGGCAAGAAGCAGCGCCGGCCATGCCAAATAGAACTGTTCCTCGACCGAGAGCGACCAGAAGTGGATGAACGGGTTGTTGGTGGCGTCGGCGGCGAAATAGTCGAACGACCAGCGGATCAGCCAAAGGTTGATCATGTAGGCGGAGGCGAACATGGCGCCTTTCGAATAAAGCGCCTGTTCCTCCGGCGACAGGATGAAGTAACCCGTGAACAGCGTGGCGAGGATGACGAACAGTGCCGCCGGCAACAGGCGCCGGGCGCGCCGGGCGTAGAAGCGCCAGAGGTTCAGCCGCCCGGTCTCGGTGATTTCCGTAACCAGGTGACGGGTGATCAGATAGCCGGAGATGACGAAGAAGATGTCGACGCCGGCAAAGCCGCCGGGCAGGCCGGACAGACCAAAATGGAAGGCGATGACACCCGCCACCGCCAGCGCGCGCAGCCCTTCGATGTCAGGCCGAAATGATGCCGACACAATCACCTCATGCAAGGAATGCCCACCTCGCAGAGGCTCGACCCGATGCGACGATATTGCAATGCAACAAATCTAACGCAGTGCAACATAGGGGGAGGGCGCGGCTCCTCCAGTTCCTCGCGTGGGCGATTCACTCACATGAGCGATTCGAGAGCGACTGATATGGAAGCGAAGCGAAGGGTGCCGAGGCGATCACGCCTTTTTCAAAAACTCGGTCTTCAGCACCAGGCCCTTCACCTGCCTGGTGCTGCATTCGATCTCGCCGGGATTGCCGGTGAGGCGAATATTCTTCACCAGCGTGCCGCGCTTGATCGTCTCCGACGTGCCTTTGACCTTGAGATCCTTGATCAGGGTCACGGAGTCGCCCTCGTGCAGCGCCGTGCCATTGCTGTCTCTTATGATCGCGTCGGTCATGGCAGGTCTTTCGTGGGACTCCGGTGCGGAGGTGGTTGGCTCATTACCCGGCCTATCCCACGGTTGGCGGCGAGGTCAAGCGTGCCGGGGGCAGCGTGCCGGTAACCAAGCGTGCCGGCCGCTAATGCCAGGCGGACGGCCGACCGGAAAACCCGGATTGTGAGCAGACTGGGACCCCTGGGCGGTAGTGGCATTGCCGCTTCGCGACATGCGCTCAGGCCAGGCCATGCCAATGGCGCCACGGCAATCGAAGTCGTGGCCTTTTACGCGGATATTCCGGCACGAGTTCAAATAGATGAGCGCCCGCCCGTGCGGACAGGAAGGTCGCAGTGACAGACCTGCCCGCCCTTTCGCTTGGTGCGTTATTTCAATTGGCAACGATCACTTGTTGGCGCCACCGAGCTGGTTGGCCATCTTGCAGAAGTCGGCATGCATCGTGGCAATGCCTGCGTCGCTGCATTCCTTCAACATCATGGCCCGGTCGCTCGTGGACATGGCCATCCATGCCGCCTTGAATTCGGCTTCCGACTTCATGGTCTTCATGCCGGCGTCGGTGAAGAAGGGGTTCATTTTCTGCGGATCGTCGAGCGCCGAAGTGCCAGTGGCACCGGCGGCAAGCGCTGCGCCGGTCATCATCGAAAGCGCCATCGCGCCCATGCAAAGCGTCTTGATGTTCATGATCATTCCTCCTGAGCTGCTGCTTTGAGGTTGTCCATCAGCGATCTACGAAGGAACGGTGTTTTGACCCAAAAGTTCCACGTTCTGGCGCAGACATGGAACAGGATTGCCCGTGACGTCATTAATGCAAAAAATTCTACCATGACTGAATTTGCCGCGCTGCCGACCAGGGCAATCGGCGTCCAGCTGGGTGAGACGCTGCGAAGTTGCACGCCGGCTCAATATGCCCGATCATGGCGACGGCGGGGCGGAGGTATCAAGTGGCGGCAAATCGTCGAAACGACGCGCACCTGTCGGAGCCCCGGCGGGCGGGCATTGTTTCCGCGGCCAGGGCGCTTCCGCGCACATCGTTGCCCAGCGTAGCGTCGGTCGTGACGGCCGTCGCGGCGCTCTATTTCGGGCGCGAGGTCTTTCTGCCGATCGCAATCGCGCTGCTGCTTACCTTTGCGCTCGTGCCCATGGTGTCGGCACTCAAGCGAGCCGGCATTCCGCGTCTTCCTGCCGTGATCGCCAGTGTGCTCGGCGCATTCACGGTGCTGGCTCTGTTCTCCTTCATCGTCGCCACGCAGGTCAGTGAACTGGCGCAGAACATTCCGCTTTACCAGGCGAATATCCTGACCAAGGTCCGGTCGCTCAAGGAAACCGGCGTCGGCGGCGGCATCGTTTCCAGATTGAGCCGGGTGATCGAACGCGTCGGCCAGGAGCTCGACAGACCCGAGCCCGCACAACCCGCCGCCGATCAGCCTCCGCGGGAACCGATCCCGGTCGAAATCGTCGCGCGCGAACGACCGCTCGAGGTTCTCCAGAATCTGATCGGCCCGCTGCTGAGCCCGCTGGCATCGGCCGGACTGATCGTCGTGGTCGTCATATTCATGCTGCTGGAGCGGGAGGACCTGCGCGATCGTTTCATACGCCTCGTCGGCTACGGCGATCTGCACCGAACCACCGAGGCGCTGCAGGATGCCGGCAAGCGCGTCGGCCGCTATCTGCTCATGCAACTGGTCGTGAACATCGTCTATGCCGTCCCAATTGCAATCGGACTTTGGCTGCTGGGCATACCCAATCCATTGCTGTGGGGCTTGCTGGCGCTGGCGCTGCGCTTCGTTCCCTATATCGGCCCGGTCATAGCGACGCTGTTGCCTCTGTTCCTGGCGCTGGCCGTGGCGCCCGGCTGGTCGCTCGTGCTCTGGACTGCAGGGCTTTTCGTCGTGGTGGAACTGATCACCGGCAACGTGATCGAACCTTGGCTCTACGGCTCGCGCACCGGGCTGTCGCCATTGGCCATCATCGTTGCGGCGATCTTCTGGACCTGGCTTTGGGGGCCATTGGGCCTGGTTTTGTCGACGCCGCTCACGGTCTGCCTCGTCGTGCTCGGCCGCCATGTGCCGCAGTTCGAATTCCTCGACGTTCTGTTCGGCAACGAACCCGTGCTCGAACCGCACGCCCGGCTTTACCAGCGGCTGTTGGCCGGCGATCCCGAGGAAGCGACGGACCATGCCGAGGAGATGCTGGAGGAAGAATATCTGGTCGAGTTCTACGACAAGGTCGCGATTCCCGCACTTCTGCTCGGCGAGCAGGACCGGGTGCGCGGTGTGTTGAGCGATGAGCAAAGACAGCAGGTCGCGGGCAGCGCGCTGACGATGGTGGCGAACCTCGACGACAGCGCGCAGGAGGAGGCGGAAGCGGACGACACGGCCGCGGCCGAGGACCACGGCTCACGCGAGGACAAGCACGTTCAGGGGGAGGTTCAGGGCGAGGAAGACACCGAACTGCCGGATGGCACGGGCATGTCGGTGCTGTGCGCCGGAGGGCGCGGCGAACTCGACGACGCGGCTGCCGCCATGCTGGCGCAGGTGCTCGAAGTCCAGGGCGCTACGGTGTTGAGAGCGAGCTTCGCCGAGATGGAACCGGGGAGCATTCGCCGCCTTGAGCTCGACGCCGTCGATACTGTCGTCGTCGGATTTTTGAACCGGGATTCCGTCAAGCACGGGCGGTTCCTGGTCCGTCGGCTGAAACGCGCCAAACCAAGGTTGCGAGTGGGCATCGTGTTGTGGTCGGAAGCCGACAGCGACAACCAGGAGGCAGATGCCAGATTGGCCAACGAGATCAACGCCGATTTCGTCGCACATGGCATGGTAGGCGCGGTGCTCGGTGCGTTGTCCAGCGCTGCGCCGGTGGCGCTGAAGACCACCGCCAAACGCCGCATGCGCCGCCTGACGCCGGCGCGCAAGAAAGAGCCGCTCGCCGCGGCAAAATGAGCGCGGCGAAGACTGCGGCAGGTCGGGTTATTACCGCTTTCGCGAAAGTGGTAACAACGAAACGGATCAGGTTATCTTCGCAAGGTCGCGCTGAACCGTCCGCCGCGGCAAACGGCGCCAACCTTCATACAGTCCAGAAATAGCGCACCGTATGGAAGAAGACCGGGGCGGCGAAGACCAGGCTGTCGGCACGGTCCATCATGCCGCCATGGCCTTCGATCAGATGGCCCCAGTCCTTGACGCCTTGATCGCGCTTGATGGCGGAGGCGACCAGCCCGCCAAGGAAGCCCATCAGGCAGGCGATGAAGGCGACGCCGGCTGCCTGCAGCGGCGAGAACGGCGTCAGGAACGACAGCAGCGCGCCGAGCAGGCTCGATGCCGCCAGCCCGCCGACCAGCCCCTCCCAAGTCTTCGACGGCGAGACCGTCGGCGCCAGGAGATGCCGGCCGAACAGCTTGCCGAAAATATATTGCAGCACGTCGCTGCCTTGCACGGTGATGATCAGGAAAGCGATCAGCAACAGGTTGCGGCCTTCGAAGCCTGGCACCTCGAGCGTCAGCAGCGCCGGCACGTGGCTGACGCAGTAGACCGAAATCATGACCGCCCATTGCTGCGCCGAGACGCGCTCGAGAAAGCGTTCGGTGTCGCCGTGCAGCGCGGTGATCGCCGGCATCAGCAGGAAGCAGTAGACCGGGATGAAGATGGTGAACAGGCCGTACCAGGCGGTCCACACCAACCAGTACTGGAACGGGATGACGATGCCGAACATGCCGAGCAGCACCCAGTGGTCGCTGCGGCGGCTGTGCGTCAGCGTCACGAATTCGCGCAACGCGGCGAACGAAATCAGCGCGAACAGGATGGTCATGCCGGGGCGGCCGAAGAAGAAGGCGACGGTGATCGCCACCACCATCACCCACCAGGCATTGATGCGCTGGGTGAGATTGACCAGCGTCGGCGACAACGGCTTTGGCGCGCGCCATGACAAGACGCCGGCGACGACGCTGGCGCTGATCAGCACCGCCAGCAGGCCGACAATCAGAATGAGGGTTTCGTGCATCATCGGCAGCATTTTGCCTTGGTCCTCAATCGTCTCGCTGCGGCCGGGGGTTCAGCGCCAGCAGCGTTTCGCGGGCGCGGTCGAGAAAGGCGCGGCGTTCCTCACCCGGTTGAATGGCGATCGGCGCGCCGAAGACGACACGGCAAAGCAGCGGCACCGGCACGAATTGCCCCTTGGGCAGCACCCGCGACATGTTCTCGATCCAGCACGGGATGAGCTCGACATCGGGCCGCGCCATCGACAGATTGTAGAGGCCGGAGCGGAACGGCAGCAGCGGTTCGTCGGTCATGTTGCGCGTGCCTTCGGGAAACAGGATCAGCGAATGGCCCTGGTCGAGCACCGACAGCATGATCGAGATCGGGTGCTGCGTTTCATCCGTCCACTGCCGGTGGATCAGCACGGAAGACAGCATGTCCTCGGCAATGAAACGGCGCAGCCGCGTCTTGCTCCAATAATCGGCGGCCGCCACCGCATGGGTACGGGCGCGCTCCTTCTCGCTGAGGCAGGCCGACAGCAGGATGAAATCGCCGTGGCTGGCATGGTTGGCGAAGTAGATGCGCTGCCGGTCCGATGGCTGGCTGCCGTTCCAGATCGGCCGCACTCCGGTGACCACCCAGGCCAGCGCCGACAGGCCGACCGAGGTCACCGTCTGCAGCAGGGTATAGGTGCTGACGCGAAGCTTTGTCATGGACGGGCTCAAAAGAATGCCGCGACGACCGAGGCCGCCGCGAACAGGCTGAAGGCGATACGCTGCTTGGCGAGCAGACGGCGCGTGCCGGCCATCCGCTGGTCGAGCGAGCGGCCAGCGGCCGCCGTGGGTTTCAGCCGCATGCGCGCCAGCACGTCGTCGATCGCCGCACCACCGCCTGCCTCGCTGGCGTGGCTGGCCATCAGCCGGAACAGCAGCGCGTCGAACAAAAGCAGGGCCGAGAGAATAATTGTGGCTATGGCACCCGCGGCGGCGATCAGCCAGGCCGCCGCGGACAGCGACGATGTTTGCGGCGCAGCCGCCAGGCCGATGACCGGCGCCGCCAGCAAGGCAGCAGCAATCAACAGCAGCGGCCACGCAACCTGCACCATCAGTCCGGCGGCGAACGTCTCGGCCTTATCTCGAAAGGCGGTCATGTCGGCGCGTCCATGCCAAGATGCACAGGCCGGCCGGCGGCGGCGAGCTGGCCTCGCGCCTGATCCGGCGTGGCGGCCCGGCCGCTGGCGACCAGCCATTCGGCGACGACGGCGGCGCTGCGCTGGAAGCCGAGCGCACAGCAGACCAGCACCGTGCCCTTGCTCTGCGCCGTCTCGATCGCCGCCACCGCTTGCGCACGCGCCTCGCGAGACGGCGGCAAAAGGTCGACCATGGGCAGGCTCAACCAGCGGATCGAGGCGCCGCGCGGCCTTTCCAATTCGCCGGCAAGGTCGATCACCGTGCCGAAGGCGTCGGCCTCGGCGGCGGTCGGAAAACGGCCAAGGGAAACACCGTCGGCAATGACGATCTGCGCCGGAAGCTTTCGCGTCCATGCCCACACATTGACCTTGGCGGCAACCCGGTAGGGCCACAGCAGAAGACGGCTGGCCAGCGACACGCGGCCATCGGCTGTTTTCTGGAACACCTTGGCGCCGGCGCCGGCATAGGCGAAAGCGACTATGGCCAGCGCCAGTGCCGGCCACAACAGGATGAGCCACAGCGCCGAGACCAATGCGCCGGCAGCGGCGCCGGCCAGCGCAAGGCTTGCGCCGAGCGCATAGAACAGCGCCAGAAGCCGCGCCTTCGGATCAGTGCTCAGGCGGAAGCCGGCGAACGGCAGCTCGCCGTCGCGCGAAAACAGCCACAGCGCGAAAAGGCCGAGCAGCGCGCCGGTCGGAATGTCGATGAAATGGTGCTGCCACGTCGTCAGCACCGAGGCGCCGATCAGGAAACACCAGACATGCCAGGCGACGCCGGCGATGCCGGTCAATCGGTGACGCCAATGGTCCCAGATGATGACCAGCAGCGCAATATGCAGCGACGGCGCCTGGTTGAAGGGTTTGTCGAAGCCGCCGAGCACGGCGAACATGAAGCCGGGCAGGCCGCTCGTCTGCGGGCGCACGAACGTCGCAGTCAGCGGGAACAGGATGAAGCAGGCGACGGCGACGATCTGTGCCGTCAGATAGCGGCCGGCAAGGCGGTCGACGCCGCTCTTCGAACTGTTCAACAGCAACGACAAGCCATAGAACAGGTTGATCGACCAGTAGGGCACGATCGTCCAGGCAAGGAACGCGACGCCATGCTCCCAGCCGAACACGATGCTGCCGAGGTCGTCGCGCCGCGACGCCAGCCAGTTGGCGAAGCCGTAGGTAGCGTAGAAGAACGGCGCCAGAAATGCCAGCCACAGCGCGGCGCGCAGGACTATCCCGGGATACGGCTCGTGCGGCAAGGCCGGAAGGGCAGGGGCATCGCGAGGTAAGGCAGAGGCAGGCAAGTCCATGTTCAGACGCGCCGCGCGACCGAAACGGTGAAGATGCCCCACTGGTCGATGCGCTGGTCGAGCTTCTCGAAGCCGGCGGCCGCCACCAACTGGTCCATCTCGGTCTGCGTGCGGCGGCGCATCACCCAGGCCTGGCCGCCGCGGTGCGAGGTCAGGCTGCGCGCGATCATCTCGAGCTGCGGATGCCAAGGCTGGTTGGTGTAGACGAGCAGGCTTCCGGGCTGCATGGCGCTGGCCAGTCCACCGAGCGAGCGGGCGATCATGGCATTGTCGGAAAACAATTCGTAGAGCCCCGAGACGATGGCGAGATCCGGCGCCGGGTCGAGCCCGGCCAGCATCGTGGCGTCGAAGGCGTCACCTTGATGGAAAGTGACGCTCGCCGGCAGCTTGCGCTCGGCGGTCAGCTTGCGGCCGAGCGAGACGTTGAGCTCGGAGAAATCCTGCAGCCGCACGCTTGCCGGCGGCGCGGCGCCTTTCTGCACGGCATCGAGCACATAGCGGCCATGGCCGGCGGCGATATCGACGATATGGACCGGCCGGCCGGCGGCCTTGAGCGAGGCGGCGGCGCTGCCGATCAGCTCTTCCAGATGCAGCTTGCGCTGGCGGATGCCGCGCCAGCCGATGGCATCGAGAAAGGTGCGGTCGATCATGCGGCCAATGGGGCTGATGCCGCGCGCCTCGTTCTCATAGACATAGTCGAGCGTCGAGCCGGAATCGAAGCCGGTGGCAATCCCCGTCTTCATGCCGGACGACAGCCAGGCGCCCATGCGGATCGAAGCGCGGCTGATTGTCCAGTAGAGCCCCCTGGGAGACAGCAGCGGCAGCGGCGAGGCCAGCCGGTCGGCCTCGTCGCGTGTGTAGCCGGCACGGTCGGCCTCGGTCAGGTCGACCGGCTTTTCCGGCGCTGTGAACTGCCTTTCGAGGAAAGGCCTGATCAGGTCGAGTGCCTTGTGGCGGTCGCGCTCGCCCAGCGTGTCGTGAAAGAAGCCGGGCAAAATATGCCGCTCCTTGGCCGGGCTCGCCAGATTGACGAAAAACTCGTGCTGCGGTCCATGGCGCACCACCCAGTCGCTGCCGGAGATCAGAAGCTGTGTCGGCACGGTGATGGCGCGGGCGTCGGCGACGATGCGCGCGGCATGGTCGTAGAGCTCGACCAGGATGTTGGAGGCGATCGGCCGGGTGATCAGCGGGTCGGCGTCGAAGGAGGCGATGCGCTCGGGGTCATGCGTCAGGAATTTCGCCTTGACGTAGGAATTGACGAAGAAGCGGCCCTTCAGCTTCTGCCACAACGCAATGCCTTGCTTCGCGAAGGGCACGTAGAGCTTGACCGAGAAGGCCGGCGAGGCCAGCACCAGGGCGCGAATGTCGGGCGCGTAATCGTGCACCCAGGCGGCGGCAAGCACGGCGCCGAAGGATTGCGCGATCAGCGCGATGTCGCGCCGGGCAAAGCCGTCGCTGCCAATCTCGCGCACGAAACAATCGATGTCGCGCACCAGCGTCGCAAACGACGGCGCATAGCCGCGTTCGCCGGCGGAGCGGCCATTGCCGCGCGCATCCCAGGCATAGAACGCGTGGTCGGGCATCTCAAGCTCGTCGACCAGATGCGCCATGCGGCCGCCATGCTCGTGGCCGCGATGGAACAGCAGGATGGCACCCTTGCGGTGTTCCGACAGCGCCGGCCAACAGCGGTAAAAGATCTCGGTGCCGTCATGGCTCTTGAAGCTGCGCTCCTGCGCCACCCGCTCGATGTTGGCTGAAGCCACTGCCGCAACCGTCTGTTGGTGAAGCATGTTGTTCTCCCTGGCGAGACCGGAATTCAGCTGCCGCTCCCGTTAAGGCCGCTGTGTATCCGGTTGATGGCGGTCGCCAGCGAGAGTGTAGCCATGGCCGGAAACACGAGCGGCGTGAGCGCCGGGACCCACAGGCCGGACGCGATAAGCACGGCGAGGATGCCGAGCGCCAGCGCCCGGTCGCTTTTGCCGAACGGGCCGGCATAGTTGCGCCCGGTTCCTGCGGCGATGCCGAGCACGCCGGCGAACTCCGTGATCATAGCCGCGATCGCAAATGCAACGACGCCCCAGGCAGGAAAAATGACGGCAAAGGCCAGGATCAAAGCGAGATCGGAGACAACATCGCAGAGCTCGTTGAGATACATGCCGAGCTTCGAGGCCTGGCCATGTTCCCTCGCGAGCATACCGTCGATCGCATTCAGCGCCATTCGCGTAAACAGCACGAGCGGCATCAGCAGAAAGACCACGCGGTGGCCGGCAAGGGCTGCCACCACAAGGCCGGTGGCGAGCGAGAGGGCAGCGGCCAGCAACGTGATCTGGTTGGCGGTGATGCCGGCTCTGGCCAGTCCGTCGGCAAGCGGCCGCAACCTGGCCTGGAAGGCCGGTTTCAGCGCATAAAGCGTTGGCATATGCGAACCCCCCGGCCGCGGTGCAAATTGATGTTGGCGAGGATGGTCAATTGGCGCGCAAGACGCAAGGGCGGCGCCCACTACTTTCCGCAAACTTGCCGGACGGCTATGTCCTCGCTTTGACCGTGTCGCCCGGGAACAGTGCGGGCAAACTTTGTTCGGCCGCCGCCCAGGCGCGACTATGGTAACGCCGCAGGATGAGAATGCATGCGGCGAAGACCAGCAGCCCGCAAATCACGCCGGGCGTCATGCCCCCGCCGAAAGCAGACTTTACAACGATGCCGGTGAAGACGCCGGCAATGGCGCCATTGATCGTGCCCACCATCCCCGCGGTGGTCATGAAATATTGCAGCGGCGAGGGTCTGAGGCCCTTGTCGACCAGCACCGCCGAGGGGTCGTCATGCGTGGAATTGACAAGGTATTTTTGCAGCACGGGCGCCAGCTCGACGAAATAGTGGCGGATCCGGGCCATGCCGCGGGCATGCACCATGTCCTCGATGGCAACCTGCACAGCGCGTACGAAGGTGACCAGGCCGATGAAGAACAGGCAAGGCAGCAAGATCAGGCTGAACAGGATGAACGGCCTGCCCATCTCCGTGACCTGCGCGACGAAGGACAAGGCAATCGTTGCGCTCGAGACCGAGGTCAGGAACAGATCGGCTCGCTGGTTCGCTTCCTGAATGGTCGCGGCGCGAGCGTTTTGCAGCACGAAATGCTCGGTCGTCAGGCACTGCAGGGCGTGCTGCGCCTGGTCAGGCGGAACCGGAGCGTCGGGAGAACGGGTCATCGACATTTGCCCGCTTCTGCCCGCCGGAACCGGCAGGCAGAAGGGGGCGTCGTCCTGCGAGCTGTCAGGTCTTGCCGTCGCCGCCGCTGATGGCGATACGCTTGGCCTTTGCCTGGGCGCGCTCCGTCTTGGGCAGCGTCACGCTGAGCACACCGTTCCGGAACGCGGCGTTCACCTTGTCTTCGTCGACTTCGTAGCCGAGCGGGATACGCCGCTCGAAACGGCCATAGAAGCGTTCGGAGAACTGCCTGTCCTTGTCCTCGGTCTCTTCGCGCTTCTCGCCGCGCAGCGTCAGCACGCCGTCATCGAGCAGCAGCTCGACATCTTTCGCGTCCATGCCGGGGATCTCGGCGGTGACGCGGATCTCCTTTTCGCCATCGGCGATGTCGATACTGGGCCAGCTGGCGCTGGCCGCGGAGAGGCCACCGAGCGACGGCAGCCGCGTGTCGAAGCCGCGGAACGCCTCGTCGAACAGGCGGTTCATTTCGCGATGCAGCGTCAGGAAGGGATCGCGATCGGCGTCACGGAACAGGCTGGGGCCTGATTGTTCTCCCGGCCCCAGGGAATGAGATCACGAATAGCCATTGCATAGTCTCCTTTCTCGACTGGTGCATTCAGGCAGCCTGCTCGACCTGCGCGACCTTCGGCCCGGTCTTCGGCGAGGCGACATCGGTCGCGATGGCGATGCGCCGAGGCTTCATCTCCTCGGGCACCTCACGTACCAGATCGATGCTGAGCAGGCCGTTGTCGAGCGAGGCGCCTGCGACCTTGACGTGATCGGCAAGCTCGAAACGGCGGGTAAAGGGCCGTGTGGCGAGGCCATGATGCAGATACTCCGCGTTGTCCGGCTCCTTGTGCTGGCCGGAGACAATCAGGAGGTTGGGTTCATGGGTGATTTCGAGGTCGTCCTCGGAAAACCCGGCTACGGCGATAGTGATGCGGTAGTTGTTCTCGCCGCTGCGCGCGATGTCATAGGGCGGCCAGGCGTCGAAAGCCTGCGGCGCATTTTCCAGCAGGTTGAAGACGCGGTCGAAGCCGATGCTCGACCGATAGAGCGGGGAAAAGTCGAATGCGGTTCTCATAGCTACATCCTCCATCGAGCAACATAGATACGAGGAGCGCCAAAGAGCTGGCGCTCCCTGGCTTCGCCGGCCCCATTTCGGCGACCGGTGCCTTCGATCTGGTTATTGTCCGCCGCAAGTCAAGACCCGGTGGCTTTCGCTTTGCCGGTTTTTCGGGCCGGTTTTCGGTCGGCTCGGCGAGGCTGCCAATCTCGCCACAAGTGGGGAGATGTCCGGCAGGAGATTGCCTGTTTGGTTTCAATTGCCAACGCTGACTTCCCCGGCCGGTTATTGTCTGCAGCAGGTCAAGACCCAGATTTCTTGTGTTGCCGGGCCCGTTCCCGGCACTCGCAGATGGAGCTGACCATGACACGCGACGAGATCATTTCTGTGTTGGGCCCGGTCGACGAAGCCGTGATCGCCGACATTGCGGCGACGGACGGGACGGTCCAGGAATTGCGCGAGGCCCTGGCCTGGATCGCCGCCGACGAGGCGTTGGTGAACGAGGGCCGACCGCTGCCGACGGCAAGAGTAGCGACGCTGATCGAACTGCTGCAAGGGCCCGACGAGGAGGAATAACCGGCTGTTGCCGCGATGCTCTTGAACCGCGCAGAGAGACGAACCATGTCCTTCAGCGGCGTCGGCCGGCCGCCGGTGCCTGCCAGCATAACGTTGCTTGCTCAAACAAGAAGACGATCAGAAAACAAGGAGGAAGTGATGGACGACGTCCGCTTTGCCGAGCCAATCACGTTGAAATTCCAATCCAGCGAGCGCAAGGTCGCCAGCAGTTGGGAAGCCATCGAATGCATGCGCCAGCAGTGGCCGGACCGTGCACGCGGCCGGAGCTGGCGCGCCGCCTATCGGACCTGCCGCGACGCGCTCGACGGCTGGCGCACCGCGCGTGATGCGCGCAAGGCCTTCGTCAGGGCGGCGCGCAAGGCTGGATTGCTCGCATCGGCCCGCAAGCCTGTCGACCACGCCGGCTAGCCCGGACCTTTCCGACATTGTGAGACCCAAAACAAGTGGGGGAGAGTCAGCTACCTCTCTCCCCCGCTTCGGAGACTTTGTCCGCTGTCTAGCGGCAGATCGGCTTGCTCCTCAGTGGACGGTTATAATGCCGTTTACGGCCCGCCATTCGGAGGGCTGGATCAGGTGATGATGGGCGACGCGCACCGAATGCAGCGGGCCTTCGATCTCGCGCTCCCAGAAATCGAGGAAATGCTTCAGCGTCGGGAAATCAGGGGCGATATCGTATTCCTGCCAGATATAGAGCTGAAGCAGGCTTCGATGATCGGGCAGACGGTAGTGGATCTCCGCCGTGGTGAGGCCAAACCCTTGCATCTGGAGCTGAAAGTCCCTGCTGGTCATGCAATCCTTCCTTTCCCAATGAACCTCGGTCTGCAAAACGCCTCGCCTTCCACATAGGTTCCAGCCGCCGGCAAGCGGCTCAGGAGACGGACAGATTTGGAAATCCGGCCGGGTCATCGCGCCGGAAACGGCGAATGTGCGAACAATTACAGCGTATTGGCACTCTCAGGCGTCGAGTGCTAAAATTTTTGCATGATCCTCTTGAAAGCTGAAAAAAGCGCGACTAGTTCGTATGCGCGCGATGCCTGATGAAGGGGTCGCGCACCCCGTGCCCGGCCGATATTGCCGGTCCGGTCAGGAGGATGTTCGAAAATCTGTTTGTCCCGAGAGGAGAACGACATGGCGTTCCGTCCATTGCATGACCGCATCCTGGTCCGCCGCATCGAGGTCGACGAAAAGACCGCGGGCGGCATCATCATCCCCGATACCGCCAAGGAGAAGCCGCAGGAGGGCGAGGTCATCGCCGCCGGCCCCGGCGCGCGCGACGACAGCGGCCAGTTGCGGCCGCTCGACGTCAAGGTCGGCGACCGCATTTTGTTCGGCAAATGGTCCGGCACCGAGATCAAACTCAATGGCGAGGATCTGCTCATCATGAAAGAGAGCGACGTGCTGGGCGTGATCGAAGCCACGGGCGAAATGAAGAAGGCTGCCTGAGCGGAGCCTGAACAAGCATTCCAGTCAACGAAAAGCTGCCTATCGAAGGAGTGTTCCAATGGCTGCCAAAGATGTGAAATTTCATACCGAAGCCCGCGAGAAGATGTTGCGCGGCGTCGACATCCTCGCCAATGCGGTGAAGGTGACGCTCGGTCCCAAGGGCCGCAACGTTGTCTTGGACAAATCGTTCGGCGCGCCGCGCATCACCAAGGACGGCGTGACGGTGGCGAAAGAGATCGAGCTTGAGGACAAGTTCGAGAACATGGGCGCGCAGATGGTGCGCGAGGTCGCCTCGAAGACCAGCGATACCGCCGGCGACGGCACCACGACCGCGACGATTCTTGCTCAGGCCATCGTCAGGGAAGGGGCCAAGGCCGTCGCTGCCGGCATGAACCCGATGGACCTGAAACGCGGCATCGACAAGGCGGTCGACGCCGTCGTCGCCGACCTGAAATCCAATGCCCGCAAGGTGACCAGGAACGACGAAATCGCCCAGGTCGGCGCCATCTCTGCCAATGGCGATGCTGAGATCGGCCGCTTCCTTGCCGAAGCGATGGAAAGGGTTGGCAATGAGGGCGTCATCACTGTCGAAGAAGCCAAGACCGCCGAGACCGAGTTGGAAGTGGTCGAAGGCATGCAGTTCGACCGTGGCTATCTCTCGCCTTATTTCATCACCAACCAGGACAAGATGCGCGTCGAACTCGAAGAACCCTATGTGCTGATCCACGAGAAGAAGCTCTCCAACCTCCAGGCCATGCTTCCCGTGCTCGAAGCCGCCGTGCAATCCGGCAAGCCGCTGCTGATCATTGCCGAGGACGTCGAAGGCGAGGCGCTGGCGACGCTGGTCGTCAACAAGCTACGGGGCGGCCTGAAGGTTGCGGCCGTCAAGGCGCCGGGCTTCGGTGATCGCCGCAAGGCCATGCTCGAAGACATTGCCATCCTGACCGGCGGCACGGCGATCTCGGAGGACCTCGGCATCAAGCTCGAGAACGTCACATTGGAGATGCTCGGCCGCGCCAAGAAGGTGCTGATCGAGAAGGAGAACACCACCATCGTCGACGGTGCCGGCCCCAAGGATGAAATCCAGGCGCGCATCAGCCAGATCAAGGCGCAGATCGAGGAAACCACCTCCGACTACGACCGCGAGAAGCTGCAGGAGCGGTTGGCCAAGCTCGCAGGCGGTGTCGCCGTCATCCGCGTCGGCGGCTCGACCGAGATCGAGGTCAAGGAGCGCAAGGATCGCGTCGACGACGCCATGCACGCCACACGAGCGGCGGTTGAGGAGGGTATCCTGCCCGGCGGCGGCGTGGCGCTGCTGAGAGCGGCGAAGGCGCTCGACAATATCGAGGTCGACAATCCCGACCAGAAGACCGGCGTCGAGATCGTGCGTCGCGCGATCGAGGCCCCGGTGCGCCAGATCGCCGAAAATGCCGGCGCCGAAGGTTCGATCATCGTCGGCAAGCTGCGCGAGACGGCCGATTTCGGCTATGGCTGGAACGCGCAGACCAACGAGTTCGGCGACCTCTACAGTCAAGGCGTCATCGACCCGGCCAAGGTCGTGCGCACTGCTCTGCAGGGCGCCGCCTCTGTTGCCGGCCTGCTGGTGACGACCGAGGCCATGGTGGCCGAGAAGCCGAAGAAGGAAACGCCCATGCCTCCGATGCCCGGCGGTGGCGGCATGGACTTCTAAGGCCAGGCTTCCAAAGCGCGACTTCGAAACGGCAAGTGGACCGTGTCCGCCTTCGTCGCCCTCGCCCGCCGCAACGACCTGCTTGCGCCGCAGACGAGCGGGATGGTTGCCGGCGAGAGCGTTGCTGGCGCGACGGTTGCCGACTGGGCAACGCGCGCACAGCGCGTCAACGCCCCGGTCTGAGCGGTCGGAGAAGTCGCCAATCTCCCCCCTTGAGGGGGAGATGTCGCCGAAGGCGACAGAGAGGGTCGGTACGTCCTGGCGCGACGCCCTGTGGGACGAAAGAGAAGGTTGGCGCTTCACGCGAGGCGCCCCCCTCTGTCCTGCCGGACATCTCCCCCTCAAGGGGGGAGATTACGCGCTCAGCCGCTTTCGCTTGCTAAGCCATCGGTAGCAGCCGGCGCATGATCAGCGAGGCGTGGCCGCCCACGCCGTGTGCAGCCGGCCGGCGCTCGACGACCTCGAAGCCGTGCTTGCGATAGAAGGCGATTGCGCGGTCGTTGCCCTCGATCACTTCCAGGGCGATGCTGGGAATACCCGCATGCGCGGCAAGAACGGCATGCAGCAGGTCGGCGGCAAGGCCGGTGCCGTACTCGCTTTTGTCTATATGGAGCCGCTCGAGCATGACCTCGCCTTTGTCGTCCATCGCGGCCATCGCATAACCGGCGAGCGAGCCGTCAGCCCGCTCGGCGACGAAGGACATCTTGCTGTCGTCCCTGAGCTCGGCCGCCAGCCGCTCCGGCGCGTGCCTCTCATCCGACAGCCGCGCCGTGGTCTCGGCACCCAGGATCGGCGAATAGGTGTGTCGCCAGGACCCTCCAAGCAGCCGCGACACCGCCGGAACGTCCTGTTCGGTCATGGTTCTTATCTGGGTCATTGGCACCTCGCCTCAGAAACCTGCCCCTTTTGAGCGGAGATGTCCCGCAAGACAGAGAGGTGCTGTCCCGCCGACCCTGCACGGCTGAGTTCAGCGCACATCCGCGCCGGCCACCATGACTATGTGCTGGCAGACATTATCGATATCGCGAATGACGTCGTCGTTCCAGAACCGCAGGATAGTCCAGCCCAGCGCTTCAAGCCGTGCGCTTCTGGTAGCGTCCCATATTGAGGCATCGGCCCGGGCATGCTGGGAGCCATCCAGTTCGACAATCAGCTTTTTGTCCGGGCAGGCAAAATCGACAATATGGCCTGCAATTGGCATCTGCCGCCGAAATGCCAGCCCCATGAGTCGATGCGCCCTGACCTCATTCCAGAGCTTCAGCTCGGCATCCGTCATGGCCTTGCGCATCTTGCGCGCATTGCCGCGGCTACGGGGAGGTACGGGATAGTGATTCACTACTTCTATTCCTCAGCGCGAAACTTGCCCATCTTCCCTATGCTGCGCTTGAACACCCCCCTCTGTCCTGCCGGACATCTCCCCCTCAAGGGGGGAGATTGGCAGCTTCGCCGAAAGTTCTCCCTTCTTTAGAGATTGGCGAAAGCTGGAGCGACGTCCAATCTCCCCCTTGAGGGGGAGATGTCCGGCAGGACAGAGGGGGGGTGCTGGCCCGCCGACCTGGATAGGTATGGCACCTGTATCACCGCCTCACCCGCGATTTCAGCCAGCGATCGAAGGCCACCGCGAGGATGAGGATCAGGCCGATGACGATGCTTTGCGTGTAGGACGAGACGTTGTTGAACTGCAGCCCGTTCTGCAAGACGCCGATCAGTCCTGCACCGACCACCGTGCCGCCGACGCTGCCGATGCCGCCGAACAGCGAGGTGCCGCCGATAACGACCGCCGAGATCACCGTCAACTCGTAGCCGATGCCGGCGACGGCTTCGGAGGAGTTGAGCCGCGCCGACAAAACGAAGGCGGCAAGGCCGGCGAAGAAGCCGACGATGATGTAGACCGAGATCAGGATGCGGTCGACACGCAGGCCGGAGAGCCGTGCCGCCTCGGCATTGCCGCCGACGGCATAGACCGCGCGGCCGTAACGTGTGTAGCGCAGCACGATATGGCAAAGGATCGCGGCAATCGCGAAGATGATCGCCGGCACCGGCACCGGGCCGATCAGGCCGGTACCGAACCAGCGCATCGAGGCGTCGAAGCCGGAGATCGGGCCGCCATTGGAAATCGTCAAGGTCAGGCCGCGAAACACGGTGAGGCCGCCGAGCGTGACGACGAAGGGCGGCACTTTCAGCCTGGTGATGGCAAAACCCTGGACGCCGCCGGCCATGGCGCCGACGACGACGGCGGCGAGAAGGGCGGCGAACCAGCCGTAGCCTTGCGTGCCAGACGTCGACAGCGACAGCGTGTTGGCGGTGCCGCCTTTGGCCACCACCGCCGCGACCATGCCGCAGAAGGCGAGCAGCGAGCCGACCGACAGATCGATACCGGCCGTCAGGATGACGAAGGTCATGCCGAGCGCGATCAGCCCGGTGATCGAGATCTGGCGCATGATGTTGAACAGGTTGATCGGGTCGATGAAGCTCGGCTTCAGCACGGTGAAGACGACAATCAGCAACGCCAGGAACATCAGCGGGCCGAAGCTCATCAGCAGGCGCGCAAGATTGACGCCGCCGCGCTGGCTTCGTTCGGTCGTGCTGGTCATTGCGTTGCTTCCTGCTTCTGGTCGAGCGCCATCAGTTCCATCAGTTTCTCCTCGGTCGCCTCGATGCCGGGCATCTCGCCGGTAATGCGCCCGCGCCGCATGGTGACGATCCTGTCCGACACCGCAAGCACTTCGGGCAGCTCGGACGAGATCATCATGATGGCGATGCCGCGTGCCGCGAGCTCTACCAGGATCTGGTGCACCTCCGCCTTGGCGCCGACATCGACACCACGCGTCGGTTCATCGACGATCAGCACCTTGGGATCGCGTGCCAGCCAGCGGGCAAGGATGACCTTCTGCTGGTTGCCACCGGACAGTCCCTCGATCGCCTGCTCGGGCGAGGCCATGCGGATCGACAGCGTCTTCCTGTAGTTCGCCAACGCCTCGCGCTCTCGCCGCTCGGCCATGAAGCCGACATTGGAGTAGCGGTCGAGCGCGGCGATCGAGAAATTGGTGAGGATGGCGAGTGCTGCGAAGATTGCCTGGTGCTTGCGGTCTTCCGGAACCAGCCCGATGCCGAGCTCGATGGCGTCGGCGGGTGAGGCGGGCGCGATCGGCTTGCCGTCGAGCATGATGGTGCCGGCTGCAATGCGGTCGGCGCCGAAGATGGCGCGGGCGAGCTCGGTGCGGCCGGAGCCGACGAGCCCGGCGACGCCGAGGATTTCGCCCGCCTTGAGGTCGAGATCGACGCCTTCGAGCACGATGGCGTGCGGCGCCTGCGGATCGCGCACCGTGCGCAGGCCGCGCACCGAGAGCCGGACGTCGCCGGCGACATCGCGCTGCGTCGGCCTGGCATAGAGCTCGGAAGCGGCACGGCCGACCATCTTCTCGATGATCTTCGGCAACCTGATCGGCCCGCCTTCGCGGTCGAGATGGCCGGCCAGCCTGCCGTCGCGCAGCACCGTCATGCGGTCGCAGATCGCCGATGCCTCCTCTAGCCGGTGGGTGACGAACATGATGGCGACGCCATCCTTGCGCAGCCGGTCCATGATCGACATCAGCCTGTGCACTTCGGTTTCGGTCAGCGCCGAGGTCGGCTCGTCCATGATGATCAAGCGGCTCTTCAGCGATAGCGCGCGGGCGATCTCGACCAGCTGCTGCTCGGCCACCGACAATGCGGAAACCGGCGTCGCCGGGTCGAGGTCGAGACCGACGCGGGCGATGATCGCGCGCGAATCTTGCTCCATTCGCCGCCAACTCACCAGCCCGAACCGGCCGAGCGGCGCGCGGCCGATGAAAATATTCTCCGCCACGGTCAGCGTGGGGATCAGGCTCAGTTCCTGGTAGATGGTGACGATGCCGTGGCGCTTGGCATCCTGCGGATTGTGCGGATTGAATTCGACACCGTCGAAGACGATGCGACCACTGGACGGCGGCATCACGCCGGACAGGATCTTGAGCAGCGTCGATTTGCCGGCGCCGTTCTCGCCGAGCAGGCCGAGTATCTCGCCGGGGCGGACTTCGAGCGAAACGTCGTTCAGCGCGGTGACGCCGGCAAAGCGCTTGGTCACGCCCTCGACGGTGAGCAGGGCGGGAGAGGGCGCGATGGCGGCTGCCTTGGGCAAAGTTTGCTCCTCGATCATTCGGTTGTCACGCAAGGCTGGCGGGGCAGCGCCCCCCTCTGGCCTGCCGGCCATCTCCCCTCAAGTGGGGAGATTGGCAGCTTCATTGGCTTCGCCTCTTCTGCAAGATCGAAAACTAGCGAAAGCCGACGTGACATCCAATCTCCCCCCTTGAGGGGGAGATGGCCGGCAGGCCAGAGGGGGGCTGTCCCGTCGGCTTCGCCTACTTCGTCTCGCCCAGCCTCTCCGCCTTGTCGAGATTGTCCTTGCCGATGACGATCGGCGTCAAAAGCACCAGCTTTTCCTTTGGCTCGGTCTTGTCCCTGGCGTAAGCGACCGCGATCTGCACGGCGGTGCGCGATTGTTCGCCGGGGAATTGCTCGACCGTGCCGGCCAGTTTGCCGTCGCGCACGGCGACCAGCGCTTCGGGAAGCGCGTCGAAGCCATAGATTTTGACGTCGGTGAAGTTGCGCGCCGCGCAGGCTTCAACCGCGCCAAGCGCCATGTCGTCGTTGGCGCAGATGATCGCGTCGGGCTTGCCGTTGGCGGCAAGGCCGGCCTCGGTGACGGACAGCGCCTCGGCGCGGGCGAAGTTGGCGGTCTGCTCGAAGATGATCTGGTACTTGTCCTTCATGGGATCGAGGACGTTGTGCACACCCTTGTTACGGTCGATCGCCGGGCCGGCGCCGGGCTGACCCTGCAGATGGAAGATCTTGGCGCCGTTCGGGAACGCCGCCACCATGGCCTGTGCTTCGGCCTCGCCGCCCTTGACATTGTCGGCGCCGACATGGGCGAGGATGCCTTCGACGCCTTCGACGCGGCGGTCGATGGTGACGACGGGAACGCCGGCCTTGACCGCTTCCTCGATGGCTGGGGCCAGCGCGTTGACGTCGAGCGGCGAGATGACGATGGCGTTGACCTTCTGCACCAGCGCCGCTTCGATATCGGCGGTCTGCTTGGGCGCCGAATTCTGGCCGTCGCTCTCGACCAGGTTGACGCCTTGCGCCTGGGCCTCAGCTTTGATCTGGTTCAGCATGTGCACGAAGAATGGAAAGCCGAGGCTCGGCACCGAACCAAGGATGGTCAGCTTGTCCTGCGCAAAAGCCAGTCGCGGAGCGGCTAGCGCCAAGGCGCCCATCGCCGCCGACGACAGCAGGAATTCACGTCTGTTGATCAATTTAGTCTCCTCCCAGATGAGCGCATGACCCCGAAACCGGAATGGGTTTTCCGGAAGGTTCCTTGCGTCGATTCAAAAATGGAGTGTCCTTTGAGCGCCCAACTCGCTTTGAAGGGACGCACGGCGCTCCAGCCGGTCCACCGCGACGTTCTCCTCCGCTCGGTGCCTGCCGGCGGATGCTAGCCAAGGCCGGAGCTTTGCGCAAGAACGGGGGCAGGCAAGACCTACCGATCGATCATCACCATGGTGCGCTCGCCGTAGCGCGGCCCGGCGACCTTTCCCGGCGCCAGCGCGTCGTCGAGCACTTGCATCTCGGCTGGGTCGAGCCTGATCGAAGCCGCGGCGACGTTCTCCTCGAGGTATTTTCTGCGCTTGGTGCCGGGGATCGGGACGATGTCGATGCCGAAGTCGCTCCCCTTGTGGAGCAGCCAGGCCAGCGCGATCTGACCTGGCTTGACGGGCTTCGCCGCGGCGATGTCGAGTACCGTGGCCGCCGCCCGCATGTTGGCGTCATAGTTGGCGCCCTGGTAGCGCGGATCGCCGCGCCGGTAATCGCCCTCCGGATAGTCTTCGGCGCGCCTGACATCGCCGGTGAGAAAACCGCGGCCGAGCGGCGAGAACGGCACCAGGCCGATGCCGAGCTCTTTCAGCAGCGTAATGATTTCCGGCTCCAGATTGCGCTCCCACAGCGAATATTCGCTCTGCACGGCCGACACCGGATGCACGGCATGCGCCCGGCGGATATTGGCGGCGCCGGCTTCAGAGAGGCCGAAGAAGCGGACCTTGCCCTGAGCGATCAGCTCGCCGACAGCGCCCGCCACATCCTCGATCGGCACCGCCGGATCGACGCGGTGCTGATAGAGGAGGTCGACGTGGTCGGTGGCGAGCCTCCTCAGCGAACCTTCCAAAGCCTCGCGGAGATGTTCGGGCCGGCTGTCGCGCTCGGTGCCGACTTGCTTGCCGTTTTCAATGCGGAAGCCGAATTTCGTCGCGATCGTCACCTCATCGCGCCGGCCCTTCAGCGCGCGGCCGAGCAGTTCCTCGTTGGTGAACGGCCCGTACACTTCCGCGGTGTCGAGGAAGGTGCAGCCGAGTTCGATGGCGCGGTGCAGCGTGGCGGTCGATTCCGCCTCGTCGGCCGGGCCGTAGGACTGGCTCATGCCCATGCAGCCGAGACCGATTGCCGAGACTTGCAGCCCCTGGCTGCCGAGTTTGCGCATCGTCACTGTCATGTGAAGCTCTCCGGACCAGCATCGCGTTCCAAGCCGCCAGGGCAATATAGCGCACCGGCTCGATTTCCACAGAGCGGGAGGCGCCACCGCGCGAGGGCTCAGTGCGGCCGCCAAATTGACAGCCGAGCCGCTCTCGGCCATCCTTAAGGCACGCCGCCTTGCGGCTTGTGCGTGAGTAACCAGCATGGCCAGTTCCGTCGCCAGTCAGAAATCCAAGCGCGCCGCGGTGCGGAACGCGCTCGACCGCCACAAGGTGTACATCACTGCGCAGCGTTTTTCGGCCGGCAGCTACAGCGCGCGCGTGCTGGTCGACGGCGAGGCCTATTGGGTCGACGAATTCCGGCTCAGCCAGCTGCAGCAGGGCCTGTCGCCGGCCGAACTCGAATTGACGCCGGCCACCGACGATTGAGCGGCGTGACCTGCCATCCTTCGTCATCCCAGGGCGGAGCAGGAGCTAAGCGACGTCGCGGAGACCCTGGGATCCATGCCGTGACATTGGAGCGCCGCTGCGATGGGATTTTGATGCCGCGCTCGTTGCTTTTGCCCACCACCCGCGCCTAGTCCATGCCAGCTCCTTCGAAGCTCAAGGCTTATCGCGCCAAGCGCGAGTTCACGAGGACGCCGGAACCAGCCGGCGGTCTGGTTGAGGGCAATCGTTTCGTTGTCCACAAGCATCACGCCACCGCCGACCACTACGATCTGCGCCTGCAGGTCGGCGACGTGCTGAAGAGCTGGGCGGTGCCGCGCGGCCCGTCGCTCAACCCCGCCGACAAACGGCTGGCGGTCGAGACCGAGGACCATCCGCTCGAGTATATCGACTTCGAAGGTGTCATTCCCGAAGGCGAATATGGCGGCGGGCCGATGATCGTCTGGGACACCGGCGTCTGGGCGCCGATGGACGATGTCGAGAAGAGCCTGCGCACCGGTTCCTTCAAGTTCCGCCTCGCCGGCGAAAAGCTGAATGGCGGCTGGATGCTGACGCGGCTGAAACCGAAGCCCGGCGACGATGAGGGCAAGAAGAACTGGCTGCTGTTCAAGGAGCGCGATCTCGCCGCCGACGCCAAGCTCGACATACTGGAAGCCCGGCCGGAAAGCGTCAAATCCGGACGCCGCATCGAGGAGCTGGTGGCAACGCCGAAGCCTGCCGCCAAACCTGCCAGGCCGGTGGTGCTGAAACCCGGCGCTTTGCCGGGCGCCGTCAAGGCGCCGCCGCCTTCCCGGATCGAGCCGCAGCTGACCACGCAGGTTCCGAAGCCGCCGGGCGGCGATGACCCAGCGGCCCGAACGCGCGAAGCCTGGCTGCACGAGATCAAGTTCGACGGCTACCGCACCATGGCGCATGTTTCCGATGGGAAGGTCAGGCTGATCACCCGCGCCGGCCTCGACTGGACGAAGCGCTATGGCGACCTTCCGCTTGCCTTCGCCAGGCTGCCGTGCCGCGAGGCGATCATCGACGGCGAGGTCGTCGCGCTCGACGCCAAGGGCATCAGCCGCTTTGCCCTTTTGCAGGATGCGCTGGCCGAAGGCGCCGGCAACAAGCTCCACTTCTATGCCTTCGACCTTCTCTATCTCGACGGCTGGGACCTGAGGCAAGTGCCGCTCCGCCGGCGCAAGACGCTGCTTTCGCAGCTGCTGTCCGGTCTCGGCGCCAACTCCGCCATCCAGTACAGCGATCACGCCGAGGGCGACGGCCAGGCGCTTTATGACCAGGCATCGGAAATGGGGCTGGAGGGCGTCGTCTCGAAACGTGCTACGGCGGTCTACCAGAGCGGCCGCACCAAGACCTGGACCAAGACCAAGGCGCTTCAGACCGGCGATTTCGTTATCGCCGGCTACACAGTCTCCGATGCGGCCGAGGGGCTGGCCGCACTCGGCCTCGGCGAATTCGAGGATGGCGAATTGCACTATCGCGGCAAGGTCGGCACCGGCTTCGACGCCGCCACCGCCGGCGAGTTGCTGGCGCGGCTGGAGCCGTTGCGCGCCGGGGCATCCGCGCCCGAAGGGGTTCCCCGCGAAATCATGCGCGAGATGAACTGGGTGCGGCCGCTGCTTTCGGCGCATATCCACTACGCCAACCGGACCACCGACAATGCGCTGCGCCATGCCGTGTTCCGCGGCCTGCGCGACGTCGGCCTGTCGACGCCGGTTTCGGCCAAGCGCAAGCGGCTGATCGCCGAGGCCGACCTCGCCACCATCTGGGTGACCAACCCGACGCGACGGCTGTTCGGCAAGACCGGCCCGACCAAGCTCGACATTGCCGTCTATTACGCGCTGGTCGGCGATTTCATGCTGCCGCACATTCTCGGCCGGCCGGTGTCGCTGGTGCGCTGCCCGACCGGCAGGCCGCAGGACTGTTTCTTCCAGCGCCACGCCTTCACCGGCATGCCGTCCTCTGTGGCGACTTTCGAAGCGACCAATTCGGAGGGCGAGACCAAATCCTATCTCTCGGTGGAAGACGCCAAGGGCTATCTGGCGCTGGCGCAGTTCGGTGTCGTCGAGTTCCACACCTGGGGCACCCATCGCACGCGGCTCGACAAGCCGGACCTGATCGTTTTCGACCTCGACCCGGGCGAGGGGATCGCCTGGCGCGAGGTGGTTGAGGCGGCGGTGCACATTAAGGGCGAGCTGGAAGCGCTAGGGCTGGTGCCGTTCGCCAAGACGTCCGGCGGCCACGGCATCCACATATCAGTGCCGGTGACGCAAAAGCAGAACTGGAAGAAATTGCACCAGGCGACCAGCGCCATCTCGACGCATCTTGCCGCCACCGCGCCCGACACTTTCACCACCACCATGGGCAAGGATAACCGCAAGCGGCGTATCTTCATCGATTATCACCGCAATGCGCGCGGCCACACTTCTGCGGCTCCCTATTCGCTGCGCGCCCGCACCAATTTGCCGGCCTCGACGCCGGTGAGCTGGAGCGATCTGGAATCCATCGACGCTCCGCAGGATCTGAATTATTCGTCGCTGCCGGGCCTGCTGGCGACGTCAGGCGATCCCTGGGCCGACATGGAAGATTTCGCCAGGGATTTGCCGCCGGTTGGACCTGAGGCTGGCTGACTGTTGATTCATGTTTCGGGAAACAGCCTCGGGAACAGCGTGTCCAAGGCCTTGGCGGGAAAGCGCAGGGATACCGGCCCTTTGGGCGTCTCGGATTCCAGCAGCCCAAGCGAAATGACATCATTGAAAACCCGCCGCGCGGTCCGCTCGGGCAGTCCGGTAATGCGCGAGATTTCGCCTCGCTCGAATTCGCCGCGTATCAGCGCCTCTTCCAGCAGACGGCTGGCTTCCGGCTTCAACTCGCTGCTTGTAGCGTAGGCGCGAAGACGCTTTGCCAGCGTGGCGAGATCAAAAAGGCCGGACATGAAGGTCACTTGGTCAACACAGACGCGCAGGAACCACAGGGTGAAATCCGCTAGCGCGCGCTGTGAGAGATTGCCTCTGCCGTCGAGATCGCCCTGGCGCGGCATGTCGGCATGATCCATCATGGTCTTGTAGTCTTTGCGACTCTTCAGCCCTCGCGCCAGTCCACGTGAAATCGACCACAATCCATGAGCGGCGATACCTGCCTCATGTGCCATCGCATGGCTCATCAAGCGGCTGACGCGCCCGTTGCCGTCGGGAAATGGATGGATGAAATTGAAGCGATGATGCGCAGCAGGAATGGCGAGTATCCGGCCTGCCTTGCCGAGCTTTGCGAAGCCGTAGCGCGTTTCGAAATAGCACATGAAATCGTCGACGCGGACGCTGGATGGCGGTTGATGCCTGCCGACCGCAACATCGTGCTCAAGTTTCGATCGCCATTCCCCGGGCACCATGAGAAATTCGCGCCCTGCACCCTTGACACGCAGCATGAGTTCCTCGGCATCCCGATAGAATTCCTGATGCAGCCACAGGATGAAGGCGCGGGAAGCCGGATCAGGTAATCGGCCCCGCGCAGCCATCCGGTCGATCTCGGCCTGGAGCCTGACGTGAGTGGCGGCTTCAAGTTGCAGGTTCCGCCGTTCCTCATCCTTGTCGAAATTTCCTGCCAGCGCGCGCTCGATGTCGCGCGGACGCGTGTCATGGCCCTCTATGAGGTTGCTGTAATAGGTATTCATGATGCGCACGAGATCGGCGAGGTTGGCAGCTGTACGGGGATGAAGGCTGCCGCCCAACGTAGCGGACGCCGCCGACAATTCCGCCAGGGCATCCGAGATTTCCTCGGATACTTCCTCCAGACGGGCCGGTTCGATCCGCTGTACGCCTTCTTCCATGGTACGGCTGCCTCCAATTTTTGGCCGATCTTCAGAATTAATAAGTACATAATCATAAATAGTTTTTTTCTAGATTAATAGAAAAATTGGCCGATCATTTGGCCGATTGTCTGCCAGCCGGCCGGCGATCGGTCATGGCCGATCGCAAACGGCGTTATCAGATTGAAACTCCAGCATCAAAGCGGGTCGAGGCACAGGTTTGGCCGATCTTTTGGCCGCTGCACAGAGCCGTCCGGTAGAATGGTGACGGCGGTGCGCCGGTCCGATCTGCAATCCATCGACGCTCCGGAAAATTTGAATTATTCTTCGCCACGGATCCCTTGCCTGCAGGCGGCTCTCAGCGGAGGAAGATTTCGCTAGGGATTTGCCGGTATTGTAAGGGGCAATGTAGGATTTCGGCAGTCCCGTTCGTCCTCCGGACGAATGAACGCTGCGAACAGTTCGACAGCACAAGGCCGCGTAGGAGTATTTCATGGCGCCCAGGGCAAGTTGGAAAGGTTACCTCAAGCTCAGTCTGGTCAGCTGTCCGGTCCGGCTCTATCCGGCGACCAGCGCCAGCGAGCGCATCAGCTTCAACCAGCTGCACAAGAAGACGCACAACCGCATCAACATGAAGCCGGTCGACCCCGAACTCGGGCTGGTCGAGCGTTCAGACCTGGTCAAGGGCTACGAATACGAGGACAAGCAGTACATCATCATCGAGGACTCCGATCTCGATGCGGTACGCATCGAATCCAATCATACGATGAACATAGAGGCCTTTGTCGACGAGCATTCGGTCGACGTCATCTATCAGGACGCGCCCTATTACCTGGCGCCGGACGGCGCAATGGCCGAGGAGACCTTCGCCGTGCTGCGCGAAGCCATGCGCAAATCCGGCAAGCTGGCGATCGCCCGCCTGGTGCTGTCCAGCCGCGAGCGCGTGGTGACGATCGGCGCGCGCGAGAACGGCATGTTCGTCTGCACCTTGAGGAATCCGAACGAAGTGCGTGCCACGGCTGAGTATTTCGGCAATATCCCGGCCGGAAACCCCGATCCCGAAATGCTGCAATTGGCCGAGGCGCTGATCAAGCAGAAGGAAACCACCTTCGAACCGAAGAATTACGAGGACCGCTACGAGATCGCGCTGATGGCGATGATCCGCGAGAAGCTGAAGGGCCATAAGCCGATCATCGCGGCGGCCCCCGAGCGCGGCAATGTCATCAATCTCATGGATGCGCTGAAGGCGAGCCTGTCCCAATCGGCCAAGCCGCCGGCCAAGTCCAAGAGCAAGGCCGATGAGGCGACGAAACCGGCAGCCAAAGCAAAGTCCGCCAAGGGCGGCGCCAAGGAAAACCCGCTCAAGGCCAATCTGCTGCAGGCCGTCGGTAAGAGCAAAGGGTGACGGCGCCCACTGGCACGATCTTCGGCACTATCGGCGCGCTCGCGGCGTTTCCGCTTCGCATGGCGGCGCGCGAGGTCGCGCGCCGGCAGGGCCAATTGCGGCGCGGAGTCACCAGACGGACCACCCATGTGGTATTCGGGCGGACGTTCCTCGCCAAGGCCGATGATGCCGAGATTGAGCGCCGCGTCGTCACCGAGCGCGCGGCCGGGCGCAAGCTGGTCAGCGAGAACGGCTTCCTGCGCCTGCTCGGCCTGATGAAAGCGCCGGAGGCTTCGGCGCTGTCGCGGCAGTCGCTGATCGACCAGTCGCGGCTGACCGGCGAGGATCTCGACCTTTTGTCGCTGTTCGATGCCTTCGAGCATGATTGCGAACCGTATTCCTTTCGCGACCTGATCCTCGCCCGCAAATATGCCGGGCTGGTTGCCGGCGGCGCCTCATGGGGGGCGATTGCGCGCTCGGTGCACCGGTCGGGCCCGGTCGCCTCGCTCACCGCCAAGTCGCTCGCCGTCGGCTCACAGCATGGGCGGGCCGATGCGATCTATCTCGAGGGCGGCCAGAGCGAACTCGACGGCCAGCTGCTGTTCGATCTGGGAACGCAGGATGACGACACGCTGGAAGAGCTGTTCGCCGATGCCGAGGCGGCGGAAGGGGCTGAAGACCACGAGCAGGCGGCGGCGCTCTACCGGCGCTGCCTGGTCATCGACCCAAGCGATGCCATCGCCGCTTTCAACCGCGCCAACTGCCTGCGCGCCGCCGGCCACGCGGCCGAGGCGGCGCACGACTATGCCCGCGCGATAAAGCTCGATCCCGGCTTCGTAGAGGCCTGGTTCAATCTCGCCGGGCTGATGAGCGAAGAGGGGCGGGCGGCGTCGGCGCGCCGGCATTTGCTCAAGGCGATCGCACTCGATCCCAATTATGCCGACGCGGTATTCAACCTTGCGAGGCTGGAGTTCGACGCCGGCAATCTCGCCGAGGCGCGGCGTCGCTGGGTGCGCTACCTCGAACTCGATCCCAACTCCGAATGGGCGCGCACGGCCGCCAAGGGGATACAGTTCGTGGATTTGCAGCTGGCGCGGATGTCGGCGGGGTGAGGTAGTAGCGCCTCCTTCTCCCCTTGTTGTGGGAGAAGGTGGATCGGCGCGCAGCGCCGAGACGGTTGAGGGGTGTTGGAAGAAATGAGGCGTCGGCGTTCCCTGGAACACCCCTCATCCGACCGAGCTTCGCTCGGCCACCTTCTCCCACAAGGGGAGAAGGGGTCACCAGCGTTGGAGTCCCCATGACAACCTTCCTCTTCGACGGCCCCGACACCGCCCCAATCACCATCTTGCTCGCCCATGGCGCAGGCGCTCCTATGGACTCCCCCTCGCTGACAGCCACGGCAAAGGCGCTCGCGGCGGCCGGCTTCCGCCTTGCGCGCTTCGAATTCCACTACATGGCGGCCCGCCGCTATGGCCACCGCAAGCCGCCGCCGCGCGCCGAGACGGTTAACCCGGAATACGTCAAGGCGATCGCCGACCTCCGGGCGAAGGGCGTGAAGGGTCCGCTGATCATCGGCGGCAAGTCGATGGGCGGACGCGTCGCTTCGATGATCGCCGACGAGATGTTTTCAAAGGGCGAGATCTCGGGCCTGCTTTGCCTTGGCTATCCCTTCCATCCGCCGGGCAAACCGACGCAGCTTCGGACAAAGCACCTCGCCGATCTCAAGACGCCGACAGTGATCTTCCAGGGCACGCGCGACGAGTTCGGGACCAAAGACGAGGTCGCGACCTATGCTCTGTCCGACGCAATCGAGATTTTCTGGCTGGAAGACGGCGACCATGATCTGAAGCCGCGCAAAAACATCTCCGGCTTCTCCACCGCCGATCATCTGAAGACGCTCGCTGAAGCAGTGAAAGCGTGGACCGAACGCATCGTGCGCTGAAGCAGGCCGATGAAGATCGCCACCTTCAACGTCAACAACATCAACAGCCGGCTGCCGAACCTGCTCGCATGGCTGGCCGCCGCCAAACCCGACATCGCCTGCCTGCAGGAGCTCAAGGCGAGACAGACGCAGTTTCCGCGCACTGCGCTGGCGGCGGCCGGCTACGGCGCGGTTTGGGTCGGGCAGCCGACCTGGAACGGCGTCGCCATCCTTTCGCGTGGCGCAGAACCCGTTCTGACCCGCGAGGCGCTGCCCGGCGACGATAGCGACCAGCAGGCGCGCTACATCGAAGCTGCGGTCAACGGCATCGTCGTCGCCTGCCTCTACGCGCCGAACGGCAATCCGCAGCCCGGCCCGAAATTCCAGTACAAGCTCAAATGGCACGAAAGGCTGGAGGCGCATGCGGCGCAGTTGCTCGACACCGGCCTGCCGGTGGTGCTGGCCGGCGACTACAACATCGTGCCCGAGCCGCGCGACATTTACCCGACCCGCTCCTATGACGACAACGCGCTGGTCCAGCCGGAAAGCCGCGCATCGTTCCAGCGGCTGCTCGATCAGGGCTGGCTTGACGCGCTGCGCAAGAAGCACCCGAACGAGACGCTCTACACATTCTGGGATTACCGCCGCAACCGCTGGCCGCGCGATGCCGGCCTGCGCCTCGACCATATCTTGCTCAGCAAGAAGCTGTCGCGCCGGCTGGTAGCGGCGGGCATCGACCGCGACGTGCGTGGCGAGACCGGCGCCAGCGACCACGCGCCGGTCTGGGTGGAATTGAAGTGAGGGGGACATTGGCCGTCATTGGCGCTTTCGTCAGGTTGGTCGCGCTGCTTCGCGGGCGAACGCCTCGGCTTGCCGGCAACCCTCGACGATCTCGAAGGCCATCTGATGGTCGGCTTCCGCTCGTCGCGGACCGGCGAGGTCATGCCGCTCGAATTCACCGTCGGCGGCGCGTTGAGTTATGTCAGCCTGCCCAACCGGGTGACGGTCAACGGCTCCGACACGATGGCGGAGCTGGCGCGTCTCGGCTTCGGCCTGGTGCAGGCGCCGCACTACCGCTTCGCCGGTGATTTCGCACGCGGCACGCTTGTCGAAGTGCTGCCGGATTACCCGCCGTCGCCGACACCGCTGTCGGCGCTCTATCCGCAGAACCGCCAGCTGGCGCCACGGGTACGCGTGTTCATCGACTGCGTGACCGGGATTTTTGGCGAGGATGGGACATCGGGCCAGGTGTGATCGTCCGGGCCGCCGGCTACTTTGCGAAGGGCGATCGGACGAGATAAACATCGCGCTTGGGTTTAGTGACAAGCGCACCGCCGGCACCTATGCCGTGATGGGCGGGATTGGGTGAGGACAAAAGCTGCGCTCTCCCCGCGTTCATCATCCTCGGGCCGGCAAACTGTAGGAGTTCACCGACATCGTTGCGCTGATCGAAGCGAGGGAAACCGAAAAGCCGATGGTCGCGGAAGGTACAAAAACGGACCGCCTCACCTTCACGATGGAAAATTCGGACAGTTAGCCGACAACTCGGCCCATGCTCGATCCAATTCGAGTTTCGATTGGGTCTTTTCAATGCTTTTCGCGGTAGCGTTGTCGATGAAGTTGCTTACGACCCGCATGACTCGAAAATTTCCACCTGACGGCCGCTGATAGAGGACAATATAGCCGCAGTAACGATCGATGTTTTCAAACTTCGCCGCTATGTCGACTGCGGCATAGACGCCAGGAAAGGCAGCGTTCTCTGGGTCCTTCAACCACGTGAATTTGAGTAGCCGGCGCTCGCGCACAGCGCCGGCCTGAGAATGAAAATGTTTACTTTGCTCCACGAAGGCGTTCGATGGGATCGAAGCTTTGGCGGTATCAGTTATCATTTCGTATACCCGCCCATACTCTTGGCTATCGAGCGAAAGGAAATAGCGACCAACCGTTTCCGTTGCATCTCGAACCGCGTCCTCCGAGGGCGTCCACTCTTGCGATTGTGCGGGTAGGATCGCGACCAACACCGAAGTCACGATCGCAAGGAAAGCTACGGCTGCATGTGTCATGGTAATTTCTTCGCAGGAGCTTGCCACGAATGCAATCCGGTCACGGCCGATAGCCAGAATTTCGAACTGACCCACATCCCAATGGCGCGCTATGTTAGCGCTGCCGCAAGCGGATTGTCACATATCTCGAACTCCAGCCACTTGCGGTTGCCCGTGCGCGCCATCGCGGCCCTGATCCTTGATCAGCTCCGCCCTCGTGCTATAAAAAACCATGTCAGGGACCAGCCCCGCGGCCACCGCGCCGCTCATCGTGATTGACCTTCAGACCGGCATGTTCGACGGTGTCGCCGAACCGCCGATCCATGATGCCGACGGCATGGTTGCCCGCACCCGCGCGCTGATCGAATGGGCACGGCGCAGCGGGCGCAAGATCGCCTTCATCAGGCATGACGGCCCGCAGGGCGATCCTCTGGCGCCGGGTGAGCCGGGCTGGTCGGTGTGGCCGGCGCTCGGCCAGGCCGAGGACGAGCCGACTTTCGCCAAGCGTGTCGGCGATGCGTTCAGCAATGCCGCCCTTGCAGAATGGGTGGCCGGGCAGGGCGCCGGCGAGGTCGTTCTGATCGGCGCGCAGACCGATTTCTGCGTGGCGGCCACGGTGAAGGGCGCCTTTGCAGCGGGCCTGGGCGTCACCGTGGTTTCCGACGCCCACAGCACGCTCGACGCCGCCAGCGAGACCGCCGCGGAGATCATCGCCCGACACAATGCGGCATTTGCCGCCGCCGGGGTCAAACTGGCGACGACAAAAGCCCTGACCGATAGCTGATCCGCCGGCTCATCCCTACGCCGTCAAAGCCTGATCCAGCCGGGAAGCAACTGGCGGGTTCAGACAATTTGGCGCGGGGCGCCTCATCAATTGCGGGCTTCCGCAAGCGCGGCCTATCGCGTATTGGCGCGGGAACTCTCCTTTGGCCTTCCCCGGAAAACCATGATTCGTCTCGAAAATATCAGCAAGCAGAACGGCAGGCAGATTGTCTTCATCGAAGCCTCCGCCGCGTTGCAGAAGGGCGAGAAGGTCGGGCTGGCCGGGCCTAACGGCGCGGGCAAGACGACGCTGTTTCGCATGATCAACGGCGAGGAGCAGCCCGACGAGGGCCAGGTCTCCGTCGATCGCGGCGTCACCATCGGCTATTTCAGCCAGGATGTCGGCGACATGGAGGGCCGCAGTGCGGTGGCCGAAGTGATGGACGGCGCCGGGCCGGTGAGCGAAGTGGCGGCCGAGATGCGCGAGCTCGAGCACGCCATGGGCGACCCCGATCGCGCCGGTGAAATGGACGAGATCATCGTCCGTTACGGCGAGGCACAGCACCGCTTCGAGGAGCTCGACGGCTACGCGCTGGACGGGCGCGCCCGCGAGGTGCTCGACGGGCTCGGCTTCAGCCAGGAGATGATGGACGGCGACGTCGGCAAACTGTCCGGCGGCTGGAAAATGCGCGTGGCACTGGCCAGGATCCTTTTGATGCGGCCCGACGCCATGCTGCTCGACGAGCCGAGCAACCATCTCGACCTCGAAAGCCTGATCTGGCTGGAGCAGTTCCTGAAGAACTATGACGGCGCGCTGCTGATGACCTCGCACGACCGCGAGTTCATGAACCGCATCGTCAACAAGGTGGTCGAGATCGACGGCGGTTCGCTGACCGCCTACTCCGGCAACTACGAATTCTACCAGCAGCAGCGGGCGATTGCCGACCGGCAGCAGCAGGCGCAGTTCGAGCGCCAGCAGGCGATGCTGGCCAAGGAGATCGCCTTCATCGAGCGCTTCAAGGCGCGGGCTTCACATGCCGCCCAGGTACAGAGCCGGGTGAAGAAGCTGGACAAGATCGACCGGGTCGAGCCGCCCAAGCGCCGCCAGAAGGTATCGTTCGACTTCCAGCCGGCGCCGCGCTGCGGCGAGGACGTGGTGACGCTGAAGAACGTGCACAAGGGCTATGGCAGCCGCTCGATCTACGAGGGATTGGATTTTCAGGTGCGCCGCCGCGAGCGCTGGTGCATCATGGGCGTCAACGGCGCCGGCAAGTCGACGCTGCTGAAGCTGGTCGCTGGCGCTTCCGAGCCGGACAATGGCACGGTGGCGCGCGGGCCCAGCGTCAAGATGGGCTATTTCGCCCAGCACGCCATGGAAGTGCTGGAGGGCGAGCGCACCGTGTTCCAGACGCTGGAAGATGCATTTCCGCAGGCCGGCCAGGCGCCGCTCAGGGCGCTGGCCGGCTGCTTCGGCTTTTCCGGCGACGAGATCGAGAAGAAATGCCGCGTGCTGTCGGGCGGCGAGAAGGCGCGGCTGGTGATGGCGCTGATGCTGTTCGATCCGCCCAATTTGCTGGTGCTGGACGAGCCGACCAACCACCTCGACATCGCCACCAAGGAGATGCTGATCACGGCACTGTCGCAGTACGAGGGAACCATGCTGTTCGTCTCGCACGACCGCCATTTCCTGGCGGCGCTGTCGAACCGGGTGCTGGAACTGACGCCCGAGGGCATCCACACCTATGGCGGCGGCTATACCGAATATGTCGAGCGCACCGGGCAGGAGGCGCCGGGGTTGCGGAGCTGAGGCCGGCTCTGCCGCTCACGGTCACGTAGACGCTCGGTTCCGGAGGCCAAGCACGAGGTGCTCAGCCATGTATCGCAATTTCGCGCAGCGGATCGCCGCCGTCGATGAACAGCCGGCCTTGCGCGGTCAACGCCGCCTTGAGCCGTCGCAGGGCAATTTTTCCTGCTTCGGGATGACGCCCGTCCAGCGCGCCGACGCGCACCGCAACGGCAATGTCGAAGTGCTTCTCATCGGCCTCCAACTCGAAATCCTCGATGGCGATCTGGCGAAGGCTCAGCCGGCCTGCCGCAATCTCGGCGCGCGAGGCGGCCCCGGCCTGCGCGATGGCCTTGGCCGAGCGGTCGATCGCCAGCACGTGCCCACCGCCGATCCGGCGCGCGATCTCGCGCGCTGCAGCACCCGGTCCGCAGCCGATCTCCAGCACTCGCATGCCCTGCCGCAAGGGCAGCGCATTGACGATCTCCAAAAGCCTTGGCGACAAGTCGTTCGCCATACGCTCTTCTCCAGCTTTTTCGCAATCCGAGATTAGCGACCGCGGCCGGCGACGGGAAGGCCGAGAGACGCGGGCATCGCCGATGTGTTCAGCTGGTATGTTCAGTTGGGTGCTGCTTGAGGGGGATGATCGACATCGAAGAGGTCGACGATCCGGTCTCGACCGCGGGCGACCGGGCGAACCCGAGCGGCCCGGCGTCGTTGACCTGAGGGGTAGGGAGGGAACTGGCGCCGAGCCTAACCGGTTGGGGGGTAGATCACCGGCCGTTTATGTGTATACGCTCAAGCTAATATAAGAGCAAGCTAATGTTTTGCGTCAGCGATGTTGGACGATTGTTCTGATCAGTGGCCGGTTGTGGCTTCCTGCCGCGCCCTCCAACCCGGCCAAACACCGCTTATTGCCTTCAAGTCCTGGCTCCAATGCTGTACCCCGGCCCGAAATTCAAGGAGCCTGCGATGACCTCACATCCCGACATCCCCGACGCCAGCATGGCGGTCGATGCGGCCGGCGTGGCAGCCGATGACCGGCGCGCTCGCGAGGCGGATGCCGCATGGCGGGACGATGTTCGCGAGGGCGTGCGGCATGTAGGCGATCTGGATTCGCTGCCGCTGTCGCCAGCCGAGCGGGCGGCGGCCGAAGCCGCGGCCACGCGCCACAAGGTTCGCATTCCCAAGGCCTATCTCGACCTGATCGACTGGAACGACCCCGCCGATCCGATACGGCTTCAGGTCATCCCGTCGCCCGACGAACTGGCAGAGCAGGAGGGCGAACTCGACGATCCGATCGCCGACCACGCCTTCAGTCCCGTGCCTAGATTGACGCATCGACATGCCGACCGGGTTCTGTTGTTCCCGACCTATCAATGCGCGGTCTATTGCCGGTTCTGCTTTCGCAAGGAGCAGCTGACGTCGATCGGCCGCGGCTATACGCGCGAAGCTCTCGACGAAGCCTTCGCCTATATCGCGGCCCATCCGGAAATCCGCGAGGTGATCCTGACCGGCGGCGACCCGCTATCGCTGCCGGACAGGGCGCTGGCGGAAATCCGCGCCCGTGTCGAGGCGATCCAGCATGTGCGGCTGTTGCGCATCCACACTCGCGTACCCGTCGCGCTGCCGTCGCGCGTCACCGGCGGGTTGATGCAAGCCTTGCAGGGCCGGCTGATGGTCACTGTCGTCACCCATTTCAACCATCCACGCGAAATCACGGAGGCGACCGAGCGGGCCTGCCGCACGTTGCGGCAGGGCGGCTTCGTGCTGCTGAACCAGAGCGTTCTGCTGAAAGGCGTGAACGATACGGTCGAGGTGCTGGAAGAGCTGTGCCGCGAGCTGATGTATCGCCTTGGCGTCAAACCCTATTACCTGCACCACGGCGATCTCGTGCGCGGCATGGCGCACCGGCGCACCACGATCGCCGAGGGCCAGGCGCTGGTCAGCGCCTTGCGTGCGCGCCTGTCGGGCATCTGCAATCCCGTCTACGTGCTGGACCTGCCGGACGGCGGAGGGAAAGTCCCGCTCGGCCCGTCCCATCTTGAGGCACGGGAAGGGGAGACGTGGCGAATACGTGGGCTTGATGGGGCGGTGAGGGGGTATGGAGAGCTGGTTGGGGAGGAGGGGACGCGCAGCCGCCGTCCAAGCCAGCCCACCTTGGTGACCTGACATGCAGCCCTTGATCACGGAAGCATGCGTTAACTGCTGTTCTATTTGGTGCTTGCGCAATTGCTAAAATGGTGGAAATGTTGGTGCGGGGTAATGGGTTAGGGGAGTTCGTCCCGGCTGTAGCGAGTTCCGGGGCGGCGCAGAAAAATCATGAACTTTCCACAGTTCCTGGTGGGGCTGACCACCACATCGTCCATCGTGGCGATCTCGACTTACCTTGCGACGGGTTCAATCTGGAAGACGCTGGCCTGGACGATCTTGACCTTGATCGTCATGCAGGTTGGATATTTCCTGTTCGTCGTCCGGTTGATCTACGGATCCGGGGCGAAAAGCGCGGAGGCAAAGCCGCGGCGTCTGAGGGCTGTGCCGCCGAACCGTCGAGGTCGCGTTCAGCTTATGTAGTAATGTCCCATATAGATATCATGGTCTAGACAGGACATGTTCGGTTCTGGGAATGTGCATTGGACGTTCCGCTAGTTTAGTCAACTAATATATATCGCCCAACTCATATCGTCGTTTTTGGGCTAGCGGGAAAACCTGCCTGCTGCTTGTAGGACGGTGCCTAAGGCCACATTTTACAACCGGCTGGCAAGCTGCCTTTTGTTGATGCCAGCTTAAATCCGGCTGGTGTTTTCGATGGGCCATTGAGGCTATAAAGCCGTTCAACCGGGCGGCATCGAGATGCATTTCGGCCGGTCGAGAGGGTTGTGGTGATCGACGGAACGCCAAACGTGATCTTGCTGATCGGTAGCGCCCCCGATGTGGTGCGCTCCGCCGCCTGGCCCAAGCAGGCCTTCGGCAAGATCGTCGCCATCAACAACGCCTGGCGCGTGCGCCCCGACTGGGATTTCCTCGTCCATGCCGGCGATTTCCCGGCGGAGCGGATGCCGCAAGGCGGTCCCCTGCAGCAGGCGCAGATCTTCAGCGCCTCGCATTACGTGCCGGCGCAAAACAGCTTTGGCGGCTTCGTCTATGCCGGCGGCACCATGTCGATGACGGCGGCCTACTGGACGATCCACAGTCAGAAGCCGGACGTGCTGGCATTCCTTGGCTGCGACATGATCTACGACCAGCCCGGCAACACGCATTTTTACGGCGTCGGCCGCGCCGATCCGCTGCGCAACGACGTCACCCTGCGCAACCTCGAGGCGAAGTCGGCCCGCCTGCTCATCCATGCGCTTCGGCGCGGCTGCCTGTGCGTCAACCTATCCGACCTGCCGCGCAGCCGGCTGATCTTCCCGCGGCTGACGCTCGATGAACTCGGCGCGCTTTCTTCCTCGCAGCTTTCGGAAATGAAGGCCGAGATGCTTGCCGGCCTGCGGCTCGATCAGGCGGAGGAGGCCGACAGGATCGAGAAGGAACTCGGCTATCTCTTCGAGGACGGCATGTACTGGAAGCACCTCGACAAACTCGACGAGAAATTCCTGGCCAACATCGACCGGCTGTGGATGGCGGCGGTGAAGGCGAGCTTGAGCAGTCGGCCGAAGCTGCCGATCTCCCCTACAAGGCGGGAGATCGGCGCGTCGTCCGCTTAGCTTTTGGCCGCCGCGAGCTTGTCTTGCGTCTTGGTCTCGAAATCGCTGGCGTCATGGCGCTCGTGCAGCTGCATCGAAGGCTCGCCGAAGGTGCGGTTGACCATGCGGCCGCGCTTGACCGCCGGCCGCGCGTCGATGGCGTCGGCCCAGCGTTGCACGTTCTTGTATTGCTCCACCTGCAGGAACTCGCCGGAATCGTCATACATACGGCCCTTGGCCAGCCCGCCATACCAGGGCCACACCGCAATGTCGGCAATCGTATAGTCGCTGCCGCCTAAATACTCGCTTTCGGCGAGGCGTCGGTCGAGCACGTCCATCTGCCGCTTGGTTTCCATGGCGAAGCGGTCGATGGCATATTCGATCTTCGTCGGCGCATAGGCGTAGAAATGGCCGAAGCCGCCACCGAGATAGGGCGCCGAGCCCATCTGCCAGAACAGCCATGACAGGGTCTCGGCGCGAGCCGGCCGCTCCGTCGGCAGGAATTCGCCGAATTTTTCGGCGAGGTAGAGCAGGATCGATCCGGATTCGAAGATGCGGACCGGCTTTTTCCCACTGCGATCCATCATGGCCGGGATCTTCGAGTTGGGGTTGACCTCGACGAAGCCGCTGCCGAACTGGTCGCCGTCGTTGATCCTGATAAGCCAGGCGTCGTACTCGGCGCCGCTGTGGCCGAGCGCCAGAAGTTCCTCCAGCATGATCGTCACCTTGACGCCGTTCGGTGTCGCCAGCGAATAAAGCTGCAGCGGATGCTTGCCGACCGGCAGTTGCTTGTCATGTGTCGGGCCGGCGATCGGCCGGTTGATGCTGGCGAAAGCGCCGCCATTTGCCTTGTTCCAGGTCCAGACTTTTGGCGGCGTGTATTGGTCCGTTGCGTAGTCGTTCATTTGGGAGGCCTTTGGAAGGGTTGGGTTGGGAGGATATCAGATATCAACGTGGGCAATGGCGGAGGAACTTTGCATAGGGCAGCTTGGGATAGCCGTAGGTACAGATAGGGCTGCCGGCGCTGTTGCAAAACCCCGGCGCGAACGGCGCGGCGCCGGTCCACGCCAAAGCCGGCGCCGCCTCTTGCGCCTGATCACCTGCGCCATACCTATAGCCCATATCAGCCTGCGAACATTGCCAGGAACCAAAGCATGAATATCGAACCCCTTTTGCGATCCATTGTGGCCGTCCGCGCCACCGTGCCAGAGGACGCCTTCACGGCAAATACACTTGGCACCCGCCGCGAGGGCAGTGGCGTGGTCATCCGCGGCGACGGGCTGGTACTCACCATCGGCTATCTCATCACTGAGGCCGAGGAGGTCTGGCTGGCCGACCAGGACGGGCGCGTGGTTCCCGCCCATGCGCTCGCCTACGACCAGGAGTCGGGCTTCGGCCTGGTGCAGGCGCTGGCGCCGCTCGGGCTGCCCGCCATTGCGCTCGGCGATGCGTCCAGGGCCAAGATCGGCGATCCCGTCGTGCTCGCCGACGGCGTCGGCCGCTCCGTGCGGGCGCGGATCGTCACCAAGCAGGAATTCGCCGGCTATTGGGAATATCTGCTCGACGAGGCGATCTTCACGGCGCCGGCTCACCCCTCATGGGGCGGCGCCGGCCTCATCGGCGCGGATGGCAGGCTGCTCGGCATCGGTTCGCTGCGCCTGCAGATGAGCCGCAACGGCGAGGTCGCCGACATCAACATGGTGGTGCCGATCGATCTTCTGCCGCCCATCCTCGACGATCTGCTGACGCGCGGGCAGGTCGCCAGGCCGCCGCGGCCGTGGCTCGGCGCCTTCTCGGCCGAGAGCGACGGCAAGGTCGTGGTGATGAGCGTCGCCGAGGGCGGTCCAGCCGCCCAGGCGGGCCTTCGCCAAGGCGATGTCATCTCGGATGTCCGCGACACGGCGGTCGATGGGCTTGCCGATTTTTATCGCAAGCTTTGGAAGAGCGGCCCGGCGGGTGCCGAGATCCCGCTCCGGGTGCTGCGCGATGGCCGCGAAACCTGGCTGCGCGTCAAGTCCGCCGATCGCAACAGCCTGCTGTGGAAGCCGCCGCTGCAGTGAGGCAACCGAAACCTCTCACTCTCCGCAAACGCTGAAGCCAGTGCCCGGGGTCCACTCCGCGAATGGGATGACCTTGCCTTCGACCGATACGGTCGCTTGCCTGGTGGTGCCGTCCGCCAGCTTCTTGCTGCTTTTGCCCTTGCCGGTCAGCACATTGTAGTCGCAGTCGCCGGCAACATTGTCGTCCATGTAATCCCAATACTCGTAGGCAAAACCGGCGACGACGAACGTGCCGTTGCGCCAGGCGAGCGTCAGCGTCTTGTTGGTCCGCTCGCTGCCGATCTCCATCGCCGGAATATAGAGCTTGATCGAACCGTTGGGGAGCGTAGTGAGTTCGGGCTCGGTGTCGGATGTGGCGGGGCCCGGCCGGTCGTAATCCTTCCATTCCCCGTCAATCTGATCATGCACGATCCCGGCAGGTTTTAGAAAATCGCCATTGCGATCTTTGAGGAAAAAATACAGGTCCATGGGAGAGCCGGGCTCGGTCTCGACGATCATCGCCAGATCGGCGGCGCCGTCGCCGTTCCAGTCGCCGGTCGCCGCCGTGATGATCTTCTGGGTCTCGATCGGCTCCGCCAGGGCGGCGGCCGGCAGCAGCAGGACCAGACCGAATATTGTCGATCGCATGTAAAATCCTCTTAGCCTGGGCAGGCCTGAGACGCACGCGCTTCTCAGGAGGCCCGGCTCTGCCGCGTCTCGGAACGGCTCGTCTCGTTGAGCAGCCGGCAGAGCGAAACCGCTTCACGACGGCTCAGGCCGATCAGCGCGATTTCCGAAAATTGCGCCGGCAGATCGTGAACGATGTCCCACACCATCCAACGGCCGTTCGGCTCCATGACACATTCGTAGCGCAATAATTGTTCCTGCATCCGACCCCCGGCTTTGCTCACCGGACTGGTACAGCGTCGAGGTAAATGAGTTGTTGCGCCGCGCGAGTATTCCGCGGCTGTCAAAACCAGGCGTTGAATCCCACAGGGGCGAACCCGACAGGTCACGGCTGACGGTGCCGATACTCTCGACAAGGCGGCAGGGCAGCGACGCTTCCGGCATGAAGGCGGCCGCCGCCAGAATTGGATCAGGCGTTGCGGCTCGCCATATGCGCGTCGAGCTTCCTCCTCGAGGGGCCGTAACGCTTGATGATGGTCGCGGCCTCGCTTTGCGGTATGCCGTATTTGCGGGCAAAGGCAGCGACCTCGTAAGGCTCTTCGCCTGAGACCAGTTTGCGATCCTGCTTGGTCTTGGATTTGTCGTCGGCCATGGCGTCCTCCATCACATCTGGTCGTTATAGGGCTCCTTGGTCCGGCCGACCATCCTGGCCAGTTCGGCAAAGGACGGTACGCCGGTTTCACCCTGGGCATTGTTGGCCGCCTGCAGCAGCCTGAGCGGAAAGCAGACGGCGTCGCGGTTGGATGGCGACATGTCTTCATAGAGACGCTCGTCGCTGGTCATCGCCGCCTCGGCGCGGCGCAACGCCATGTCGACCTCGTCGACCGACAGCAGGCCCTTGTGGACCAGCGCGTTGTTGACGGCCGCGATCGCCATCATCAATCCTTCGAGCTGGAGATTGGCGACGTTCATCGTCTTGCGTCCTTGCCGGGCTTCTTGGCGGTAGCCTTGCCGTCTGGCCGGATCGCTGTGCGCGGCGGGTTCTGGCCCTCCGAATGCCGGGTCTTGTCGTCGAAATCGTCAGCCGGCCTGGTCAATCCCATGCCGCCGGGAGGCGGCTTGTTGCCGGCCGCATCCTGCGAGAATTCGTCGGCCGCGTCGGGGCTCGTCTTTGCCGGATATTTCCTCGCGCCGGTCTCGTAGCGGTTCTGGTCGTCGGCCATGTCCTGTGCTCCGGTTGCAATGAGCAGATAACTTTCAGGCGCCGCCAGCGGTTCCGTGGTGAAATCGACCTTGCCGGCGCCGAAGGCTTCGCAATCTGTCGGGTTTTAGTGCATTCTTGTGCATGCCAACAATGCTTCGCCCCGACGCGCCGGCACAATGCTGCTCCTACTGCGGCGGGCGCGACCACAATTACGAGGATTGCCCGAAGCGCAAAAGCGATGCCGAACGGCAGAAGGAGACGCCAGGCAACGCGTCCCAGCCCGCTGCGGCGGCTGCAGGGGAAATCCGCTAGGGCGGTTCCGGAAACCAGGGCGGTTCCAGGAAAGTGTCGGCGGTCTTCCGTCCGGAACTGCGCCAAACAGACAAGCGGCTTCAAAGCCGATCTCCATTGTCCGCCTAGCCTGACGGCGAGCTGCCAACAACTACCTTGCATAAACAGGTAGCGTGTTATATACACCCCTTGAATTTTGGACGTTGCGCATGACCGAATCGATCCAGGTGCAGTTGCGAAAAGGCGCTCTCGAGCTGTGCGTCCTGGCCGTGCTGTCGCGGGGCGAAAGCTATGGCTACGAGATCGCCAGCACGCTGGTCGCCGCTGTGAACATGGGAGAAGGCACGATTTATCCGCTGATGCGGCGGATGCAGAATGACGGCCTCGTCGCCACCCGCATCGTCGAGTCGAGCAGCGGGCCGCCGCGCAAATATTACCGGCTCACGCCGCTCGGCCGGCACGCTTTCGAAGCCCATCGCCGCGACTGGCGCTCGCTCGCGGGCGCGGTCGACAAACTTCTTGAGGATTTGCCATGACCAGGGATGCCTTCCTGCGTAAATTGAGACTGGAGCTCGCCGGCCTGCCGCCTCAGGAGATCGAGGATATCATTGGCGACTACGCCGCCCATTTCGCCGATGCCTCGGGCCGCAGCGAAGCGGACGTCGCCGCGGCCCTGGGTGACCCGGCCAGGCTTGCCCGCGAACTCCGCGCCGAAGCTGGGCTGCGCCGTTTTGAAACGCATTGGAGCGTATCGAACATGTTGGCGGCGACGTTCGCGCTTGCCGGCCTTGCCTTCGTCGACGTCGTCTTCCTGCTGCCGCTGCTCATCACCGCGGTCGTGCTTGCGCTCGGCCTTGGCATCACGCTTGTCGCCATCGGTGCGCTGGGCATCAAGATCATTCTCACCACGCTGCTGTTCGAGCCCGGCGCCACGCTCACGGCGACGCTTGGCCGCGTCTTCATCGGCGCCGGACTGGTGTGCGGTTTCCTCGGCGGCGGCGCCCTGCTGTTGCTGGGCTCGAGCGCGGGCATACAGGTCTTCGGGCGCTATGCACGGATGCATTCCCGTCTGACCCAGCCGGACCGCAACCAGGCTTGAGCGGTGCCAAGCTCGCAATTTGTCATCACGTTGAAGGAAACGGACCATGACTGGAAAACTGGCATTCGTCGCGGCGGCCGGACTGGCCGGCGCCGCGCTCTTCCTGGCCGTGGGCATCGGGCTAGCCGGGCCGGACTGGATCAACGCCGGGGGTTCATGGATTGGCGGACAATCAACCTGCGGAGCAACCACATCGACTAGAAAAGAGGTTACGCTGCCGTTCCGCAACGACGGCAGTTTCGCGATCGCTTTGCCAGCATCAGTCCGTTATCAGCCGGGTGACAAGGCTGAGGCCGTCGTCAGCGGCAAGTCGACCCTGATCGACCATGTGCGGATGGAAGGCAGCAGACTCACTTTGGATTGCGAACCGGGCTGGTTCGCATCCCGGCTCGATGTCAGGGTGTCGGGGCCGGCAATTTCAGACTGGAAAGTGGTCGGCAGCGGCGACCTTGCCCTGTCGCAGATCAATCAGCCCGGGTTGCGGCTGAACATCCGCGGCAGCGGCAGCGTTACCGCAACCGGAACCGCCCAGACGGTCGATCTGGAGATCCGCGGTTCGGGCACCGGCCGGCTCAGGAATCTTATCGCCCAATCCGCTCGGATCGAGATTCGCGGCAGTGGCGACGCAGAGATTACCGCACAGGCGGATGCGGATGTCACGATTTCCGGCAGCGGTGACGTCGACGTCTACGGGCACCCGACCATGCGGCGTTCGGAGGTCCGAGGCAGCGGCAGCATTACACAGGTGCCGTAAAGCAATTCCGGCGTAGGGAATTGCCCTGGACCGCCTGAACCACCCCGCCGGTCCGGCCGGCTGGCGCGAAGGTCCTTCCATATCCAGAGGATTGCAATGCCGCCACTATTGTGGGCAAAAGCAGCACGGGCAATCAGGTTGGGGTGGGGTGATGACCGAAACGCAAGGCAATTCAAGCCGTCCGCAGGGCAAGCCGGGGATGGCATCGGGGTCGATCGGTTCCGGCCTGATCGCACTCGTCATCGTGGCGCTCGGCGTCTTTGCGCTCCTGGGGTCCTGGTACACGATCGACCAGGGCGACCGCGGCGTGCTCTTGACCAACGGGGCGCTGAGTTCGGTCGTCGATCCCGGACTGCATTTCAAGCTGCCGTGGCTGCAGCGCGTCGAGAAGATCAGCTTGCGCCAGCAGGTGCTCAAATGGGGCTGCGAAAACCAGAACGATTGCAGCGGCCTGCCGGCCATGCAGGCCTATTCGCGCGACCAGCAGCCGGCCGACATGCGCGTTACCGTCAACTTCCACGTGCCGGCCGCCGAAGTCAGCAACGTCTACACCAATTATGGATCGATCGAGGCACTGGCCGACCGTGTCATTGCCAGGAAAGCACCGCAGGAGATCAAGACGGTGTTCGGCCAGTACGACGCGGTGTCGGTTATCCAGAACCGGGCGAAGTTCAACAAGGACGTCGCCGACGCCATCGCGGCGGTAACCGACGGCCCGGTGATGATAGACAGCGTGCAGGTCGAGAACATCGACTTCTCCGACGCCTACGAGCAGGCGGTCGAAGCCAGGATGACGGCGCAGGTCGAGGTGCAGAAGCAGGAACAGAACCTGCAGCAGGAAAAGATCAAGGCCGATATCGCCGTCACCCAGGCCAAGGGCCGCGCCGACAGCGTCAAGGCCGAAGCCGAGGCCAGCGCCTACAAGACCAGGGTCGAAGGCGATGCGACCGCGGGCGCCATCAAGGCTCGCGCCGCCGCAATCGCCAACAATCCGCTGCTGGTCGAACTGACCAAGGCGGAGAGATGGAACGGCGAATTGCCGAAGTCGATGATCCCGGGCTCGACCGTACCGTTCCTCGAACTCAGCACGCCTGCCGCAGCATCGAACTGAGGCGCGGCGCAAACCAGATCAGGGCGGCGGCGCGATAGCCGTCCTGGTGCGGTTACGGCTGAAGCACGGCGCCTCGGGCGATTGCCTGCGTTTGACTTAGAAAAGCTGTCAGCAGCTCCATTCCCGCCGGCCAGTCGCCGAGCCCGCTGTCGCCATTGATGTGGCCAAGCGGTCCGGCGATATGGAGATCGCTGCCCCATCGCTCGGATTTCGCCCTGGCATAGTCCAGCGAGCCGTAGGGATCGTTGGTGCTGGCGACAATCAGCGACGGAAAGCGAAGCCGTTGTTGCGGTGCGTCGGCGAAGGCCCGGGCAGAGGAGGGGAAGGCCGGCGACGCAGGGTCCGGAACCGCGACCAGCAACGCGCCGCCGATAGAGCGGGGGGAGATCCGCTGCCAGTGTACGACGAGCAGACAGCCGAGGCTATGGGCGACGAGCACCGGCGGTGTCCTTGCCTGGCATACAGCGGTTTCCAGCGCAGCCACCCAGTCGTCGAGGTCCGGCGCGTCCCAACTCGCCGGGTTGAACCGCCGCATCGCCGGGTTTGCCTGCTGCCAACGTGTCTGCCAGTGGGCTTTGCCCGATCCGCCGATGCCCGGCACAATGATGAAGTCGGTCATGCGAAGCCCTTCTTTCCTGATGCAGCGCGTGCAATTCTAGGTCTTCTCCCAGGTGGCGGAATGAGAGATCATCGGAAAGCAGCGACGAAATCCGATGGATTAAAGGCGATCATGCGGAACGGCGATTATCGGCCAAGGCTCGACCCCACCGATCTGGCGATCATTGAGATCATGCAGGAGGATGGCCGCATCGGCATCTCCGAGCTTGGCCGCCGCGTCGGACTGTCCCAGCCCGCCACCTCGGAACGGGTGAAGCGGCTGGAGGAGCGTGGCGTCATCACCGGTTACAAGGCGGTGATCAATTCGGCAGCGCTCGGGCTCGGCACCATGGCGGTCATCCGCCTGCGCACCACGCATGAGCATATCCAGGCCTGCCTGAAGAAGTTCGCCCAATTGCCGGAGGTGGTCGAGGTGCTGCGGGTGACCGGCGAGGATTGTTTTCTGGTCAAGGTCGTGGTCCCGTCACCGCCCGATCTTGAAAGCATCGTCGACAGCATCGGCCACTACGGCACGGTGACGACAAATGTGGTTCTGCGCGCCGAGCAACCGAAGCGGCTGGGACGCGAATTGATGACCAGGGCCTGACCGGTCTATCGCTTGGTCTGCGTATGCCCGACGGCATTGGCGAACGAGATGCCGCCCTTGATCTCGCGCATCGCCATCGAGGTGATCGTGCGCCGCACGCCGGGCAGCCGGCTGAGCTCCTCGCGCAGCATCCTGTCGAGCGCCATCATGTCGACGGTGACGATCTGCAGGAGATAGTCGGCCTCGCCAGTCGTGGCGTGGCAGCGGCGGATCAGCGGATGCTTTTTGACCGCCGCCTCGAAGGCGTCCGATAGCTCGAAATCGATCGACACCTGGATGAAGGCTTCGATGCCGAAGCCGAGCTTGGCCGGGTCGATCCGGGTCGAGTAGCCGCGGATGACGCCGGCGTCCTCAAGCGCCTTGACCCGCTTCCAGCACGGCGTCTTGCTCAAGCCGACCTCATCGGCGAGCGCGGCAAAGGAGATGCGGGCCTCGCGTTCGAGCGCCGCGACGATCTTCCGGTCGACCGCATCCAGCATCATTCGTTCTTCCAATCTGCTTCAGTGACAATTTTCGTCCTTCGTTTCCCGCCAATCGAATAACAGAAAGGGACAATGTTCGGCAAGAAAGCGATTAGACTCGGGCTGGGATCCAACAAACGCCTGCGGCCCAACGGCCGCGGCAAGGAGCATGGCCATGGACAAGCAGGATTACTACGCCCGCATCGAAACGCCTGAGATGCGCGACTATGGCGTCTACCTCAAATGCGACAGGCTGCTTGCCTGCCAGAAGCCGCTGGCCGAGATGGTGAATGCCGACGAGCTGCAGTTCCAGATCGTTCATCAGGTCGAGGAGCTGTGGATGAAGCTCATCGCCTATACGCTGGTCGATGTCGTCGATTTCCTGGAAAAGCAGGACACGCATCGCATCGTCACGCTGATGGGGCGCGTGCATCGGCTGATGCGGCTGATGACGGCGCAGCTCGACCTGCTCGAAACCATGTCGCCCAAGGAGTACCAGCAGATCCGGCTGCAGCTCGGCAATGGCAGCGGCCAGGAATCGCCGGGTTTCAAGCAGCTGCTGCGCCTGCCGCCCGATCTGTGGCGGGCCTTCAAGGCGTCGTACCTCGACGACCGCGGCCTTTCGGTCGAGGATGTCTACGATACCGGCTACGATCACGGCGACAGCTATGTCGTTGCCGAAGCGCTGATCGAGTTCGACGAGCTGTTCCAGAAATTCCGCGCCAACCACCTCTATCTCATCCACCGCACGATCGGCCTCGGCGCGAAATCGCTGAAGGGCCGGCCGGTCGAATTGCTGGAAGCCGGCGCCCGCCACCGCTTCTTCCCGGAACTCTGGGACATACGCTGGGCGATGACCGACCGCTGGGGCAGCCAGTATGGAACGGTACGGGAGCCGATCAGCAAGCCGGGGGTCAAGGTGGGGTAGTACAACCTTCCTTCTCCCCTTGTGGGAGAAGGTGGATCGGCGCGCAGCGCCGAGACGGATGAGGGGTGTTGGACGGAGTGCCGCCGGCGCCAAGCTGGAGCACCCCTCATCCGTCGCCTTCGGCGACACCTTCTCCCACAAGGGGAGAAGGGAAGGCGCCACTTTGGTGTCGCCGGCTTGTATCCCTCAGGTTTTTCGGGGGATGATGTCGGGCTTGCGGCTGGTGGTGCGTCCTTGGGGCACAACCATCGTAACTCTTGGGAGGACATCATGACCTTGGAAACCGCTCAATCAACCGTTCAGTCGCCGTGGCAGACCGCGGCAATCCTTATCGCCCGCCTGATCTTCGCCGCCGTCTTCCTGATGGCCGTGATCTTCAAATTCGTCGATATCGGCGCCACCGCTGGCTATATCGCGGCGGCTGGGTTTCCATTCCCGCTGTTCCTGGCCTGGTGCGCAGCCCTGCTCGAGGTCGTCCTCGTTCTATGCTTCCTGACTGGCGCCTTCTTCTCATGGGCAGCACTCGTCGCGGGCGCCTATGTGCTGTTCCTCGGCATTGCCTTCCACGGGCCGTCGCACTGGGCCGGCAACCAGGCGGAGTTCGGCTTCTTCGTCGATCACTTCACCTTCCTGGCCGGGCTGCTGTTCGCCGCCGTGCACGGGCCGGGCCGCGTCCTGGCGCTGAGGCTAGGCAGGGGATGATCCCCAACCTCGGATCCGGCGTTCTCGTAAAGGCGCTCAGAAGGGTGGCTGCGACAATGGCGGTCGGGTCTATGACCGCAACCATGGCCAGATCGGCAGCACGATCCGCACCAGCATCGTCGTGACGATCGAGAGCGGCCGGATACCGTCATTCAGGCCATTCGCAGGTCGCGCGCAATAAAAGCGACAGCTAAAGTACGAGCGTTCGAGGTTTATGCTTTTTGTAGATGCGCCTGCATTCCCTCTGTACTTCCAACTTTCGGCGGGCTAAGCAAGACACGGGTCTTGAGGGGGAATTCATGAACATCGCTACGCGTTTTGCTGCCGCCATGATCGGCGCGTCACTGCTTGCCGGCTGCACTACGTTGACCGAAGGCGAATTCAACACGATGCATACCACGCTTGAAGGCAGCCCTGTCACCAAGCGCGTGGCGATCAACGAATGCATTGCACGCGAGAGGTCCACGCCGCTCAACGAAAGAAAGACTTACGCAGCAATCATGAATGTCAGTGTCGCAAAATACGATAGCGCCTTTTGTAACCGGCTCTTTAATGCCGTTGCTAATGGCAGGCTAACTTACGCGGACTACCGCAGGCTTTCCTCGCCGGGGGCCGACAGCAGCAAGTTGATCAAGATCCTGCAGGGCCGCTAGCAGGCGCCGCCAGCAGTCTTGCCACCCCGCCGCGGCAAGCCGTTGTGGCGGCGTCAGTTATGATCGCCGCATCACATCTGGTCGTTGTAAGGTTCCTTGATCTGACCGACCATGCGTGCCAGTTTCGAGAAGGACGGCATGTCCGTCTCCGGCTGACATTGATTGGCCAACTCCAGCAACCGGATCGGGAAGTTGACGGCGTCGCGGCTCGACGCCGACATGCCTTCGGACCTTTCCTCGTTGGTCTCGCTGGCTTCGGCCTTGCGCAAGGCGATGTCTATCTCCTCGACGGAGAGCACGCCCTTGCGGACCAGGACCTGATTGATCGATGCGATGGCCATCAGCAGGCCTTCGAGTTGCAGATTGGCGACGTTCATGGCTTTTGCTCCCATTGGCTGGGGTTCAAACGCGCGAATGCCTGTTCTGATCCGCGGCTGCGGCTGCTCGTCGGCCGGTGAGATGCCTCGGCAAATGGAGGAAGCGCCAATTGCCGACGCTGCGTTCGCGCCCACAAAGTGGCTGGCGGGCAACGCGAGGCGCCGAAGAGAATTCGGTTTTTTTGTCGCAACGCCACATTTTGTTCTTGCTTTGTGCCGGCAGCTATGCTACTAATTTGGGTATGGTCCTAATTGGCTCCAACGACCCGCCCACAGAGGCGGGTTTTTGTTTTCAGGCTTCTTTTCGATCGAACGTTGCTTGTGTTGCCGGCTTTAAGTCGGCGGGACAGCGCCCGGGACAGTACCCCCTCTGGCCTGCCGGCCATCTCCCCCTCAAGTGGGGAGATTGGCGGTTTCGGCGCTGCGCTCTTCCTGCAACGTTGGAGATTGGCGAAAGCCGGCGCGAAAGCCGATCTCCCCCCAAGTGGGGGAGATGTCCGGCAGGACAGAGAGGAGCGCGAAGGAATGCAGCCTAGCGGTCTTCTTGGAAGGTCAATCGGGAGGCGGACAAGGCGAGGCGCTGAAAGGAAATCGCATTTTTTGGTCGCCGCGCCACATTTTGTTCTTGCTTTGTGCCGGCAGCTATGCTACTAATTTGGGTATGGTGCCAATTGGCTCCAACGACCCGCCCGCCGAGGCGGGTTTTTTGTTTCAGGCCGGTTTGGAGACGATCACGGCGAGCGAGGCGAGTTTTCCGTCACTCAGGCTTCGGATGTAGTTGCGGCGGCGCTGCAGGAATTCCGCGCCCATGACGACTTCATTTGCCTGCTGCTGCGCCGGCGAGGGCACGATGCCGGAATTGGCCCTCTTCAGCGCCAGCTCAACATGTTCGCCGGTTTCGTCGACGATTTCGTCGATGCGAAATCCGGCATCGACAAACAGGGTTTTCAATTTTTCCCGATCGGCGAGGTGGCTGGTCGCCGCAGAAACCGCCCAGGGCATGGGATAGTAGGGCTCGCCGCCGGCGAGCACGGCTTCGGTCCAGATCAGCCTGCCTCGCGGTTTCAGCACGCGCCAGGCCTCGTCGATGACCGCGGCCTTGTTCTCGATGTTCATGCCGACATAGAAGCAGATCGCCGCATCGAAGGTGCTGTCGCCAAAAGGCAGTTTCGTCGCGTCGGCCTGATGGAAGCGAACCTTGTCTGCCAGTCCGCTGAGTGCGGTCAGTCGGCTCGACGCGGCGACAAAGGCTGGTGTCAGGTCGATGCCGTCGACCTGGCAGCCATAGGTCGAGGCCAGAAACCTTGCCGGCCCGCCAATGCCGCTGCCGATATCCAGGATCCGATCTGTCGGCGAAGGAGCAAGACGGGCCGCATGCTCCCGCGTGGCGATCAGTTCGCGGCCATGGAGCTGATCGAATGGATAGAGTTGCGCGGCCGCGAGTTTTCCGGCCGGGTCGGCGTCCGGGATCGCGGCCAATATGCGATCGACGATGCCGTCGCTGCCGTAGTGACTGGTGACATTGCCCATGACGCGTTCCCCTCAAGCGCAACCACCATCCCATCAACGCAAGTCTCACGCAATGCCCGCCCTTTTCGCCCTCCTTCCAGCCGTTCACCGACGAGGGTGCGAGGTCGTCAGTGCATTTTCTTCCACCGCGCCACATTTTGTTCTTGCTTTGTGCCGGCAGCTATGCTACTAATCTGGGTATGGTGCCAATTGGCTCCAACGACCCGCCCGCCGAGGCGGGTTTTTCATTTCGGGCTCCTGTTCGACCGAATGTTGCGTGTGCTGCCGAGGTATGTCGGCGCAAATGAACGCGACCGACTATCCCGGTCCGCAACCACCTATCGTCCATAGATTTCCCAACGCGCCCGTGCGCCCACTTCAGAGAACACCCCATGTCCAACCGTTATGCCACCATCATCACCGACGATGACGGCCGCGAGGTCGTCAGCGCCATTGGCGAGTTCGCCGGCACCGCACCCTATGCACGCCATGGCCGCTTCGAGCAGGTGGCCGCCGGCGTGCGGATCGGCATGGTGCGCGGCGGTACCGTCGATGCGGTCGGCGGCTTTGGCTTCCCGTCGGGAGCACTCGACGGCAAGGCGGTGGCAATTCTCAGGGCAAGGCTGAATGCCTTGCCTGACGCCGGTGCGATGAAGCCCGGCACGACGACTGATGCGAAACCGGCAAGCCAGCCGCGGAAGCCGAAGTCGGCACGCGCCGGCAAGAAGGCCAGGCCGCGCAAGCGCATCGTGCGGCCAGTCAACAAGAAGCCGGCGGTCTCCGCTGGGACGGCGGAGTAGGGCATGGCCGAAGCTCCTTCCACCGGCGATCCGCAGCCGCACGATCAAGCACCCGGCAGCCGAACCAAGCGGGCGAAGAAGACGCTGGCCGACGGCTTTCTCGAAGCGATCCGCGCCGATTTTCGCGCCCATGGCGCCGGCGTTATCGCCGAGGTGCGCGCCGAAAAGCCCGACCAGTACCTGAAGCTCGTGCTGTCGGTGCTGCCCAAGGATATTAGTGTCAACATCAACAATCTGGATGCATTGAGCGATGACGAAATCAGGCAGCGCATCCGCGGCCTCGAAGCCGTCCTTAGGCCGTTCCTCGAGAAGCCGGGCTTCGCAAAAGGCCTCGCACAGCCGGGCGGCAAGGACGGAATATCTCAGCCTGCTGGCGGAGCTGGACCGCAGGCGCCGCACTAACCAGCTTGCCGCCTATCGGCCCTATCCCAGGCAGGCCGAGTTCCATGCAGCCGGCGCGACCAATCGCGAGCGCCTGTTCATGGCCGGCAACCAGCTCGGCAAGACCAGGGCCGGCGGCGCCGAATGGGCGATGCACCTCACCGGCCGCTATCCAGATTGGTGGCAAGGCAAGGTTTTCGATTGTCCGGTTCGGATGTGGGCGGCCGGCGTCACCGGCGAAAGCACGCGCGATAACCCGCAGCGCATCCTGATCGGCCCGCCGCAGCAGCAGGCGGCCGGCACCGGCATGATCCCGGCCGACGCCATCGTCAGCACGATGGCGGGACGGGCGCCGGGCGCGCTCGACAGCGTCGTGGTGCGCTGGGGCGGCGGCGGCGACGTCCAGGCCGGTGAATCGGTGCTGTCGTTCAAGAGCTACGAGAAGGGTCGCGAGAAATGGCAGGGCGAAACGCTGCACGGCGTCTGGTTCGACGAGGAGCCGCCGCTCGACATCTATTCCGAAGGGCTGACCCGCACCAACGCCACCGGCGGCATCACCATCGTCACCTTCACGCCGCTGCTCGGCATGTCGGACGTGGTGTTGTTGTTCTTGTCGGCTGAGCAGGTCGAGTTCATTGGTGAAGGGGAAGCAATCGGCTGAATAAGCCAGCCCGGCGCAATCATTATCCCAACTGACTGTGGCGCACGGAATAAGTGTGGAGCACTTCTCTTGCAGCAAAATTGTAGTTATTTGGACAGAGGATGAGAGCCGTAACGGAGGGGTGGGCAGTGGGAAATCACTATCGGTCGCTAGTCGTGATCGGTGCAATAATGCTTTCAGGATGCGTAGTGACTGAGAGCCGGTTCAACACAATCAACGCTGGAATACAAAGAAGTCCAGCTTTCAAAAAGGATTTTATGACTCAGTGTGCGGTGGGATTAGGGGCAAAGCCACTAGCTTACCGCAAACAATGGGCAAGAATAATAAACACAAGTGTTGAAGCGTTGCCAGAGGTGTACTGCAAACGCTGGACTGATGCGGCGATGAGCGGGCGAATGACGTATGCGGATTACAAAAATGGATTGTCGCGACCTACCTACGAAAGTAAGTTGATCAAGATACTTCAGGGCCATTAGCCGGCCCGCCTGTGTTCGTGGCGCGCCGTCCCGGTTTTGCTCCAGCAAGGTATCTCGCATGAGCCGCGACGTCCCCTTCATGACCAGCGCGGTTGCCAAGCCATGATCCGGAACTAGACTGGCTACATTGGGCGGGAGATCACAACTATGAATAGACGAATGGTGTTGATCGGCGGCCTTTCGTCAATTGTCGTATCACCAGAAGGCAACGTCGGCATGTCAGCGACCTTTCCTCCCGTTCCGAAATGGCGGCCATCGTTTTCGCAGCCCATCGATCGCATCGAGGAGCGCTTTGGCTACTACTTCAACCAGGAGCGTGACTTTGCCATCCTTGAAAACGGCACCTGTGTGCTGACGGAGGCTGGTCTTTCCGATGGCGCTGCATCCTTGGCAGCCATCCAGACGCTTGCCGAGATCTACAACTACCACCCGGACATGAAACCATCTGATATGGACGATGGCAATTTGTTGGTCAGTTACAATCATCCTGCCTTCAACGTCGTGCTGACCGATATTGCCAAGGCGCATTGGCCAGAGATCGAGGCTCGCCACCAGGACGGACTGACGACCGACGAGGTGTTGTTCACGCCGCTCGGGCAGAACGTATTCGATGATTTTGGCAAAAAGGCGCTGCTAGGCCGGTGCTACATGTTCATGGATGCACAGGCGCCGAAAGTCGTGCGCATCAAACGTCGGGCGATCTGATCCCGACTTTTCGACCGGCTCCGTGGCAGGTGTTCCGAGCGATGCAAACGGAGCTGCGAGGCGGGGCGTTGGAGCGCGCACCCGCCACCACGATTCAATGCCGCGAGGGTGAAAAACAATGACCCGTCACGTCACCTTCATGACCATCGACGATGCCGAGCACTATACGCCGCAGCAGCGCGCCGAGATCATTGCCGCCTATCCGGCGCATGAGCGCGAGGCGCGGGCCAAGGGCATTCCGGTGCTGGGCTCCGGCCGCATCTTTCCGGTGGCCGAGGAGCTGATCGCCTGCGAGCCATTCCCGCTGCCGCGCTATTGGCCGCGGCTCGGCGCCCTCGATTTCGGCTGGGACCATCCCTCGGCCGCGGTCGAGCTCGCCTGGGATACGGAGGCCGATGTCGTCTATGTCACCAAAGCCTGCCGCGCCTCGCAGCAAACTCCGGCAATGCAGGCGCTGACGTTGAAACCATGGGGCGAATGGCTGCCATGGGCATGGCCGCGCGACGGCCGCCGCGAGACGCTGGAAGGTGCCGGCACCGCCCTTGCGAAGCAATATTCGGCAAATGGGCTGAACATGCTCGCCAGCCATGCGCAGTTCGCCGATGGTTCGGTTTCGGTGGAGGCCGGGCTGATGGAGATGCTCGACCGCATGCAATCAGGCCGGTTCAAGGTGTTCTCGACGCTTTTGCCGTGGTTCGAGGAGTTCCGGCTCTATCACCGCCGGGATGGCCAGGTGGTGAAGCTGCGCGACGATTTGATGGCGGCGACCCGCTACGGCGTGATGATGCTGAGGGAAGCGGTGGTCGACCCGGCTCTGTTCAAGGCCGCGCGGCGGAAGGCGGGGCAGAGCGATCCGCTGGGGGCGTTTCGGTGAGGAAAATCGGGGAGGGAGGCAATGCGCTCCGGCTCCGATTGGAAAACTGTAGTGAACGTCCGTGGACGTGGTGTAGCATCGAATGATCCCGCTCAAGGGACGCATCGGCGTGGCCTCACGGGGGCATTCGCCGATAGGGGAGGATCAGATGAAAAACGGAATTTCTCCAGACCACATACTGCAAATTGGCTTTGGGTTCTGGCCAGCCAAGACATTGTTGAGCGCCGTGGAACTGGGACTCTTCTCGCTGCTTGCGGACGGCCCCAAAACGGGCCTCGAACTGCAAGGCGCGATGGGGCTGCATCCGCGCGCAACGTATGATTTTCTCGACACCCTCGTCGCGCTCGGATTGCTGCAGAGGGACGGCGCCGGTGAAACCGGCAAATACGGCAATACGCCATCGACCGCGCTGTTCCTGGTCAAGCGGAGCCCCCAATACATCGGTGGAATCCTTGAGATGGCGAACGCACGACTGTATCGGTTCTGGGGCGATCTCACACCGGCATTGCAAACCGGAAAGCCTCAAAACGAGATCAAGGAGACAGGCAAGTCGATGTTCGGCGAGCTCTATGCGGACCCGGCGCGCCTGGAGCAGTTCATGGACGCGATGAGCGGCATCTCCATGGGCAATTTCACGGCGTTTGCCGAGAAATTCGACTTTTCCAAATATAAGACGCTGGCCGATATAGGCGGCGCAACCGGGCAGCTTTCGGCCATCGTCGCGGCGCGGCATCCGCACATGCAATGCCGGACGTGCGATCTCGCCGATGTGCAGCCGATCGCCGAACGGCGCTTGAGGGAGCGCAATCTCGGCGGCCGGGTCATCGCCGAGACGATGGACTTCTTCGCGGACGAATTCCCCAAGGCGGACATCATCACGATGGGAATGATCCTTCACGACTGGAATCTCGAGAACAAGAAAATGCTGATCGCCAAGGCCTATCGTGCATTGCCGACCGGCGGCGCGCTGGTCGCCATCGAGAACATCATCGACGATGAACGCAGGCAAAACGGCTTCGGTCTCATGATGTCGCTGAACATGCTGATCGAATTTGGCGAGGCGTTTGACTTCACCGGCGCCCAGTTCACCGAGTGGTGCAAAGTGGCAGGGTTTAGTCGCTGCGAGATTATTCCATTGGCGGGACCTGCAAGCGCAGCAGTGGCTTACAAATAGAGGCTTGGCACCCGCGCGCAGTTCGCCGGCGGCTCGGTGGCGGTCGGGCCGATGCTCGGCCGCATGCAATCAGGCCGCTTCAAGGTGGTTTCGACGCTCTTGCCCTGGTTCGAGGAGTTCCGTCTCTATCATCGCAGGGACGGCCAGGTGGTGAAGCTGCGCGACGATTTGATGGCAGCGACACGCTACGGCGTGATGATGCTGAGGGAAGCGCAGGTCGACCCCGCGGTGTTCAAGGCCGCGCGGCGGAAGGCCGGGCAGAGCGATCCGCTGGGGGCGTTTCGGTGACGATGCTTGCGTTTATGCACGCCCGGCGGCAAAACGACGATGTAGCGGCAACATCATGTTAGGGGGCAATATGGAATCGGAAAACTCGCTGCTCGGGATATTCATCTCCTGGATGCCGATGCTGATTTATCTCGCAGCAAGCCTTTGGGTAACGATCTGGCTCACCTTCAAGCTGATCCGCGTTCAACAGGCGATGGTGCAGGCGCAGGAAGGCATTCTCGCCAAGCTGACCGAGATCGACAGCCGGATGTCCGCGAAGATACGCCAGGACTGAGATTCGCGGCGGACGCATAGGACGAAGCGCCGAAAAGCTTAGCCGGGCTCCTTAGCCCATTCGCCGCCGCTGCCATGATAGGTCTCTGCGGAGAGCAAGAAAACCTGTGCGCAGGTCGTGCACCGAAAGCGGTAACGAAGCAGATCGTCCCATGGTCCATCCGGGTTGAGATCCGAAAACGGGATGACACTCGACATAGGACCACCCGGTACTTCCTGCAGAATACCGTCGCGTATGGCCTCTTTGGCCATCGTGATCGCCGCCGCGAGACGACCGGTGCTAAAGATCGTACGGGTCTCCTTGATCGGCGCACAGTTACGACAAGTCATGCGCTTGTCCCATAGGTACATCCACAAGTCACAGGCCAAGGAAATCCAGACGGCAAAGAGAGTCAATCTAGCTTGGCGGCCTCGTTTCCCTAGGGCTCTCCGCTTCGCAGCGTGCCGGAAAATGACCCAACATGACCGTCCGCATCATCCCTGCCACTTTGCGCGATCTCTCCTACATCGCCGCCAACCTCCGGCCCGAAGACCGGGCCGAGATCGATTGCCAGTTCGATGACTGGTCGCCGGCGCTGCTGGCGTTGACGGCGCTGCAGGGGTTTGCCTATGTCGCCGAGCTCGACGGCAATCCGGAGGCCGGCTTCGGCGCTGCCGAACAGCGCGGCGGCTTATGGATCGCCTGGAGCTGGGGCACGCGCCGCATGAGGCGCTGCGTGCCTGGGATTACGGAATTCTTTCATGCCGTGCTCGGGCCTGAAGTTGCCGCGCGCGGCGCGTGGCGGGTCGAGGCGCGAGCGCTGGCCGCCAATCAACTGGCGCTGCGCTGGCTTGCCCGGCTGGGTGCAACGCAACGCTGCCGCCTGCCGGGCTATGGCCGGAACGGCGAGGATTTTCTGCTCTACGACTGGACAAGAGCCTCTCACTTTGGAGAAAACCATGTGCCTCTTCCAAAAACCGCCGGCGCTGAAGCCGTTGCCGCCGACGCCGACCATTGCCGACAAGGACGTGCAGGCGCGCGAAGCCGCTTTGCGGGCCCAGCTTGCGGCCAATGACGGCACCGCCGGAACCGTGAAGACCGATTTGTCGCCCAGTGAGCTCACCGGCCAGCGCCGCGTGCTGCTGGGGGTGTGACATGGGCGCCATGAGAAGAGTGTTCCGCAACCGGGTGCTGGCGTGGTGGTACTGGCGGCGGCATGCGCGGTTGGTGAAGAAGAGAGGCGGGATGAGGGCTCTTCCTTCTCCCCTTGTGGGAGAAGGTGGATCGGTGCGGCAGCGCCGAGCCGGATGAGGGGTGCTGGAAGGAATGAGGCGAAAAAACCTTTAGCGATTTGAAGAGCTTACCTCTGCAAAATAGCGATCGGTCCAACACCCCTCATCCGACCGAGCTTCGCTCGGCCACCTTCTCCCACAAGGGGAGAAGGTCAAGGCAGCTTCCGCCTTTTCCGTAACAGCACAGCGCAAATCGTGTTCCTTCCGCACGGTTGACATTCCTCCCTCAGCCGCCATGCTGCATTGCAACATGGCAATCGAGGAGTTCGGCATGACAGAAGCCCGGTCATCGCGCATCGAGTGCCTGGACGGGCTTCGGGCGCTTGCCGCGATCTGGGTGCTCATCGGGCACTGCTTGTTGTTGACCGGCTGGCAGATTCCTGTTCTTGGCGAACCGGATCTCGGCGTCGATCTGTTCATCATGCTGTCCGGCTTCCTGATGGTGTTCCACTACCAGCTGCGACAGGACAAGGAGCCCTGGCAAAGGCCGGAAACCTGGCTGAAATTCTGGACCCGCCGCTATTTCAGGATAGCGCCGCTGTTCTACATCATGCTGTTCGTTGCCCTGGCGCTTGGCCCCTATCTCTACGGGTCGAGAATGGTCATCGACGAGTTCCTGCTGCGGTCGCCGCAGGCGCCCGAGCGTTATCTCGACAGCGGCCTGAAGAATATCGGCGCCCATCTGCTGTTCCTGTTCGGCCTGGTGCCGAATTTCGCCTATCGCACGCCGCTGCCGGACTGGAGCCTGGGCTTGGAGATGCAGTTCTACGCACTGTTTCCGGCCATCATGCTGCTGGTCCGCAGGCTTGACTGGCTATGGGCGGCCATGCTGGTCGCGGCGACCGGCAGCGCGATGGTGTTCTTGATGGGGCAGTTGTCGGTGCATTTTCCGATGCCGTCGTTCCTGCCGCTGAAGATGCAGATTTTCCTGTGCGGGATGCTGCTGGCGGGCGTCGTCCATCAAAGGCAGAAGCGGCCCTTCGTGCATCTGGCATTGGCCATGCTGCTGGCGGCGCTGCCGTTCGGCGGCGGCTATGGGCTGAGCAAGCTGTTGATGCGCGAAGCGCTCGTCCTGGGGTTCTTTGCCTTGGTTCTCTACCGCATGCTGCCGGGAATGGCGGGTATCGTGGCCAGAAACATCGCCATGATGCTCGCCAACAGGTTCTTTCATTTGATGGGTGAGCTTTCCTTCAGCATCTATCTGATCCATCTGCTGGTTCTCCAGCCGGTTGCGGCTCTGGTCATCACCCAGTTCGGCCACGAGCTGTCGGCGCCGCTGCGCTTCGCGATCGTCACTGTCGTCGTCTTGCCAGTGGTGTGCCTGCTGTCCTGGATCACCTACATGCTGATCGAAGTACCCGGCCAGAAGATGGGCCGTTTCGTGGTGCAGCGCTTTGGGCGGAGCCCGGCGCTGGAGACGACGCCGGCGGAATAAGGCGCTTCCAATCTCCCCCTTGAGGGGGAGATGTCGCCGAAGGCGACAGAGGGGGTCGCCGATCCACGCGAGACGACCCCCTCTGTCCTACCGGACATCTCCCCCTCGAGGGGGGAGATCGGCAGCCTCGGCGTCCCGCCATTTCTTTCTTTTCCCCATTGAGTTCATCAAGCGAGGCTGACCATGAGCGATTCCCGTGCCCGCGATATCCTGGCGCGACAGGCTGAACTGGAGAGCGAGCGCAGCCAGTATGAGCATGTCTGGGAGGCGGTGTCCGAATTCTGCGATCCCGACGCGCCCGATATGTGGAGTGGCCGCCGCCAGGCCGGCGTCGATTCGCAGGCTGAGCGGCAGGAGCGGCGCGGTGCGCGCGTCTACGCCAACACCATCAACTCGGCCGCCAACCGGCTGGCCGCGGGGCTGGAAAGCCTGATCATTCCGCAGTCGGAGAAATGGCATGGGTTGTCGACTGCAGCCATCAACGACGAGGAGACCGACGAGGAAAAGGAATGGGCGGAAGCGCTGCGCGACTTCCTGTTCTCGCTGCGCTATTCCGCCAATTCCAATTTCGTGCCGGCAACGCAGGCTTGCCTGCGCAATGTCGTGCGCTACGGCCCGGCCTATCTCTATGCCGAGGAAGGTTTTGGCGGCACGCTGATCCGCTATGCCTCGATCCCTGTGGTCGAAGGCTATCTCTCACGCAACCGCTGGGGCCAGGTCGACATCTTCCACCGCCGCTACGAGCGCACGGCGCGGCAGGCGGCGCAATTGCTCGGCTACGACAGACTGCCGGCGCGGATCAAGATTCTGGTCGACGACCCCGTCAAATGCGAGACGAAAATCTCGCTGATCCAGTGCGTCCAGCCGCGCGACGAGCGCAAGATGTACAGTCTGAGCGGCTCCTACCAGTATCTCGATACGGCGTTCGCTTCCTATCACGTGATCGAGGACGAGGAGGCGATCGTCAGGGAAAGCGGGTTTCGCTCGTTCCCGGTGTCGTGCTTCAACTGGCGCCGCTACGAAGGCGATCCGTACGGCATCTCGCCGACCATCGAGGCACTGACGACGGTGCGCGAAGAGAACGCGGTGCGGCGCTCCGGCCTTCGCGCGCTGCAGCAGATCACCGATCCGGCGACCGCCTCCAAGGCCAGGCTCGACTATGTGCCGGTGCTCAATCCCGGCGAGAACTATCCCGGCCTCATCGACGATGCCGGCCGGCCGCTGATCGCGCCGATCGCCACCGGCCAGAACCCGACCTATGCGTTCAATTATGCCGACAGCCGGGCCGAGGAGATCCGCGACATGATGTTCGTCAACCTGTTCCAGACGCTGGTGCAGAACCCGCAGATGACGGCGACCGAAGCCTTGATCCGGCAGGAGGAGAAGGGCGCGCTGCTCGGGCCGTCCGGTTCGATCATCCAGGCCGGCTTTGCCAGCAATCTCGACCGCGAGCTGGGTATTCTGGAAGACAAGGGACTTTACGAGGAAGACAGCCGCTTCCTGCCACCCGCGAGCCTCGCCGGCAAGGCGCTGCGGCCGACCTTCACCGGTCCGCTCGACGTGCTGCGCCGCTCGGCCGAGGCGCGCGACACCATCCAGGTGGTCACCACAGCCATGCAGATGGCGCAGTTCGACCCCGGCGTGATGGACAATATCGACGGCGACGAGGCGCTGAAGATCGTGCAGGGCGCCGGCCGCAGCCCGCAGCGCATTTTTCGCCGCCAGGACGAGGTGGCCGGCATCCGCGATGCCAGAGCCAAGGCTCAAGCTGAACAGGCCGGCATGGCGGCGATGGCTGCCGCCGGCAAGGTCGCCAGGGATGCCGTGCCGGCGGCAGTGCAGGCGCGCGACGGCGGCCTGCTCGACGGGCTGATGCCGCAGGCTGTGCAAGATGCTTCGGGCGGGCAGGGCGCATGAGCGGCAAACGCTTCGCCCATTCCAGCCAGGCCGGCGGCCCGGCCAAGGCGCGGGATGCGCTGGCCAAGGCCTATCTCAGGGTGTTCTCGGGCCAGGACGGCGAGATCGTGCTGGCCGACCTGGCGGCCGCAACCGGCTATTACCGCCGCCCGTCCTATGGCGAGTGGTTGGCCAAGACCAAGACGCCGAACGGCTTCGAGCTGCACAGCGCGCTCAGCAATGCGCGGGCCGAAGTGGTGCAGCATATTATGGGGTTCCTGACACTGGACGAGGCGCAGTTGGCTGCGCTGGAGAAGGCGGCGAGGGCGGAGGGGAGGTAGGATAAGGTCCGAAAGGCGCGAGGCGCCCCCCTCTGGCCTGCCGGCCATCTCCCCCTCCAGGGGGGAGATCAGCAGCTTCGCCCTAGCCGCCAATCCTGCAACGTTGGTGATTGGCGGAAGCAGACAAGATACCCAATCTCCCCCCTTGAGGGGGAGATGGCCGGCAGGCCAGAGGGGGGTGCTGTCCCGCCGGCCTTGTCGTGATTTGCAGCCCGCGCCGGCTCAATAATCGCCGTTATAATACCGGTCGTCGCAGGGGGCGGTGTAGATGCGGCCGCTGGTGCGGTCCTGATAGCGGCAAAGCTGTTCGCCGGGCGGCGGCTGCGGCGTGGTGGCGTTGCCGACGACGGCGCCCAGCAGGGCGCCGGCTCCGGCACCGATGACCGTGCTCTTGGTGTTGCCGCCGATCGCCTGGCCGGCGAGCGCGCCGGCGCCGGCGCCGAGCAGCGCGCCGGTGCTGGTTCTCTGCTGTGCTTCGGTCTGCGCACAGCCTGCCAATGCGGCGGTCACGAGCATGGCGGCAATGGCTCTGGACATGGTCATCGTCTGGTACTCCCTTGAAACCTATGAACTAATACACGGGGCGATTTTGCCAAGTGCGGTCGCATTTGCGGCGGAACATAGGCACCGTGCCTCACGAAATAAGACATGGTTGTTTTGTCTGACGGCCTGATCCGCAAAGAAAGTAACCGAACAAGACCCAAAGAGCTTCATCTCCAGTCGACCTTCGAGAGCCCTACGCTGCCTCGATCTGCATTACCTTCTTCGCCGCAGCGGCCAGAAATCCGGATCGGCTGTAGCCGTGGCGCTCCGCATATCGGTCAATCTGATCGAGGACATCTTCCGGAATGGTGACGTTGACACGCACGACCTTCGCAGCTTCAGCTTTCAAGGGAACCAGGATGGCGACACCGCTCAGATTGTCCTTGTCCGACATCACTTCCTCCAGGGATGACGGCTCGGGAATGGCCTCGCCATCCTCGACCAGCCCCTCGACATGAAAGGCCAGTGCTTCCCCGGCCATGGCACGGGCATCATCCAGGTTGACGCCGGCTGTCACCAGGCCCGGAAAATCGGGAAAGGAGACGCCGAAGTCGCTGTCCGCTTGCTTGTGGATCAATCCGATATAGTTCCGCATTTCTCTACCTCAGCTTCACGCCGGATTGTTTTTCAATACTCTTGAGAGTGCCGATCGGGATGTCGCGCTTGGGATGCGGAACTGTCACCCGGCCCGGCCTGGATTTGTGCTTGAACTGGGCGTGACTTCCTTTTCGAGCCACTTCGTACCAGCCATCCGCCAACAGCCTGTGGATGACATCGGCGCTCTTCATGTTGTGTATAGATACACATAACTGATCCAAATGTCCATGCGCTTTTGCCGCTGTTGCGTGCGGCGGCCCAGCCGACCCCGTTTTCAATTCCGCAAGAATGGAGATACCAAATGACCCGAGGTCTTGCCCGGACGCTTTCGCGTGCCGCCGCCAGAGAAGCCGGCCTTGCCCCACCCAGGGCAGGGCTGATAGCCAGGACGACCGGACAGGGCGGCGCCTACCGCACCGCCTTTTCGTTCAATGCCATGCCGGTGCCGGTCACCGATGCGCAGGGCTTTGCCAGCCAGAAGCTCTTCGACTTTCTCGATGGCAAGGTGCGGATCAAGGGCGGCACGGCAAGACTGCAGTTCGCCGTGCTGACGCCGCGCGCCTCGACCATCAACGACAATGCCGCGCTGACCTGGTCGCTCGGCTCGGCGGCAGCGTCGAGCGCTGTGCTTGCCGGCACCATGGTGAACGTGCTGGCCGCGACCGGACGTACGCTGGATGGCGCGGGTGCCGCGCCGTCGAGCGCGTCGATTGCCGATGTTGCCGCAGCCTTGACGCTCGACGGCACCGTGACGCCGGTCGACCTCTATCTCAACCTGGCGTTTGCGACCGGCACCGATATCGACGCCGACGGCACGCTGGCGGTGTCGGGCACCATCACGCTGCTCTGGGAGAACTGGGGCGATAATGCGTAGGCGCTAATCTCCCCCCTTGAGGGGGAGATGTTGCCGAAGGCGACAGAGGGGGTCGGTTCGACCGGGCGCGACGCCCGGCGACAGATGAGGTCGGCGCTCCACGCGCGGCTACCCCCTCTGGCCTGCCGGCCATCTCCCCTCGAGGGGGGAGATACCAAGCTTCGCCGCCAGTGCTCTCATCACCGGCCTTTAATTCTGTAACAAAAGGAATCTTCTCATGACAGATCTGGCAGACGCCGGGTCCGTGGTGGCGGCGCCACCGGCGGGCAACCTTGCACGGCCACCGGCCAACGGGGACAACGGGTCCGCCCCGCCTACGGCCACAAGCTGGTTTGACGGTCTTTCCGAAGGCAACCGCAAGCTCGCTGAAACCAAGGGCTGGACCAAGCCTGAAAGCCTCGATCGAGTCTTCGCCTCCTATGCGGAGCTGGAGCGGCAGCAGGGCGAGAGCCTGCGCGTTCCGGCAGCCGATGCAGCCGCGGAAGACTGGGACAGGTTCCATGCCCGGCTGCCCGAGGCGATGCGTCCGCTGACCTCACCCGAGAAGGTCGAGTACCGGCGCCCCGACGGGCTCCCCGAAAACTTCGCCTATTCGGACGAGCTCGCCAATGCGTCCAAGGCCTGGGCGGTCGAGGCAGGTGCTACCCCGAAGGTCGCACAGGCCTATCACGACCGCTTCGTCGGCTACATGGCCGAGCAGGCCAAGGCACAGCAGATCGCCCTTGCCCGTTCAGTCGACACGACGCATGACGATCTCGTCAGGGATTGGGGGCCGACCGGCAGCGATGGCTTTCGCCAGAAGCTCGAGGTCGCCAACCGGGCGATGAAAAAGCTCGGACTGGTCAATGCCTACAAGGCGAAGGGCATCCTTCTGCCGGACGGTGCCTTGACCGACCCGCAGATCGCCAAGGCGTTCCACGCCATCGGCGAGGCGATGTTCCGCGAAGACACGATCGACGGCAATGCTGCCTTGAGCGGAGGCAATCCCTTCAAGCGCAATGCCGCCGGCGAGCGCAACCTGACTGGCATCTCAGCCCTGGTCAAAAGCGACCCCGCCCGCGCCCGGCGGCTGGCACGCGAGGCCGGCGAAAATCCCGACCTGTGGATGCCCAACAATCCTCTTTAACCCAAACCTGAAGGAAGACAAAAATGGCAGACGCCTATACCCGTATCGCGGACGCGATCGTTCCCTCCGTCTATGCGCAATACTCGTTCGAGGAGCACGTCCAGTCGCTGGAGATTTACCAGGCCGGGATCCTGTTTTCCGACCCGTCGATCGCCTCGAAGCTCAGCCTGGGCGGACGTTCTGTCGACATGCCCGGCTGGAAGGACCTCGGCAACGATCCGTCCGAGCCGGTCAATGACGACCCGGCCGACTCGATCGAGATGAAGAAGATCGGCGCGCGCCGCGAAGTCGCGGCCCGCAATGTGCGTGCGCAGGCCTGGGGCATCCCGGATCTGACCTCGATCCTTGCCGGCGACGATCCGCAGAAGCTTATCGTGCGCCGCCAGACCGACTACTGGCAGCGCGCCAACAAGCTGACGCTGCTGGGCATACTGAAAGGCGTGCTGGCCGACAACATCGCCAATGACGGCAGTGACCTGGTGCGCGTCACCGGTGCTTCCATCGTCGACACCGACATCATCGAGGCCGCCTACCTGATGGGCGACCGCGCCGACAAGTTCAAGACGATCTGGATGCATTCGAAGCAGATGAAGGCGCTGAAGCTCGCCGACCTCATCGACTATGTGCCGTCGTCCGAGCAGGGCGGGCCGCTGATCCCCTATTACATGGGGCTCAGAGCCGTCGTCGACGACGACATTCCGGTTGCCGGCGGCGTCTACACGGCGTTAATGTTCAAGGACAAGGCGATCCTGTGGAACGAACTGCCGGTCAATACCGAAGGCGGCCCGCTCGAGTTCGACCGCAAGCCGCGGCAGGGCCATGGCGGCGGCGTCACCGAAATGGTCGGCCGCCGGCATTTCGTGCCGCATGTGCCGGGCACCCGCTTCCTCGATGCGTCCTCGGCCGGTGAATTTGCCACCGATGCGGAACTGGCGCTGGCGGCGAACTGGGACCGCACGGCGTCGAGCGTCAAGCACATGACGTTCATCGCGCTGAAGACGACGGAGGCCTGATCGGGCTGGAAGGGGGCAGGAGTGAAGAACTCCCGCCCCTTCTGGACGGTAGGTCGGCCGATGTGGCGAACCCCAAGTTCACCCACTGCGCTGCGTAGGAGTGATGTGAATTTTGGCGTTCGCTACAACATTCATGTTGCCCTTTGGCCAATCGACGGCACCAAACAGTTACAAGAAAGGGCGATGCTGCCTTGTCTTGGTAAGGGAGGTCACCATGAACATGAAGTACAAAACAGTTCAGGAAGTGCTCCGAAAAGCGGGCATTGTCATGAGCAAGAAGGGGGAAGTTCATCGCATAAACTTCTTCAGCGGCCTGGAAGACACCGCCTACTACACGCCAAGTCTTCAGGATGCCCTGGACAGGGGCTTGGCTTTGGCGGGAGGTGCCGGAAGGGTGAAAGCAAGCGTCTTTGCCAAGTCAGCTGAAACAGGGATCTCGACCGGCGCACACGTCGGCTGACACAATTCATGCAAGACATCGCCGCGTTGCGCGGCGGTGTCCTGAAACTGCAACAACCGAAGTTTTGCCGTCTTCCTTACTTCGAACGGAAAAGAGGCGGATCACGCAGCGCCTGCCACCCGTGTCCTGACGGGCGGTTGGAGTCGTGACGTTCGATGCACGAGCCGTGCAACGTTCTGCCCAAGCCACAAATCACAAAAAATCCCCAGCCGCTTCGAAGCGGCTTTTTGCCGTGGAGGCACCATGCCCCGTTTTCCCCGACCAACCACACAGCCGGAGGCCTGAGCCATGGCCATCACCCCGCTCGACATCGCCAACATGGCGCTCGCCCTGCTCGACGAGGCGCCGATCGACAGCCTCGACCAGGACGCCAAGGCGGCGCGCCTGCTCAATCTGCATTTCGACCTGACCCGCGAGGCCGAATTGACCAAGCATGCCTTTGTCTTCGCCATCCTGGCGGCCTCGGTCGCCGGCTTCGACACCGGCAGCGGCGCCGGCACGCTGAACTTCGCCTATGAGCTTCCCGCCGATTGCCTGCGGCCCTTGCCGCTGACCCATAGCGGCGAGCCGGACGGCGTTCCGCTCTCATGGCGGCAGGAGGCCGGGCTGATCTATTCGGATCAGGCCGGACCGCGCGTCATCCGCTATGTCGCCAATCTGACCGACCCCAACGACTGGGACGCGCTGTTCAGCGAAGTGCTGGTGGCGGCGCTCGCCATCAAGATCGCCCATCCGTTGACCCACAAGGCCAGCATGATCGACGTCGCCCGTAGCGCCTATGACAGGGCGCTGGACGCCGCCTATTCAGCCAATGCCATCCAGCGCGGCGGCAGATTTTCGACGACGTCCTGGGCTTTCCAGCGCGGCGACAGCCGGGGCGACGGCCGATGACCACGCTCTATCCGGTCCAGGACGCTTTCATCCGCGGCGAGATTTCTCCCCGCTTGCATGCTCGCGCCTCGCTCGACCTCTACCGGGCGGCGCTGTCGAAATGCACGAACTTCGTCACGCTGCCGCATGGCGGCATCAGGAAGCGTGGCGGCACCTATTTTTGCGCGGAGGTGAGGGACTCATCAAAGGCGACACGGCTGATCCCGTTCATCTTCTCGGCTGATCAGGCCTATGCGCTCGAATTCGGCGATCTTTACATCCGCGTCTACGCCTATGGCGCGCGTGTCGGCACGGTCGAAGTCGTTTCGCCTTATCCCGAGGCCGATCTGTTCGACCTGCAATTCGTCCAGTCGGCAGACCAGATGTGGATCACCCACAAGGATCATCCGGTCAAAGTGCTGACGCGCACCGCGCACACGACCTGGACGCTGGCCGATTTCGTCTTTCTCGACGGCCCTTACGACAAGATCAACACCACGGCCACGACGCTAACGCCGGCCGCAACCGGCAACGCCATGCCGGTCATGGTCGCGAATACGCTGCCAAGCGGCACGGTCAGCAACAGCAACGGCTCATCCGACGTGTGGCAGGTGTTCGATGGCGACAAGCAGAAGGGGGAGAACATAGCGGGCTTTCCGAGCGGGTATCTGCGCTACCAGTTCGGCGGCGGCGGGGCCAAGACAGTCGACGCCTACTGGATTACCGCGACGAATGATCACTCTGACACTGCATCGCCGACCCAGTGGCAATTCCAGGCCTCGCACAACGGCACCGACTGGACGACGCTCGACAGCCGGGACGGAGAGACCGGCTGGTCCAAGTCGGAAACCCGCTTCTTCGACGGCTTCAACAACACGGTTGCCTACGAATATTATCAGCTGCTGTTTTCAGGTGGCGGCAGCGACGGAACCGCTATCGCCGAACTGGCCCTGCACGAATACGCGCCGTCGCAAACGCCGTTTGATCTCTCGGCCTCCTCGATCGTCGGCATCAACGACGGCATCGGCTTCCAGACCAGCGATGTCGGCCGTGCCATTCGTCTGCTTGGCGCGGATGGCTTCTGGCGCTGGGCCAAGGTCGTTGCCCGGACCAGCACGACGGTAGTCACGGTCCAGTTGTACGGGCACGCTCTGCCCGATCTCAGCCCGATCATCCGCTGGCGTCTCGGCACGTTCGTGCCCGGCAAGTACGTCCAGAGCGGTTCGCTTTACGAGGAGCGTCTGGCGTTCAGCCGAAAATTCTCGGTCTATGCCTCGCAAACCGGCGATTTCGATAACTTCGCCACCGGTGAGAAAGACACCGACGCGCTGGAATTCGTGCAGGCAGGTGGCGGCCAGGCCAATGACATTACGTGGGTGGCGGAATCGGACGGTGCGCTGATCATCGGAACGCTTGGCGGGGTGAGAGCGCTGTCGGGCTCCGGCATCGACGAGGCGCTGACGCCGTCCTCGTTCAAGAACCGCCGGTCCCGGACTTTCGGTTGCGCCCCGCTGCGTCCCGTCGATGCGGGGCAGTCGTTCCTCTATGTCACCCGCTCCCGCAAATCGATCGCCGAGCTGACGCAAAACGCCACCGGCCGCTTCACCTCCGACGATGTCGGTCAGATATCGGAGCACATTCCCAAGAAAGGCGTCGTCGAACTCGCCTTCCAGACCGACCCCGATCCGCTGCTCTGGTTCCCGCTCGGGGATGGCGAGCTCGGTGGCTACACGCACCAGCCGTCGCAGGACGTTCGCGGCATGCATATCCACCAGATCGCCGGAAGCTTCGCAGGATCGAACTGGGCCGTTGTCGAAAGCGCCATGGTGACGCCCGGCCAGGACGGCAACGACGATCTCTGGCTGATCGTCAAGCGCACGATCGGCGGCGTGACCAGGCGCTATATCGAAATAAAGACCGCGCCGTTCGAGTATGGCGGGATCGGCGATGCATTCGAAGTCGACTGCGGCCTGACCTATTCGGGCGCCGCTGTGGGCACGGTCTCAGGGCTTGATCATCTCAACGGCGAAACACTCGACGTCTTGGCCGATGGCAAGGTCTACAAGGGCCTTGCTGTGGCTGCTGGCGCGGTTTCGCTGCCCGGTGGGGCTACGGCAGCCAAATGGCAGGTCGGGCTCGGCTACCAGTCCGAAGCCAACACGCTGGAGCTCGACGTCGGCGGCCGCGACGGATCGATCGTCGGGCGGCGCAAGAAGGTGGCCAAGCTCATTCTTTCGCTGCTGGAAACCGACACAACCGGGCTTCAGGTCCAGTCGTTCATCCGCGGCCGCTGGGAGCAGGTTCGCATCCCGTCCGTGGTTGCACCCGACGGCATGGCGAAATTGTTCACCGGCAATGTCGAGGTGCCGATCGACGATAGCTGGGAAGGGCAGGGGCGGGTGAAGATCCGCCACGTCAATCCAACGCCCTGCACGATCAGGGCGATGACACCAGTGTTCGACGCCGAGCCTTAGGAACTGCTGATCTCCCCCCTCGAGGGGGAGATGTCGCCGAAGGCGACAGAGGGGGTCGGTTCGTCCTGACGCGGCCTCCTATCGCCTCCATCGCGGGGGAAGAACGCCGGCGCTCCACGCGAGACGACCCCCTCTGGCCTACCGGCCATCTCCCCCTCGAGGGGGGAGATCACCCGCTCCGTCTTCCATCGCTTCCCCAACCAAGGAACCCACCAGTGACCCCAACCCATGCCGAAGACCTCGGCAAGGCGCGGACGGCTGCCGATTTCGCTGCCATCCGCGCCTTGCTCGACACCGACCTCAACGATGCGATCGCCCGCAAGGGCGAGCTGGAAACGGAAAAGTTTCACGCGATCTTCGGCGCCGGCAATTTGACGGCGGCGCGTGCCGCATTGGACGACTGCAACGCTGAAATCGCGCTGATAGAGAAAACCATCGAGAACGCGGACGAGCGCCGCGTTGGCGCCCCCCTGGACGAACCCCCCGCCGAAGCCGTCGCCGCCACGCCGGCGCCCGGCGACGAGGTCAGGACAAAGGCCGAGGCTCTCGGCGAGCGCTGGCGCACGGTCCACTGGCTGATCGAACAGCTGCGCCAGGAGCTGTTCGCGGCCGATGCCTTGAGCCGCGCCGTCACCGCCGCCAACGGCCTTTTCGATGCCGACGGCGCCGTCGGCCTGAAGGTCAACCTGACCACCATCCGGCGCACCGCCATGGCCGGCCCGCGGGCCGCCGCGCCGTCGCGTCTCAGCCGCCCGGCGATCCAGGCCGACCGGCTGCTTTTGTCCTTCCTCAGCCCGGGCGGCGTGCTCGACCGGCGCCCTGCGATCGGCGCGCCGGTCGACGGCATCAAAAGCAAATTCATTCCCGCCGGCGAACGAGGCTGACCATGTGCACACTAGCTCTTATCGGTACGGCGCTTTCGGTCGGCGGCGCGCTGGCGGAAGGCCAGCAATCGAAGCAAATGGCCGAGTACCAGGCCAAGGCCTATGAACAGCAGGCGCGGGCCGACGCCCAAAGCTCGGCCTTCGAGCAGGGCCAGGAGCGCCACAAGCAGGATCTGCTGCAGGCGCAGGCGCGTGTCCAGGCCGGCGCTTCGGGCGTCGCCATTTCTGGTTCGCCGACCGAGGTGCTGGCGGCCAATGCCAGGCAGGGCCAGCTCGACCTCAAGGCGATCCAGTACGGCTCGCAGCTGCGCCAGAACGGTCTCGCAACGCAGGCGGCGATCGCGCGCTTTTCCGGCAGGCAGGCGGTGGGCGCCTCGATCTTCAAGGCCGGCGGCAATCTCGTGTCCGGCATCTCCAGCCTCTACGACCCGGCCAAGGCGGTGACGTTCGGCAGAAGCGCCTTCCCGCCGGCGCCGGGTGGAGGCCTCTACTGATGGCCACCATCCCGCTCCAGCTTGCCCAGCGCCGCCTCGATACCGGCACTGTGGTCTCATATCCCAACGGCTCGCCGGTGGGCGCTGCCATGCAAGGCTTTGGCGACGAGCTGTCGGCGATAGCCGAACGCTTCCGGCAGCAGAAGCAGCAGCAGGATGCGTTCGACGCCGACATTATCGGCCGCGAGCTGAACGCACGCATCGCCCACGCCGAGGCCGTGGCGGTGCAGACCGCGCCGGCCGACGGCAGCGGCCTGCACGACTTCATGTATGGCCAGCTCGATCCGCGCAGCGACGGCGTCGTCAGGCCCGGCCTGTTCGACCAGATCTTCGACGACACCGCGGCGAAAGTGCCGGAGGGCGAACGCGCCAATTTCCTCGCGCAAAAGCAGGCTCTGCGGCTCGCCGGCTCGGCGCGCATGGCCGCGCAGCAGCACGCGCGGCGCCAGAACTATGAGCAGGCCGAGTGGAGCAAGGTCGAGGACGGTTACACAAGCGCCATCGCGCAGGGCGACCCGGACGACAGCGGCACGTTCGAGGCGATCCGGCAGAGCGGGCTCGAGCTGATCGGCAAGATGGGCAACCCGCTTGCCCGGCAAGCCGCCGAGGCCGCCTGGCGCAGCAACACGGCAAAGGCGCTCGCCCAGGCGATGATCGCCAAGGACCCGAAGCGCGCTGCGGAGATGCTGGGGACTGGGCCGGGTGCCGGCCGGTTGGCCGACCTCACTCCTGACGAGAGGCAAGCGTTGGTCCGACAGGCTCACGCAGCGGCGGTACGGGTGGCCGAGGTGCCGGCCGGTATCCAATAGTTCCCTCGAAGCCGAACCGCGCCTTGGCTTCAGATTAGCGCCAAGGGCCGTCTCCCCTCCGGTTAACTGGAGGCGGGTTGAAATTCCCAGTTTGCTCGTCAAAACCGCAGGAGTGGCATTTCCAATGAGTTCTTCCGTTGTACGTTCCGGTGTTGTGCAGCAGCGATTTGACGCCCTTGTTATAACAATTGGCACATATCTTATGAGGCGGTTCGCCGTTCTCCATGCCGCTCTTCAGGCGGTACATCAAAATACCGGGTGGCAGTTCTTCAAGCTGATAACGCTGTTTCTCAGCTTCCCATGTTTCGAAGCGTCGCACTTGTGCTTCAAGCTCGCTTACGCTGCCGGCCAGCGTCGCATAAGCTGTCTGCGCTGTCATGATCCTGTCCTGCAAATCCATGACAGCGTTATTCCGAATGTTCGCGGCGTCCATCTCCTTAAGAGCCTTCGCCAAATCGAACATGGTCTTAAAAGCGGCTATACCCGCAAAGACTTCGCCCACCATCGCCATACCCCAAGAATCGAGAGATGAGGAGCATACTTCTTTTTTCATACTTTTAGCAGTCGGCGTCTTTTGTTTAGGCGATACCGACTCACCCGAAGATGATGAGGCTAGACAATCGGCCGGCTAATTCCTCGGCAGGCTGTGGATCTCAAGGCTGACCGGTCCGCCTCGATCGCAACTCGTGCAGAAGAGCGCTCGTTCCACGGTGCTGAACAGCGCATCTTTTCCATATCGCCGGATGAGACTCGCGGGCTTTACTTCGGCATGATGCGAACAGTTTTTGCACCATGCTCTCAGGGTATGCCATTCGCGTAGATCGCCAAGGGAGGCATCGAGGCCGGCGTGGACACTGCCGTCGACTATAGTCTGGGACTCAACCTTCGTCTCGCCGGGTGTTATGATCCTTTCCATTACATGCCGGCCGTTGTAATGAATGAGCAGCATTCCGGGCCGCCGGCGGATAGCTGCCTGCCATGCGGCTTGGCTGACCACCGAATCCGGCGACCGCCCGATGGTCTCGACCAGCCGTTTTTCATCGCGGTCCCAAACCTCGATCCGGAAATTGTCCTCTGCTGTTTTTGCCATAGCTTCGCCGGCCAGCGCTTCTGGCGCCTCGCCACCATTCCTCCCTGCTCAGATGAAAGAGGAATAAGGAATGTTTTCCTCTCAGGTCAAGAGGCCCTTGACCCTATCGTTCGCTTTTTGTTCACTTTGGCAAATCGAGCGAAATCAGGGAGCCGATTCATGCGAGCACCGCGGCGACGGCAAGGTCTCTCTGAGGAAATGATGATTACCCCGCCAAGGCGACAGGGCGAATACGCTAATTGCTTTTCACAAGAAACTCGCGGCTGTGAATCGCGGGCATAGAAGTGATATTCTATATTTTCATGATCTGTTCTCGTGTCGGGAGGCATATGAAGGTGGTCATCTGACTCAGCGAAAAGGATTCGCGCCCATGACCCTGCTTCAAATCGCCTACGCAATGCTTGCCGTTTCGTATATCGTCGCCGTTTTGGCGCTGGCGGTGGGACATTGATGAGTACTAATCCGTTTGTCGGGGTTATCTTCTTCGGCTTGTCGGCCAAGCAACCGAGCTGGAGAGCGGCCTTTTGGAGTGAAACGGCGGCTTCTAAAAAGCGGCGCACGTAGCCGCGAAACTGCGTCAATATTGATAGTGTAGGGCGCAGTCTCCTAGGCGCAGCCCCAGAGCTAAGGTCGGAATCGGCTAGATGCGCTAGCGGAAAGGTCAGGGCCACAAGGGCGCACGTGACGGTAAATTGACAATCTGAAAGCGCGAATGCTCGCCCGACGGGCCCTAAACGACAACAACAAGCAAAGGGAAATGCCAAAGGTCGAGGCGCAGATGGCCATTGCGCGCGAGGATGCGCTTGGACCGATCTTGACGATCGCCAGACCTGCGCCAGAATCATGACGATGAACGACCCGGCCTGTGACGCCCGGAACTGCCTCAACCTCATTCGCATGGTCATCGAGGAGAAGTGCCCGCCCGGCGTGCTGCCGAGCGAGGAGGCCGTATTGGGACTTTACGGTCCCTTGCCTATCCATGAGGCCGAAGCCCTTGCAAAGGCAATCATCGATACTGTCGAGAGGCTGACCCGCGACGCAAAATGAGCAAGAATGTACGCCTTCTCACCCCGACTATCGCCACTGAATGCGATCGCCGCTTGAGCGGTGACTAGATGCATTACTCCTCCTAGCAAGTAACACCGCCCCCGCACGACATAGAACTATGAGCAGCTTGGCAAGCTGCCTGTCGACTTGTGTACAAGACGCCGCCGTCGCCATAGTCGTCTGGACAGAGGTTCTGAGTTCTATTTACGACGATACAGTCGTCGTGGCCGGAGCTCTGGCTCATGCAATAGCCCCAGTGATCTTCCTGGGCCATAAGTGTATCTTTCTTTTGATCCGCATCTTCAGCGAGCGCGGTAAAGGAAAATATAACGGCAGCGGCTAAAATAGAATAACGTACTTCCATGTCATCCCCCTATCGACACTAGTTTGTTCTCCATGCCACCCAAGTAGCGGTAGCAGCTACCCGGGGCAAAATAAGTAGCATAGTCTGCGTCCTCCGAATACAAGTTCCTCTCTGATCGCCCCGCGTCTCGCAGCAGCGCCGCGGGAGGCCGCCACTCGCAGATTCCGGGTCTGCGCAACTCGGCGGCCCAGTCTTGCGAGATATCTAGGTTTAGGCGTTGCGGATTAGCAGCCTGTTATTTTTTGGCAATTGGCGTATTTCGGATCACCGCTCTGCATTCGTCGGCAAGCCTCCTCCCTACTCCCTCCGCCATCCCCAATTCTTGTCCAAGGGAAGACGCACACGCCAGCCCCAGTGGTCCAACGACATTGCAAGAAGGTGCCATTTGCCCCTAGCTCTCCACAGATTTGGATGTCCTCTGCAAAGGCTGGTCGCCCGAAAACTAGAACGGTGCTGAGTAGTATTCCGCTGACAAGCAGGTTTACCGAAATCTTCATGAGTCCCCCCTCTCAAGATTACGAAGAACATCATATCAGGCCGCTTGCAATTAGATAGGCCTCACGTGTCGACGCGCGGCTCGACAGGAGTGGTAAGGTATTGGCCGGCCAATCGCCGCTCCTCGAACTTGCCAGATTGACGCGGCAAGCTTGGATCACTCATCGACCCAGAAATCCTGCAGCGAAGCGTGCCGAAGGTCTTCCTCGCCCCTGAGATGTTTGACGCGGGCTTTGATCCCCGGCTTCACCCATTGCGTTGCCGGCCGCTTTGGCATGTTCTTTGGCGGTGGGCCGGCATGTTCCTGGACCCGCTTCCACAGCCGCTCGCGCATTTCACGATTGACGCTGACGAAAGCGCTGCCGACATATTTGCGCGTGCCGGGCTCGGCCATCAGGGCGAAAGCCGGTTTGCCGCGCTCGCGTTCAACGCCGAGCAATTCGTATTCGCCAGTTGTGTAGCACTTGGTTTTCAGCCAGTTGTTGGTGGGGCCGCTGACATACTTGCTCTCTATTCGCTTAGACACCATGCCCTCTAGGCCGGCCTTGTCTACCAAATGATAGATCGCGTTTGCCTCGCCTGGCAGCGCCTCGCTGAATTGAATACGGCCACCGGCCTCTATCACGCCGGCGAGGATTTCGCGTCGCTCCTCCAGCGCCATGTCGCGTAAATCATGGCCGTTGAGGTGCAGCAGATCGAAGGCGACGAAATAGAGATCGTGCTGGCGCCGGGTGATCGCCTTGCGCAACTCGGCAAAGTCCGACAGGCCTTTGTCATTGAGGACGATGATTTCACCGTCGATGATGGCGCTCTGGACGTCCGTCTCTTTGGCTGCCGCAGCCAGGTCGCGGTATTTCGATGTCCAGTCCAGGCCATGCCGGGTGAAGATTCGCGCGCGGCCGGCGTCGATGATGATCTGGGAGCGGTAGCCGTCGAACTTGACCTCGTGACTCCATCCGACGCCCTGGGGCGGCTTCGCTACCAGAGTAGGCATCATCGGAGGGATGAACTCTAGACCTCCGGCAGTCGGTCCCTTTATCACGACTAGGGTCTAGGTCTTGGTATCTCGTAACGCATCCCTCGAACGGGGGATGATCGTCAAAGGTAGTCACCCGTCGTCGGTAGCGACAAGCCGGTAGCGGAAGTGGTTGCGAATGTGATCGTTAAAGTAGCGGCCCTTGGCGAAGGCCGCTTTGAACGCAGCATAGGTCTCCGGCGGCACGCCCTCAAACTCGTACCGTTTGCCACTGGCCACGAACCAAATCGAAAGGATTCTGTTCTCCGGATCGTATTCCGTCTTGCGTATCGACGTGGATGGCATCACCGCGCTCGACCAAAAAGCTATCAATGGTCAAGAAGGCGGTCGCGTTCCCTAGATGCTCCTCGCTAAGTCTTCGGCGCGCCACAGCGTCCCTTGAGGACTGCAATTTCGGTTTCGTGGTCGCCGCCTGAAAGAGAAGAGACGGGTATGCCTATGAGAAATACGCCCAAGGCATCGCCGCTCGCAGCTTTGTTTTGCTGATTTGATATGACGGCCAAACGCTCTCTGTCAGCCTGCGTGCAAGGGCCGGCATTCGGAACTCCTGCAATCTTGTCGGGGGGCGTGGCGCACCCTACCAAGCCGGCCAAAATCGAGACTAGAAAACCTAGTCGCTTCATAGTGCACCCCCGTTATGCTTGCCCACCGGCAACATCAACTAGTGCAACATGACGCGCAAGCCCGCCGAGGACATCTTTTCCGAAGTTCGAGGAACGCATGCTGATTTTCTGCTTACCGCGGTCTGATTGTGGTCACGATGCTGGCTTATGGCCTGATAACCGCAGAGCGGTCCCAGTCGGTGGTGCCTTCTGGATCGCCTCCTATCTCAGATGAAGGATTGACCTGTTGCGCACGGACTCTTTTTCGACCATGGCAAGGATCGTTTTTCTGCTCACCTTGGCCGGCGTTCTCCTGCTCGCGCTTTCGCCGGTGCGGTTCCTGCAGGAGTTGGACATGGGCTTCACCTTCCAGCACGACAAGCTCAACCACGCCGCGGCGTTCGCGGTGCTGGCGGCGCTCGGAAGCCTCGGCTGGCCGGAGCAGAAGACGAGACTGGTTTTGCTCCTCGCCATTACCGGCGCGGCGATCGAGCTGCTTCAGGGCGCGCAGCTGATCGCGCGCGATATGGATATCCTCGACTGGGTCGCCGACTGCGCCGGCATGGCCTGCGGGCTGGCGGCAATGGGCGGCACAAGAAGGCTCATCGGCGGATTGCTGTAGCCCTGGAGCGCGCTGCTCACTATCCGCAAAATCGTCCGTGAATACACCGGCTGCGCCGAATAGCGCGGTGTCCGGCCGCGTAGCTTAGCTTTCTCACACCAGCACCGAACCCCTTCCAGCCTCGCTTAGCGGGGCTTTTTTTATGGAGCAAGCCCTCATGTCCCGACCTGCAACTGCCGCCGTTCGTCTCCTGACCGGCGAACGCGAACCCGTGCGCCTCGCAACTACGGGCGGCATCCTCCTGCACGGCCTGCAGGCCATCGACGGCGTGCCGGCCGAAATCGGCGACCGCGTGCTGGTCAAGGACCAGGCCGACCCGACGCAGAACGGCATCTACACGGCGAGCGAAGGCGACTGGTTCCGCGCCGCCGACGCCCGTTCTACGCGCACCCTGCAGAAGGGCACGACCGTTCACACCCAGATCGGGTCGGTCAACGCCGGCCGCGTGTTCGAGTTCACGGCCGACGAGCCGGCCGTCGGCGCCGATGCCATCACCATCGCCGCGTCCGTTCCGCCCGACATCGCCGACGTGGTCGAAGAGGTCGAAGCGCTGCGCGATGAAATCCAGGCCTTGAAGGATGCTGCCGCAGCCAGCGCCGGCCAGGCATCCGCCAGCGCAGCCGCTTCCGCCGCGAATGCCGGACAAACCACAGCCGACCGGGCTGCCACCAATTCCGATGCCGTCGCCGCCGCGGCCGCCGTCATCAGCGCTCAGGCCGCACGCGACGCTTCGCTCTACGGCAAGGGCATTTTCCCGACGACTGCGGCGGCAATCGGCTTCGGCGTCGTCGGCAACGGTGCGATCACGGCAGGCTCGGGCGGCGCCAATGGCACGTTCGACCTGGCGTTTACCGGCGGGACCGGTTCGGGCGCCGCCGGCCGCTTCGTCGTGGCGGGCGGGGCGCTGACGCAGATACTGATCACCGCGCCGGGCTCCTACACAGTGGCGCCGACGTTGAGCTTTGCGGCGTCGGCAGGGCTCGCCGGCGCCGCGGCGGTGGCGGTGCTTGGCAGGAATGTCGATGTCGGCGAGTATTTCTGGACCGAAGCTTCGACTGGTTCGTTGGGGTTGTACAATGTCGGGGCAGGGCCTGTGGCGGCCGACACGGGCGTTCGCGCGGCAACGGCTGCTCTCCTTTCGAGCGTCGATAGCCTAGCAATGATCGAAGGCCTTAGCGTTCCGACCGCCAGGCTAACTGAGGCGGCCGGATCAGTCAGCCCATCTGTATACCGATCCTACTCTTTTGTGTCGGGCGACACGATCGAGCACATTGCCATTGCCAAAGCTGGAGAGCGAAGCATTCTGCAGCTTATTCACGCGGGGGCTGGTGCGGCCTATACAGCCAACTTCAATCTTGAGGAGGGTATCGTCTCAAGCAGTTCTGGCGCGAACCTCGTCAGCGCTGCCATCATGGATATTGGCTCCGGCTGGTACGAGTGCAAGGCTGTCGTCCTGGCTGCGGCAAATATTACGAACAATGTGCAGGCACGCATGTCGGCTGCTGGCGTTTTTCCGTTCACCGGCGATGGAACCAGCGGTATGTACATTCGCAGTATCGTGCTGCGCAAGCAGGGCCTGCCGGCTAACCTGTTCCCGAGCAGCGACCCCGCCAACGCCGCCTTCACGAAGCAGAACGTGACGGTTACCACCACGGTCAGCCCTTATGAACCGGTGCTGATCTCCCTGCCTCCGCTTGTCGATGGCCTCGACGTGACCGTCAGAGGCCGAATGACGGCATCGAAGCTTGTCGAAATGGTCGGCTCTGGCAATCCTTCCGTTTATCAGGGCAGGTCCGTGGTCAATGGCGACAATATCGTCTGGAAAGTCACCGCCAAAAAGGCCGAACGCAATCGTCTCAATCTCTACTCCAACAACGCCGTCATCTTCGACTGCACCTTCAATCTCGACACCGGGACTGCGACCGGCACGGGCGCGAGCATCGTCGCTCTTGGCAACGGCTGGTACGAATGCACGGTCACGAAGACGGCAACGGCCACGGCCGCGACGAACTGGCAACAGCGTATTTTCCCGTCTGCTGGCGGTCACCCGTATGTCGGCGATGGTGTGTCTGGATTCTATGTCCAAAGGTCGGCTCTAAGCATCAATGGTGGGCCGAATGTCTTCTCGTCTTCGGAAAACCTCTCCAACTCGGCCTGGACCAAAAGCGCCGGCGTGACGGCAGTCGCCAATGGCGCTCTGTATCTTGGCCTACTGTCGGATCCGGCCAACATCGGCGGCGATCCATATGACGACGGCTCGGCCGCCCTGGTTGGTAAGAAATTGACGCTGATCGGCTCTAGTATTTCGGCCGGAGCCTACTACGTTCCCGTCCTCGCCGGTCTGACCGGTATGGTCCCTACCAATCTAGCAGTCAGTGGCTCGGCCTTGGGGCTGAGCACCACCGCCTATCCGAGCTACGGAATGTCCAATGCGATCACCAATATTCCGGTCGACGCGGAGTTGGTAATCCTGGAGCCGGGCCCGAACGCCTTTGGCGCGCAGGAGACGCCCCTGGGCGCTCTCGGCGACACGACCTACGCCACTCACTATGGTTCGCTGTGGGCGGCGTGCGCCGCCATCCGAGCGCGTGCGCCGAACGCCAAGATCGTCATGATTGGCACCTACAGCGGCGGCCCTGGACACGCGACGCACCGGATAGGTCGGGTGAATGGCCAGGGCAACACCATGGACCAGTTCTTCAACGCCGAGCGCGAAGTGGCGAAGCTGCTGTCCATACCGTTAATCGACGTAGGTGGTGAGAGTGGCATCGGCTACCTGACCTCGTTGCTTTACATGGGCGATGAGCTCCATCCGAATGCTGCGGGCAGTCTGCGTCACGGAACTTTCGACGCTGAGGAACTCCGTTGTCTGTCGCGCCGAGGCTTCTTCGGAGCCTAGACTGGAATGGTCCTGTGTGGCAGATGTTCGCGAATGCGCGTCTTCTCCACCGTTCTCACTCTTCGCCGCCGCTTTTGGTCGTGGATCGCCACGGGCGCCGCTAGGGAGAATGCCGTCATCGGGCCGCGCACGAAGTTCGGCGCCGGGGCAGAGATCTTTAATATCCACGGTGACCGGTCTCGCGTCTCAATCGGCGCGGACAGCCATTTGGATGGGCATTTGCAGGTCTTTGCCCACGAGGGTCGGATCAACATTGATGATTGGTTCTATCTTGGCCCAAGCTCGACGATTTGGTCGTCAGACCCGGTGGGGATCAAGATCGGAAAGCGGGTACACGTCTCATGGGGTGTGGCGATCCACGACACCAACTCGCATCCTATGGACCCGAAGAAGCGCTTCGCGCAGATGCAAGCCATCTTCAAGCGGGGCCATCCTAGAGTCGACCCTGGCATCCGCTCCGCTCCGATCGTGATTGGAGACGATGTCTGGATTGGGAACAGTGCCATGATCATGAAGGGTGTCACGATCGGCGATCGGGCGATTATCTCCGCCGGTTCCATAGTGCGAACCGACGTCCCTGCTGACGCCCTGGTGCGGCCTGACCGGGTCGTGAAATGATGCCTTTGGGTTAATGCTCATCACACGGTTAGCTCACAGTCACGAAGGGCATGTGCTTGATCCGCTCCCATTGCTCCTTCGCCGTGGTTCCTGACCAGCCGTTGCGAAGTGCACTCTCGCGGTACGCCTCCACAGGCTCTAGTCCGGGCAAGGCCACAGTCTGCGGCAAGAAGAACAGGTTGCCGCCAGCCGCCGAGACAGCGACGAGTTTGTAGCCGTGACTATTGCAGAGCTGCGTCAGAGCGGTGATCGAGGCGCCGTGATACCAACCGCTTTCGTGCTTTGCGGCCCTATCGAACGACGGATCGTATGGCACGGTGACGGGGTTGAGCCCGAAGCTGGCATTGTACTCCGCGACAATGACGGCCGGGCGCACTGGCAGCAAGGCTTGCAGAAACCAGTAGTCGTTTCCATCGACATCGACGGAAAGCACTCCAAGTTGCGGAAAATGCGTGGCGAGACTTTCGATGTTGTTGAGATCAATGAAGCTCTGGCGCACTTCAATCCGCTTTGGAAGCAGCGAGCGCGCCAACCGCACGGTCGTTGCGTCGCCGTCGACGAGCAGACCCCTGAATTCACTAAGCCCAATGCAGTTGTACTCCGTCGGATGGAAACCAAATTCCAAGAACGTTTTCGGGCTTTGGCCAACAATCTGCGACAGGATCACACTTTCGTCTGATTGCGGAGACCCGGCAAGGCGAGCCTTTGCGAGGTGAAAATAATATCGGAGGGGGCTTGAGCGAAGGAAAGCATGCATGCGCGATTGGACATTCATCAATGGATGACTCCTGATCGCCCGCCCGCGGACAATTATTTGCGACAAGCGGCGGCGGTTTGCAAGCTTGCAAACGCGCGTGTCCGCCTGTCTGGAGGCCATTTGAAAATCGCCGAAAAGTTCGTCAGAAGAATTGCTCTGCGAGGCCGCTCGGGATGCTGTGCGCACCAACAATGGCACAGCAGGCCGACCAGAAATCCTACAGCTGGGCAGTATTTCGGAATTGTCAGGGTTCATCGCCGACGCGGACCCACCGCGGGCAGAGCCGCTACCGTCTGCTGTCCTGCGGCTTCTGGTGCGGGTCCTGGGATTTCGACCACCAGACAAAATACAGCGAGCCCATCTTCATCACAGGCACGCGGCGGTCGCGTTCCCTGGCCCGCAACTCACGATAGGTCTTCATCTTCAGAGTGCCGCCCGGCAACCTGATACGCACTGCCATCGGTCCAACTCCCGTTGTGCAACGCAGCAATTTTCGTGCAATGCGGTAAGTAGAGACCTTCCGTTGCGGAAGAGTCAACAGCAGGGTCATCAACTTATTTTGCAAGCTGGCCGGCGGAGGTCGGGGCGGGCTTTCCCAGGCGCATGGCAGCCGAAAAAATTCATGCGTCACCCTGGCGACTGATCATCAATCAGGCGCTGGCGGTTCGACCACCAGGTGAAATAGATCCGGCCGATCTTGACGACGGGTATGCGGCGGGCGCGTTCGCGGTCGCGCAATTCGCGGTACACCTTCACCTTCAGTGTGCCGCCAGGCATCCTGATACGCACCGCCATCGATTCCGCCACCCCATTGTGCAATGCAGCATCAGAGACCTTCCGCTGCGGAAGAGTCAATGCCTGCCCGCTGACTATTTCTGGGACTAGTCGAGCGGTCTTGAGGTTTGGCGCGCACGGCGGTTCCCGATCCCGCACGGAGGCGTCATTGCTCAGTCGGCATCGTCTGGTGCGCGGGCTATTTCCTCGGCGAGGATTTTCTGGGCGAGGATGGGCGATCGGACACGCCGCTCGGCCACCAGATGACGAAGTAATTGCCGACCTGCCAAACCGGCACCTCGCGATTCTGCTCGCGGCGCCGCAGCTCGTCCCTTTTCTTGATCTTCAAAGTCCCGCCTGGAAGCCTGATTCTTATCGTCACGTGTCCTCCCGTACCCGCTACAGGTACGAACGATAGACGGGAACAGTTTCATCCCGGCTAAGCAATTTCATCCAGGTCGAGCAATTTCGGGCGCGGTAGACGCAGGAACCGGGACCTGAGCGAGATCGCCGGAACTGGCTTCATTTGAAGAAATCCGCAATGCCGTTGATGGCCAGTACCGCATAGACGATCGGTCCGGCGATAAACGCACAATAGAGGCAGAGGATCGCCGCCAGCACCGCGAGCAGCGGCTTGTCGCGACCGACGGCGCGGAGCTCGGACTTCACCGACCAGCGCGCCGCAGCGGTTTGTTCATCATCAGACATGTGCACCATCCCGCGGCCATTTCACACGGCAGGTCGAAAACATCAACCTTCCTTGCAACATCGGCACGGGCTGCCGCCCAATTCTGCTTTGCCGCCACGCATCTGCTTTTTCAACCTCAAAACCTTGCCCGCGAGGGCGGAAAGGACTGCCCATGGACATGACGTTCAGGGGCGCCGCCAGGCGCCTCGATGATATAGACTTGCCGAAACTCGGTGCCCGGATCGGCGTCGGCGAGGACGAGATGCACGCGTTCCTCGATGTTGAAACCAGCGGGCACGGCTTCGACGCCGTTGGCCGGCCGGTCATCCTGTTCGAACCGCACGTCTTCTACCGCAGCCTGTCGGGTGCCAAGCGGGCACAAGCGGTAGCCGCCGGCCTCGCTTATCCGAAGTGGGGCGAGAAGCCCTATCCCAGGGATAGCTACCCACGGCTCAGGGCAGCTTGCGCGATCGACGAAACCGCGGCGCTCAAATCCGCTTCGTGGGGGCTGGGTCAGGTCCTCGGCGAGAATTTCAAGGCGGCAGGCTTCCTTACCGTGCAGGCGATGGCCGAGGCAATGATGGCAGGCGAGGCGCTGCAGCTCGGCGCGGCGATCGACTACATCGTCGAGAAGCGGCTCGACGACAATCTGCGCAATCATGACTGGTCGGGATTCGCTAAGGGCTACAACGGCGCCGGCTATCGCAAGAACTCCTACGATACCAGGCTTGCCGAGGCCTATCGCAAATGGAGCCGCATCAAGGACACGCCGTGGCCGTCTGCCGGCCCGGCGTCATCCGCGGTCGTCCCTGCAGCCCCGCCAGAGCCCGCGAAGCCGATTGCCGTTCCACAACCGACCGCCGCGCCCTCTGCGCCTTCCGTGGCTGTCGCCAAGCCCGGCTTCTGGGCGCTGATCGCAGCCATCCTGAAACTATCAGCCATCCTGAAACTGTTTGGAAGGAAATGACATGTGGACCCGGATCAAGAGCTTCTTCTGCGACAGCGAAACAATATTCTGGGCGCGGCTTCAGACGGCCATCGGCATCGCTGCGACCATCATCACCTATGTCGACCCGCAGGTGCTTTCGCCGATCATTCCGGGGGAATGGTTCCCCTGGTTTCTTGTCATCAACGGCGTTTTGACCGAGTTCCTGCGCCGCCGCCGCGCGGAGGATTTGTGATGGCAGCGCTTCTCAGCATTCTCAGCGCCATCATCGGCAACAAGGTCGTCATGACGGTATTCGCTGCTGCGGCCGGCGGCATCGGCCTTTACGTTGCCGGCGGCATCAACCGGGCGAAGAAGGAGGCGGTCAAACAGGCCGAGGCAAAAGTCGCGGCCGCCGAGGACCGCCTCGAAATGAACCGCGAGGCCGCCGCCGAAGGGCGCAAGGCCGCCGGCATGACCGATGCGGCAGCAAGAGCGGAGGCTGAGAAATGGGCAAGGCGCTGATCCTCTGCGTGGTGCTCGCCGGCTGCACGACAACCGCACCGGCCGGCGATCCGCGCCAGGTCTGGTGCGACCACAACCAGCCGCGCCGGCCATCGGCGGCCGTCGTTGCCGCCATGAGCCGGCCCGAGCTCGACGAGATGAACGCCTTCAACGGGCAGGGTGCCAGATGGTGCGGGTGGACGCCATGATGCACGAGTTGCTCGACGTCCTGGGCATCAAGGCGCCGGTGTTGGTCGCCGGCCTGTCCGGCGGCATTTTGCGGGCCTTGTCGCGCCATCGCTACAAGGTCCGCGAAATGGTGGCCTCGCCGATCTGCGGCGCGCTGGCGGCGGCCTATCTGACGCTGCCGGTCGTGCATTATTTCCGCGCCGCCGGCCTGCCCATTCCTTCTCCGGACGACGACACCACGACGCTGGCCGCGGCGTTCCTAATCGGCGTCTCGGCCATGTGGATTTCGGACATCGTCTTCGAAATGATCGTGCGCCGGTTCGGGCCGGTGAAGGAGGAGTAAGCCGCCCAAGCCCGACGAAATAGTGACGTTCAGTTGGAGCCCGGCCCCACCCAACGGGGGGCGGGGGGTTTGGAGTTTGCCGCGCCTTGTGGGGGCGCTGTGTGTGGGCGCCGGGGGGGGGGCACCCGCGCGGCGCGGCCAACCTGGGGGGGTG